>NZ_JBSRZF010000002.1:0-423116 GCF_054057335.1 Pseudomonas sp. TE3786
TTCCCCATGTGAGAGTAGGTCATCGTCAAGCTTAAATTCCAAACCCCCTATCCGTGAAAACGGGTAGGGGGTTTGTTTTTGTCCGCGAAAAAGTTGCTCTCATGGGGGCTTCCGTCGCGAATGGGCATCCTTGATAACAGCAAATAGCCCTGTGTCTTGTCGGAGATGCTTTCTATGAAATGAACGAGTGCGCCGCTATGATGCGTGCCTCTTGATTTGGCGATCGCAAATGCTGAAGTTATTGGCGCTTCTACAAGATGGACGATTTCATTCGGGTGAGGCGCTTGGTGCAATCCTGGGCGTCAGTCGTGCGGCTGTATGGAAGCAGTTGCAGGAGATTGAGGATTCCTCTGGTTTGTCGGTCCATAAGGTGCGTGGGCGAGGCTACTGTCTGGCGGATCCAATGGTGCTGCTTGAGGCTGAAAAACTGCTGGGTAATCCAGGTGGCTGGCAAGTGCACGTGTTGGAGAGTGTTGACTCAACCAATGCAGCGGCCCTTCGCTTTTTAGAAAACGGTGAGAAGCCACCTTTTTTTGTCGTAGCTGAGCGACAAACAGCAGGCCGCGGTCGCCGTGGGCGTCAGTGGATAAGTCCCTTTGGGGAAAACATCTATTACAGCTTGCTGCTGCGTGTCGAAGGAGGGGCGAGCCAGTTGGACGGTCTGAGCTTGGTGGTCGGGCTGGCAGTGCTGGCGGCTATACGGGAGTTGGGTGTGGCGAACGTTGGGTTGAAGTGGCCGAACGACCTCTTGGTTGCAGGGCGGAAAATTGCCGGAATACTGTTAGAAATAACGGGTGATCCGGCAGACGTTTGCCATGTAGTGATAGGTGTGGGCATCAACGCCAATATGCGCCGTGAGGAACTGATCGATCAGCCATGGACTTCCATGCGCAACGAGGTTGGTGGCTTGGTTGATCGAAATGCGCTTATCAATAGCTTGAGCGCCCACCTCAATCGTTATCTCTATCTGCACCGGCAGCATGGTTTTCAGGTGCTTAGCGCCGAGTGGGAGGCTGCTCATCTTTGGCAGGGAAGAGATGTTCGTCTCTCTGCGGGCGCGCAATACATTGATGGACACGTGCTGGGGATCGATTCTCGAGGAGCGTTACGGCTTTTGGTGAATGGTGAGGAGCGCCAGTACAGTGGTGGAGAGCTTAGTTTGAGGCTGCGCGATGATTCTTGAGCTCGACTGCGGAAACAGCTTTATCAAGTGGCGGGTGCTCGGCACGCAATCGCTCGTCGTGGGTGGCGGTGTAGTTGGCTCGGCCGAGGAATTGCTGGCAGATCTTTTCGCTATACCTGCGCTGGCCTTGCGCGCGGCGCGTCTGGTGAGTGTGCGTAGCGATGAAGAAACATCGGCGCTCGTGGATCTTTTGCGCGAGCGCTTTGGCATTGCTTCGATGTGCGCTCGCTCCGCCGAGATTGTGGCGGGCGTCCGTAACGGTTACAGCGATTACCAGCGCCTTGGGTTGGATAGGTGGCTCGCTATACTGGCCGCCTACCAATTGGCGGGGAAGGCGTGCCTGGTGCTTGACCTTGGTACGGCGGTGACATCGGATTTTGTTGCGGTAGATGGTAATCATCTTGGTGGCTTCATCTGCCCAGGTGTGCCGCTCATGCGCAATCAGTTGCGCACCCACACTCGACGAATTCGCTATGACGATGATGCGGCGGAGAAGGCGCTGCAAGCGCTCTCGCCGGGTCGTTCCACTGTCGAGGCTGTCGAGAGAGGGTGTTCGTTGATGCTCCGTGGCTTTGTGCAAACCCAGCTGGAGCTTGCTCGAGAGTATTGGGGGGAGTCCTTTGAAGTGTTTCTCACAGGAGGGGATGCTGGCTCCGTGGAAGAAATCCTGCCCGCCGCGCGCGTGATGCCTGATCTGATCTTTATCGGTTTGGCTATCGCGTGTCCTTTGCCTTGAGGTCGTTATGCGTTGGTTGTTCCTGCTTTTTCTTGTTTTGAATCTCTTCTATTACGTTTGGCACCAACAGCAGGCACCGCTGCGGGCTAAAGAGGTGGCACCGTTATCCTTGCATCAGGAGGTGCGCCAGGATATTCGGCTGTTGAGTGAGTCTGGCGGCGCGCAAAGTCGACGCGAGCATCCCGTAGAGGCGGCAGCAGGCTCCTCTGAGGTGTGCATGTTTTTAGGTGGTTTCGACCAGGAGGAAGCTGCCAAATTGGTAGAGCAGCGCCTGATCACTTTAGATATCCAGTCTCAAGTAAGAGTTGTAGATGCCCCGGCAGGGTTGGATTACTGGGTTTATCTACCACCTCTTGCTTCTCGTCAGGCGTCGCTGCGGCAACTTAAAGAGCTGCAGGCTCGAAAAATCGACAGCTACATCATTACCACTGGTGACCTTTCCAACGGGATTTCGCTGGGAATGTTTCCGCGCAGTGAATCAGCGGAAAGCGTTATGCAGCGTTTACGCGAGGTGGGTTATGAGCCGCAAATGCGTGAATTACCGAGGGCGCATCGCAATTTCTGGGTGCGTATCGCACCTGAAAGTCGCCGCCTGGCTGACGATTCGCTGCTGCAATCCTTGGCTCGAGACTTCAATGGCTTACAACATCAATTAATGCCATGCGAAAGCGTTGCATCGTCGAATTAGTTTGAATAGAATAGCGCCCGCTTTGCAGGGTTGCTCTTGGGGTGAATCTGAAAAGTTGTTGTCGATTGCGCTAACCTCAAGTTTTTTATGAGGAATTGCTTGACAGCAGGGTGGCATACGAAGAGAATGCCGCCTCACTTTGGAGGGGTTCCCGAGTGGCCAAAGGGATCAGACTGTAAATCTGACACGCGAGTTTCGAAGGTTCGAATCCTTCCCCCTCCACCATATTTAGCGTGAGCTGCAAGCTCCGCGGGTATAGTTCAACGGTAGAACCTCAGCCTTCCAAGCTGATGGTGCGGGTTCGATTCCCGCTACCCGCTCCATGTTTGTGGTTTGTGTAAAAAGAGTTCGCTCTTGTAGCTCAGTTGGTAGAGCACACCCTTGGTAAGGGTGAGGTCAGCGGTTCGAATCCGCTCAAGAGCTCCATTATTAAGAAGGCAGATATGCAGATATCTGCCTTTGTTTTAATGGTCGCGTGGTTCGCGCACTTAATCGATGGGAGACGCTCTGATGGCTAAAGAAAAGTTTGAACGGAACAAACCGCACGTCAACGTTGGCACCATCGGTCACGTTGACCACGGTAAAACCACTCTGACCGCTGCTCTGACCCGTGTTTGCTCCGAGGTTTTCGGTTCGGCTCGCGTTGACTTCGACAAGATCGATAGCGCCCCGGAAGAAAAAGCTCGTGGTATCACCATCAATACCGCTCACGTTGAATACGATTCGGCTGTGCGTCACTACGCGCACGTTGACTGCCCAGGTCACGCCGACTACGTAAAAAACATGATCACCGGTGCTGCTCAGATGGACGGCGCTATCCTGGTTTGCTCGGCCGCTGATGGTCCGATGCCGCAAACTCGTGAGCACATCCTGCTGTCCCGTCAGGTTGGCGTTCCTTACATCGTTGTCTTCCTGAACAAGGCTGACATGGTGGATGACGCAGAGCTGCTGGAACTGGTTGAGATGGAAGTTCGCGACCTGCTGAGCACTTACGAGTTCCCAGGCGACGACACTCCGATCATCATCGGTTCGGCTCTGATGGCTCTGAACGGCCAAGACGACAACGAAATGGGCACTACCGCTGTTAAGAAGCTGGTAGAGACTCTGGATAGCTACATTCCTGAGCCGGTCCGCGTTATCGACAAGCCATTCCTGATGCCAATCGAAGACGTATTCTCGATCTCCGGTCGCGGTACTGTGGTTACCGGTCGTATCGAGCGCGGTATCGTCAAGGTTCAAGAGGCTCTGGAAATCGTAGGTCTGCGTGATACTACTCAGACTACCTGCACCGGCGTTGAAATGTTCCGCAAGCTGCTCGACGAAGGTCGTGCTGGCGAGAACTGCGGCGTTCTGCTGCGTGGTACCAAGCGTGAAGACGTTGAGCGTGGTCAGGTACTGGCCAAGCCGGGTTCGGTTAAGCCGCACACCAAGTTCGAAGCTGAGGTTTACATCCTGAGCAAAGACGAAGGTGGTCGTCACACCCCGTTCTTCAAAGGCTACCGCCCTCAGTTCTACTTCCGTACTACCGACGTAACTGGTAGCTGTGAGCTGCCGGAAGGCGTTGAGATGGTAATGCCGGGCGACAACATCAAGATGGTTGTTACCTTGATCAAGTCGATCGCCATGGAAGATGGTCTGCGTTTCGCGATTCGCGAAGGCGGCCGTACCGTTGGTGCCGGCGTTGTTGCCAAAATCATCGAGTAATCGTTGATAAGTCCCCATCAGGCCGGCATAATGGTCGGCCTGATTTTGTTTTAGGTCAGTAGCTCAATTGGCAGAGCGACGGTCTCCAAAACCGTAGGTTGGGGGTTCGATTCCCTCCTGACCTGCCAGTTTTACCAAGAAGTTAAAACTGGCACGTCTTTCACAGGATCCTCGTAAATGACTGTTAAGGCTGAAGCCAAAGAATCGCGCTTTGATCTGCTCAAGTGGCTTGTTGTCGCTACTTTGGTGGTGGTTGGCGTGGTTGGCAATCAGTTCTTCTCTGGTGAGCCGATTCTGTACCGTGTCCTGGGTTTGCTGGCTCTTGCGGCTGTGGCTGCATTTGTTGGTCTGCAAACATCTAGGGGGCAGGCATTTTTCGGGCTCGCTAAAGAGGCTCGGGTTGAAATTCGCAAAGTCGTTTGGCCAACTCGTCAGGAAACCACGCAAACCACGCTTATCGTCGTGGCTGTTGTGCTGGTGATGGCGTTGTTGCTGTGGGGGCTTGACTCCCTGCTAGGCTGGCTTGTTTCCATGATTGTTGGTTGAAGGTGTCCCGTGGCTAAGCGTTGGTACGTTGTGCATGCTTACTCGGGTTACGAGAAGCATGTAATGCGCTCTCTGATTGAGCGCGTCAAGCTGGCCGGCATGGAAGATGGGTTCGGCGAGATTCTGGTCCCCACTGAAGAAGTGGTTGAGATGCGTAATGGCCAGAAGCGCAAAAGTGAACGCAAGTTCTTCCCCGGTTATGTTCTGGTGCAGATGGACATGAACGAAGGCACTTGGCACTTGGTCAAGGATACGCCTCGCGTTATGGGTTTCATCGGCGGTACCGCCGATAAGCCAGCGCCAATCACTGATAAAGAGGCTGATGCAATTCTGCGTCGCGTTGCTGATGGTAGTGACAAGCCGAAGCCGAAAACCCTGTTTGAGCCAGGTGAGATGGTCCGCGTAATTGACGGTCCTTTCGCTGACTTCAGCGGTGTTGTCGAAGAAGTGAACTATGAGAAAAGCCGGATTCAGGTGGCTGTGACTATTTTTGGTCGCTCCACCCCGGTTGAGCTGGAGTTTAGTCAGGTCGAAAAGGCATAACTGACAAAGCATCCCGTACCCCGCAGCCTTAGGCTGCGGGGTTTTGTCGTCACTGGGATAAACACGTAAGTAACCCGGGGAGCCGCAAGGCGCTAGAACCCGAACTGGAGTAGCTAATGGCTAAGAAAATCACGGCTTATATCAAGCTGCAAGTAAAGGCTGCACAAGCCAACCCGAGCCCGCCCGTCGGCCCGGCTCTCGGTCAGCATGGCGTGAACATCATGGAATTCTGCAAGGCGTTCAACGCCAAGACCCAAGGCATGGAACCTGGTCTGCCGACTCCAGTGATCATCACTGTTTATAGCGACCGTAGCTTCACCTTTGAAACCAAAAGCACCCCTGCTTCGGTTCTGCTGAAGAAAGCTGCTGGTCTGACTAGCGGTTCGGCTCGCCCGAACAGCGTCAAAGTTGGCACCGTTACCCGTGCTCAGCTCGAAGAGATCGCCAAAACCAAACAGGCTGATCTGACCGCTGCTGATATGGATGCAGCCGTGCGTACTATCGCCGGTTCTGCTCGCAGCATGGGCCTCAACGTGGAGGGTGTGTGATGGCTAAGTTGACCAAGCGCCAAAAGGCTATCGGCGAGAAAATCGTTGCTGGCAAGTCCTACGGCTTCGAAGAAGCGGCCACTCTGCTGGCTGAGCTGTCGAAAGTTAAGTTCACCGAATCGTTCGACGTCGCTGTGAACCTGGGCGTTGACCCACGTAAATCCGACCAGGTCGTACGTAGCGCTACCGTTCTGCCGCACGGCACCGGTAAAACCGTACGCGTTGCTGTGTTCACCCAGGGTCCGGCTGCTGAAGCTGCTCTGGCCGCCGGCGCTGACCGCGTAGGTATGGACGAACTGGCTGCTGAAATGAAAGCTGGCGAGCTGAACTACGACGTAGTGATCGCTTCCCCGGACGCCATGCGCGTTGTCGGCCAGCTGGGTCAGATTCTCGGTCCACGTGGCCTGATGCCTAACCCGAAAGTCGGTACCGTAACTCCGGACGTAGCCACTGCCGTGAAAAACGCCAAGGCTGGTCAGGTTCGTTATCGCACCGACAAAAACGGCATCATCCACACTTCCGTCGGCAAAGTTGGCTTCGACGCCATCAAGCTGAAGGAAAACGTTGAAGCCCTGATCGCTGATCTGAAGCGCATCAAGCCAGCTTCCTCGAAAGGTATCTACGTTAAGCGCGTAACCCTGAGCACCACTATGGGCCCAGGTCTGGTTATCGATCAGAGCTCGCTCGACGCGTAAGACAAATCAGCTGGAGCAAGCGATTGTTCCGACTGTTGAAAGATTGGGGTCCCTGCCTGGCGGGGGCTATCCAAGACCGTAGGCGACGCAAGTCTTAAACCTCAAGCCTACGCAGATGGTGCTCCCGGTTCCTTACGGAATCTGACACCAAACGACATCCGGCTTCGGTTGGATGAAACGTAACAAGCAGGAGTTAACCCGTGGCAATTAAACTCGAAGACAAGAAGGCCATCGTCGCTGAAGTCAACGAGGCTGCCAAAGTCGCTCTGTCCGCTGTCGTGGCTGATGCCCGTGGTGTGACAGTAGGCGCAATGACCGGACTCCGTAAAGAGGCTCGTGAAGCTGGCGTTTACGTACGTGTTGTACGTAACACCCTGCTCAAGCGCGCTGTTGCCGGCACTCAATATGACGTGCTCAACGACGTGTTCACTGGCCCGACCCTGGTTGCATTCTCGAACGAACATCCTGGCGCTGCTGCCCGTTTGTTCAAAGAGTTCGCCAAAGGTCAGGATAAGTTCGAGATCAAGGCAGCTGCGTTCGAGGGCAAGTTCCTCGCAGCTAATCAGATCGACGTACTGGCAAGCCTGCCGACCCGTGACGAAGCAATTTCTCAGCTGATGAGCGTGATTCAAGGCGCTACCAGCAAATTGGCTCGTACTCTGGCGGCCCTTCGCGACCAGAAAGAAGCTGCCGCAGCCTGAGGCTGAGCATCTCCTTTCGCGTTTATTGTTTATTTCGATGGCCGCGTAGGCTGTCACCCCAATACAGGAATTAGAGTCATGGCTCTGTCTAATCAAGAAATCATCGACGCAATCGGCGAGAAATCCGTTCTGGAAATCGTTGAGCTGATCAAAGCAATGGAAGAGAAGTTCGGCGTTAGCGCTGCTGCTGCTTCCGCTGGCCCAGCTGCTGGCCCAGCTGCTGTTGCTGAAGAGCAAACCGAATTCAACGTAATGCTGCTTGAATCCGGCGAGAAGAAAGTAAACGTGATCAAGGTCGTTCGTGAACTGACCGGTCTGGGTCTGAAAGAAGCTAAAGCCGTTGTTGACAGCGCTCCTGGCATCGTCAAAGAAGCTGTGTCGAAAGACGAAGCTGAAGCTGCTAAGAAAGCCCTGGAAGAAGCAGGCGCCAAAGTCGAGCTCAAGTAAGCGACGACCTTGCGTCTACAGCCCAAGCGTTGAGCGAAAGGCTGATGGCTGGTGGCTTTTGCCACCGGCCTTTTTCCGTTATAGGCCGACCTTCGAGGGTTGGCCTGTAGCTGAAGCAGTAACCGCCCCGAGGGGTGGCGCAAACCGAGAGTTTGCAAGATTTTCTGGCTGCTCCCGTCGGGAGGAGCCAAATAAGCAGGTGACCAAGCTGGGGAACGCTGATGGCTTACTCATATACTGAGAAAAAACGTATCCGCAAGGACTTTAGCAAGTTGCCGGATGTCATGGATGTGCCTTATCTCCTGGCCATCCAGCTGGATTCGTATCGCGAATTCCTGCAGGCGGGAGCTACAAAGGATCAGTTCCGCGACATCGGCCTGCATGCGGCCTTCAAGTCCGTTTTCCCGATTATCAGCTATTCCGGCAATGCTGCTCTGGAATATGTCGGTTATCGCCTGGGCGAACCGGCCTTTGATGTGAAAGAGTGCGTGCTGCGTGGCGTGACATTCGCCGTGCCGCTGCGGGTAAAAGTCCGTCTGATCATTTTCGATAAGGAATCGTCGAACAAAGCGATCAAGGACATCAAAGAGCAAGAAGTTTACATGGGGGAAATCCCCCTGATGACCGAGAACGGTACCTTCGTTATCAACGGTACCGAGCGCGTCATCGTTTCCCAGCTGCACCGCTCCCCAGGCGTGTTCTTCGACCACGACCGTGGCAAGACTCACAGCTCGGGCAAGCTGCTGTACTCCGCGCGCATCATTCCTTACCGCGGTTCGTGGTTGGACTTCGAGTTCGACCCGAAAGACGCGGTATTCGTACGTATCGACCGTCGCCGCAAGCTGCCGGCGTCCGTACTGCTGCGCGCGCTGGGTTACACCACTGAGCAAGTGCTCGATGCGTTCTACGAGACTAACGTGTTCCATGTCCAGGGTGAGAATCTCAGCCTGGAACTGGTACCGCATCGTCTGCGTGGCGAAATTGCTGTTCTCGATATCAAAGACGAGAAGGGCAAGGTCATCGTTGAGCAAGGCCGCCGTATTACCGCGCGCCACATCAATCAGTTGGACAAATCCGGGATCAAGACCCTGGAAGTGCCGCTGGACTACGTCATTGGTCGTACCAGTGCCAAGGCGATTGTTCACCCGGCTACTGGTGAAATCCTGGCTGAGTGCAATACCGAGCTGAACACTGAAATCCTGGCAAAAATCGCCAAGGCTCAGGTCGTGCGTATCGAAACGTTGTACACCAACGACATCGACTGCGGTCCGTTCATCTCCGACACCCTGAAAATCGACGGCACTACCAATCAATTGGAAGCGCTGGTCGAGATCTATCGCATGATGCGTCCAGGCGAGCCACCTACCAAGGATGCTGCCGAGACCCTGTTCAACAACCTGTTCTTCAGCGCCGAGCGCTACGACCTGTCTGCTGTAGGTCGCATGAAGTTCAACCGGCGTATCGGTCGTACCGAGATCGAAGGTTCGGGCGTGTTGAGCAAGGAAGACATCGTCGAAGTTCTCAAGACCTTGGTCGACATCCGTAACGGCAAAGGCATCGTCGATGACATCGACCACCTGGGTAACCGTCGCGTGCGTTGTGTTGGCGAGATGGCCGAGAACCAGTTCCGCGTTGGCCTGGTGCGTGTAGAGCGTGCGGTCAAAGAGCGTCTGTCGATGGCTGAAAGCGAAGGCCTGATGCCGCAAGATCTGATCAACGCCAAGCCAGTGGCTGCCGCGGTGAAAGAGTTCTTCGGTTCCAGCCAGCTCTCGCAGTTTATGGACCAGAACAACCCGCTGTCCGAGATCACCCACAAACGCCGTGTTTCTGCACTCGGCCCGGGTGGTTTGACTCGTGAGCGCGCAGGCTTCGAAGTTCGTGACGTACACCCGACCCACTACGGTCGCGTATGCCCGATCGAAACGCCGGAAGGTCCGAACATCGGTCTGATCAACTCCCTGGCAGCCTATGCCCGCACCAACCAGTACGGCTTCCTGGAAAGCCCGTACCGTGTGGTGAAGGACACTCTGGTTACTGACGAAATCGTGTTCCTCTCGGCTATCGAAGAGGCAGACCACGTGATCGCTCAGGCATCGGCAACGATGAACCAGAAAGGTCAGCTGGTCGACGAGCTGGTAGCTGTTCGTCACTTGAACGAGTTCACCGTCAAGGTGCCGGAAGACGTCACGCTGATGGACGTTTCGCCGAAGCAGGTTGTGTCCGTCGCCGCTTCGTTGATTCCGTTCCTCGAGCACGACGACGCCAACCGTGCGTTGATGGGTTCGAACATGCAGCGTCAGGCTGTTCCGACTCTGCGTTCGGACAAGCCGCTGGTTGGTACCGGCATGGAGCGCAACGTTGCGCGCGACTCCGGCGTTTGCGTCGTAGCGCGTCGTGGCGGCGTGATCGACTCCGTCGACGCCAGCCGTATCGTGGTTCGTGTTGCGGATGACGAAGTTGAAACTGGCGAAGCCGGTGTCGACATCTACAACCTGACCAAATACACCCGTTCGAACCAGAACACCTGCATCAACCAGCGTCCGCTGGTGAGCAAAGGTGACAAGGTTGAGCGCAGCGACATCCTGGCTGATGGTCCGTCCACCGACATGGGTGAGCTGGCTCTGGGTCAGAACATGCGCATCGCGTTCATGGCCTGGAACGGTTACAACTTCGAAGACTCCATCCTCCTGTCGGAGCGTGTGGTTCAGGAAGACCGTTTCACCACGATCCACATTCAGGAACTGACCTGTGTGGCGCGTGACACCAAGCTTGGGCCAGAAGAAATCACTTCGGACATTCCGAACGTGGGCGAAGCTGCGCTGAACAAGCTGGACGAGGCCGGTATCGTTTACGTGGGTGCTGAAGTTGGCGCTGGCGACATTCTGGTGGGCAAGGTCACTCCGAAAGGCGAGACCCAACTGACCCCAGAAGAGAAGTTGCTGCGTGCAATCTTCGGTGAGAAGGCTTCCGACGTTAAAGACACGTCCCTGCGCGTACCGACCGGTACCAAAGGTACTGTTATCGACGTGCAGGTCTTCACCCGTGATGGCGTTGAGCGTGATGCTCGTGCGCTGTCGATCGAGAAGATGCAACTCGACGAGATCCGTAAGGACCTCAACGAGGAGTTCCGCATTGTTGAAGGTGCAACCTTCGAACGTCTGCGTTCCGCTCTGGTTGGCAAGAAAGCCGAAGGCGGTGCCGGTCTGAAGAAAGGCGCCGAGATCACCGATGAGTTCCTCGATGGCCTCGAGCGTGGTCAGTGGTTCAAGCTGCGTATGGCTGAAGATGCTCTGAACGAGCAGCTTGAGAAAGCGCAGGCCTACATCGTTGATCGCCGTCAGCTGCTCGACGACAAGTTCGAAGACAAGAAGCGCAAACTGCAGCAAGGCGATGACCTGGCTCCAGGCGTGCTGAAGATCGTCAAGGTTTACCTGGCAATCCGTCGTCGCATCCAGCCGGGCGACAAGATGGCCGGTCGTCACGGTAACAAGGGTGTGGTCTCCGTGATCATGCCGGTTGAAGACATGCCGCACGATGCCTATGGCACCCCGGTCGACATCGTTCTCAACCCGCTGGGCGTACCTTCGCGTATGAACGTCGGTCAGATCCTTGAAACCCACCTGGGCCTCGCGGCCAAGGGGCTGGGCGAGAAGATCAACCGCATGCTCGAAGAGCAGCGCAAGGTTGCTGAACTGCGTAAGTTCCTGCACCAGATCTATAACGAGATCGGTGGCCGTCAAGAAACTCTGGCAGACCTGTCTGACCAAGAGATTCTCGACCTGGCGAAGAACCTGCGTGGCGGTGTGCCGATGGCAACTCCGGTATTTGACGGTGCCAAGGAAAGCGAAATCAAGGCCATGCTGAAACTGGCAGATTTGCCAGAAAGCGGCCAGATGCAGCTGTTCGACGGCCGCACCGGTAACCAGTTCGAGCGTCATGTGACCGTTGGCTACATGTACATGCTGAAACTGAACCACCTGGTGGACGACAAGATGCACGCTCGTTCTACCGGTTCCTACAGCCTGGTTACCCAGCAGCCGCTGGGTGGTAAGGCGCAGTTCGGTGGTCAGCGCTTCGGGGAAATGGAAGTTTGGGCGTTGGAAGCATACGGCGCCGCGTACACCCTGCAGGAAATGCTGACCGTTAAGTCGGATGACGTGAACGGCCGTACCAAGATGTACAAAAACATCGTGGACGGTGATCACCGCATGGAGCCGGGCATGCCCGAGTCCTTCAACGTGTTGATCAAAGAAATCCGTTCGCTCGGTATCGATATCGATCTGGAAACCGAATAACACGAAGCGCAATGGGAGCGGGGCTGTAGAGCCCGCTCCTTGCTCCGCCAGGAGGAAAGGCCTTGAAAGACCTACTGAATTTGCTGAAAAACCAGGGTCAAGTCGAAGAGTTCGATGCCATCCGTATTGGGTTGGCATCGCCAGAGATGATCCGTTCGTGGTCCTTCGGTGAAGTTAAAAAGCCGGAAACCATCAACTACCGTACGTTCAAACCTGAGCGTGACGGCCTGTTCTGCGCCAAGATCTTTGGCCCAGTAAAGGACTACGAGTGCCTGTGCGGTAAGTACAAGCGCCTGAAACACCGCGGTGTGATCTGCGAGAAGTGCGGCGTTGAAGTCGCCCTGGCCAAGGTTCGTCGTGAGCGCATGGCGCACATCGAGCTGGCTTCGCCGGTTGCCCACATCTGGTTCCTCAAGTCGCTGCCGTCCCGTATCGGCCTGTTGCTGGACATGACCCTGCGTGATATCGAGCGCGTTCTCTACTTCGAGAGCTATGTCGTTATCGATCCAGGCATGACCACCCTGGAAAAGGGGCAGTTGCTGAACGACGAGCAGTACTTCGAAGCCATCGAAGAGTTCGGTGACGACTTCGACGCCCGCATGGGTGCCGAGGCTGTTCGCGAGCTGCTGAGCGCTATCGATCTGGAGCACGAGATTGGCCGTCTGCGCGAAGAGATTCCGCAAACCAACTCGGAAACCAAGATCAAGAAGCTGTCCAAGCGTCTGAAGCTGATGGAAGCCTTCCAGGGTTCCGGCAACCACCCAGAGTGGATGGTGCTGACCGTTCTGCCGGTTCTGCCGCCAGATCTGCGTCCGTTGGTGCCGTTGGATGGTGGTCGTTTCGCGACTTCCGACCTCAACGATCTGTATCGTCGAGTGATCAACCGTAACAACCGTCTGAAGCGCCTGCTCGATCTGTCCGCCCCGGACATCATCGTGCGCAACGAAAAGCGCATGCTGCAGGAAGCGGTCGACGCCTTGCTCGACAACGGCCGTCGCGGTCGCGCCATCACTGGCTCGAACAAGCGTCCGCTGAAATCCTTGGCCGACATGATCAAGGGTAAGCAGGGTCGTTTCCGTCAGAACTTGCTCGGTAAGCGCGTGGACTACTCCGGTCGTTCCGTTATTACCGTAGGCCCGACTCTGCGTCTGCATCAGTGCGGTCTGCCGAAGAAGATGGCCCTCGAGCTGTTCAAACCGTTCATTTTCGGCAAGTTGGAAATGCGTGGCCTGGCCACCACCATCAAAGCCGCCAAGAAAATGGTTGAGCGTGAGCTGCCAGAAGTTTGGGACGTTCTCGCTGAAGTGATTCGCGAACACCCCGTACTCCTCAACCGTGCACCGACCCTTCACCGTCTGGGTATCCAGGCGTTTGAGCCGGTTCTGATCGAAGGTAAGGCTATTCAGCTGCACCCGCTGGTCTGCGCCGCGTACAATGCCGACTTCGACGGCGACCAAATGGCCGTGCACGTACCGCTGACACTGGAAGCCCAGTTGGAAGCGCGCGCGTTGATGATGTCGACCAACAACATTCTGTCGCCAGCCAACGGTGAGCCAATCATCGTTCCGTCGCAGGACGTTGTACTGGGTCTGTATTACATGACCCGTGAAGCGATCAACGCCAAAGGCGAAGGTCGTGTGTTTGCTGATCTGCAGGAAGTCGACCGCGTATTCCGCGCCGGCGAAGCAGCGCTGCACGCTAAAGTTAAGGTGCGTATCAACGAGGTCATCAAAGACCGCGATGGCAGCATCACCAAGAACACCCGCATCGTCGACACCACTGTCGGCCGCGCGCTGCTGTTCCAAGTGGTACCGGCCGGTCTGTCGTATGACGTGGTCAACCAGTCCATGAAGAAGAAAGCGATCTCCAAGCTGATCAACCAGTGCTATCGCACCGTTGGCTTGAAAGACACCGTGATCTTCGCTGACCAACTGATGTACACCGGCTTCGCCTACTCGACTATCTCCGGCGTTTCCATCGGCGTGAATGACTTCGTCATCCCTGATGAAAAGGCTCGCATCATTGACGCGGCCACCGAAGAAGTTAAGGAAATCGAAAGTCAGTACGCGTCCGGCCTGGTAACCCAGGGCGAGAAGTACAACAAGGTGATCGACCTCTGGTCCAAGGCCAACGACGAAGTGTCGAAGGCGATGATGGCGAACCTCTCGAAAGAGAAAGTGATCGACCGTCACGGCAAAGAAGTGGATCAGGAGTCCTTCAACTCCATGTACATGATGGCTGACTCCGGTGCCCGGGGTTCGGCAGCTCAGATTCGTCAGCTGGCTGGTATGCGTGGTCTGATGGCCAAGCCGGACGGCTCGATCATTGAGACGCCGATCACCGCGAACTTCCGTGAAGGCCTGAGCGTACTGCAGTACTTCATCTCCACTCACGGTGCTCGTAAAGGTCTCGCGGATACCGCGTTGAAAACTGCGAACTCCGGTTATCTGACTCGCCGTCTGGTAGACGTGGCGCAAGACTTGGTGGTTACCGAGGTCGATTGCGGCACTGAACACGGTCTGTTGATGACACCGCACATTGAAGGCGGTGACGTGGTTGAGCCGTTGGGTGAGCGCGTACTGGGTCGAGTTATTGCCCGTGACGTATTCAAGCCAGGCACTGAAGAAGTGATCGTGCCGGCCGGTACTCTGGTTGACGAGCAGTGGGTTGAGTTCATCGAACTGAACAGCATTGACGAAGTGATCGTTCGCTCGCCAATCAGCTGCGAAACCCGTTATGGCATCTGCGCCAAGTGCTACGGCCGCGATCTGGCCCGTGGTCACCAGGTGAACATCGGTGAAGCTGTCGGCGTAATCGCTGCTCAGTCGATCGGTGAGCCAGGTACCCAGCTGACCATGCGTACGTTCCACATCGGTGGTGCGGCAAGCCGGACCTCCGCTGCTGACAGTATTCAGGTTAAAAATGGCGGCACAATCCGCCTGCATAACCTGAAACACGTTGAGCGTGCTGACGGCAACCTGGTTGCAGTATCGCGTTCCGGTGAGTTGGCGCTGGCCGACGAATTCGGGCGTGAGCGTGAGCGTTACAAGCTGCCGTACGGTGCCGTTATTTCCGTCAAGGAAGGCGACAAAGTGGATGCCGGCGCAATCGTCGCCAAGTGGGATCCGCACACCCACCCGATCGTTACCGAAATGAAAGGTACCGTGACCTACGTGGGCATGGAAGAAGGCATCACCATCAAGCGTCAGACTGACGAATTGACGGGTTTGACCAACATTGAAGTACTGGATCCGAAAGACCGTCCTGCTGCCGGCAAAGACATCCGTCCTGCCGTGAAGATGGTTGGCGTGGATGGCAAAGACTTGCTGCTGCCAGGTACCGACGTACCGGCTCAGTACTTCCTGCCGGCGAACGCTCTGGTCGGTGTGGCGGATGGTGCGCAAGTGGGTGTGGGTGATGTTATCGCTCGTATTCCACAAGAAACTTCGAAAACTCGCGACATCACCGGTGGTCTGCCGCGTGTTGCCGACCTGTTCGAAGCGCGTCGTCCGAAAGAAGCCTCGATCCTGGCTGAAGTCAGCGGCACCATCGCGTTCGGTAAAGAAACCAAAGGCAAGCGCCGTTTGGTCATTACCCCGAACGACGGTAGCGATCCGTACGAGGAGCTGATTCCGAAGTGGCGTCACCTGAACGTCTTCGAAGGCGAACAAGTGAACCGCGGCGAAGTTATCTCCGACGGTCCAAGCGATCCGCACGACATCCTGCGTCTGTTGGGTGTTAGCGCGCTGGCCAAGTACATCGTCAACGAGATCCAGGACGTTTACCGCCTGCAGGGCGTGAAGATCAACGACAAGCACATCGAGACCATCCTGCGTCAGATGCTGCGTAAAGTTGAGATCACCGAATCCGGCGACTCCAGTTTCATCAAGGGCGACCAGATGGAGCTGACCCACGTCCTGGGCGAGAACGAGCGTCTGAGCACGGAAGATAAGTTCATCTCCAAGTTCGACCGCGTTCTGTTGGGTATCACCAAGGCGTCGTTGTCCACCGAATCGTTCATCTCGGCGGCTTCCTTCCAGGAAACCACCCGTGTCCTCACTGAGGCTGCGGTTACCGGCAAGCGTGACTTCCTGCGCGGCCTGAAAGAGAACGTGGTGGTCGGTCGTCTGATTCCGGCCGGTACTGGTCTGGCTTATCACAGCGAGCGTAAGCGTCGTCGTGATGCCGGCAAGCCGGTTCAAGTGAGCGCCAGCGAAGCTGAAGCTCAACTGTCGGAAGCATTGAACAACCTGTAATTACTACGGGTTGCCAATCGAGTCGGGGCCCGGTGAAGCGTAAGCGTCACCGGGCCTTGTCTTGACGGGGTGTCAGAAGCTCTTTAGACTCTTGTACCCCTAAATTTGGCGGGACTCTTGTCCTGCCATTTTGTTTTTCTTGTAAGACAATAGCGTCGAAAGACAACAGTGGAGCTAGTAGATGGCAACTATCAACCAGCTGGTACGTCAGCCGCGTAAGCGTATCGTCGAGAAATCCGACGTTCCTGCGCTGCAGAACTGCCCGCAACGTCGTGGCGTATGCACCCGTGTGTATACCACCACGCCGAAAAAACCTAACTCGGCACTGCGTAAAGTATGCCGTGTGCGTCTGACCAACGGTTTCGAGGTTTCCTCGTACATCGGCGGTGAAGGCCACAACCTGCAAGAGCACAGCGTGGTACTGATCCGCGGCGGTCGTGTAAAAGACTTGCCAGGTGTTCGTTACCACACCGTTCGCGGTTCCCTGGATACTTCCGGTGTTAAAGGTCGTAACCAAGGCCGTTCGAAATACGGTACCAAGCGTCCGAAGTAAGTGCAGCGCCCGAGTAATCGGTCGTTTCACCCAAAATAGATTTTCATTTTTCTGAGTCGATAAGAGTAAGGTCGGGCGTTCAACCCAGGATTGTCATCCAGGGGTTTTATTGTTCCCGGGCTAACCTGAAGACCGTTTGAGGGCTTATCCATGCCAAGAAGACGTGTAGCAGCCAAGCGCGAAGTGCTTGACGATCCAAAATACGGTAGCCAGATCCTGGCCAAGTTCATGAACCACGTAATGGAAAGCGGCAAGAAAGCCGTTGCCGAGCGTATCGTTTATGGTGCCCTGGAAAAGGTTAAAGAGCGTAAGAACAGCGATCCCCTGGAAATCTTCGAGAAAGCTCTCGACGCCATCGCTCCGCTGGTCGAAGTGAAGTCGCGCCGTGTAGGTGGTGCTACTTACCAGGTTCCGGTCGAAGTTCGTCCGTCCCGTCGTAACGCCCTGGCTATGCGCTGGTTGGTGGATTTCGCCCGTAAGCGTGGCGAGAAATCCATGGCCCTGCGTTTGGCTGGCGAGCTGTTGGATGCTGCTGAAGGCAAAGGTGCTGCAGTTAAGAAGCGTGAAGACGTGCACCGTATGGCTGAAGCCAACAAAGCGTTTTCGCACTACCGCTTCTAAATTCAGCGCTTCTAATATTGCGAGGGCTTTATGGCTCGTCTTACACCGATTTCCCGCTACCGTAACATCGGTATCGTCGCGCACGTGGATGCTGGCAAAACCACCACCACTGAGCGCGTGCTTTTTTACACTGGCGTGAACCACAAAATGGGCGAGGTGCATGATGGCGCCGCGACCATGGACTGGATGGTTCAGGAGCAGGAGCGCGGTATTACCATTACCTCCGCGGCTACTACTGCGTTCTGGTCTGGTTCCGTCAAGCAGCACAAAGACAGCTACCGCTTCAACATCATCGATACCCCCGGGCACGTTGACTTCACCATCGAAGTAGAGCGCTCGCTGCGCGTACTCGACGGCGCGGTTGTGGTGTTCTGTGGTACTTCGGGTGTTGAGCCGCAGTCGGAAACCGTATGGCGTCAAGCCAACAAATACGGCGTTCCGCGTCTTGTGTACGTGAACAAGATGGACCGTGCTGGCGCAAACTTCCTGCGCGTAGTTGGTCAGATCAAGCAGCGTCTGGGTCACACTCCGGTGCCAATCCAATTGGCTATCGGTGCTGAAGACAACTTCCAGGGTCAGATCGATCTGATGACCATGGAAGCTGTTTACTGGGATGACGCCGACAAGGGCATGGCTCCTCGTCGCGAAGCAATCCCGGCCGAGTTGCAAGAGTTGGCTAACGAGTGGCGCAGCAACATGATTGAAGCTGCCGCCGAAGCTAACGAAGAGCTGATGAACAAGTACCTCGAAGGTGAAGAGCTCACCAACGAGGAAATCAAGGCCGCTCTGCGTCAGCGTACCATCGCTGGCGAAATCGTCCTGGCTGTTTGCGGTTCTTCGTTCAAGAACAAGGGTGTTCCCCTGGTTCTCGACGCCGTTGTTGATTACCTGCCGGCCCCGGTCGACATTCCTGCCATCAAGGGTTCCGACCCGGATGACGAGACTGTTGAGATGGAGCGTCACGCAGACGACAGCGAGCCGTTCTCGGCTCTGGCGTTCAAGATCGCTACTGACCCATTCGTGGGTACTTTGACCTTTGCTCGCGTTTACTCGGGTGTGTTGAGCTCCGGCGACGGCGTGATCAACTCGGTTAAAGGCAAGAAAGAGCGCGTGGGCCGTATGGTGCAAATGCACGCAAACACCCGCGAAGAGATCAAAGAAGTACGCGCTGGCGACATCGCTGCTCTGATCGGTATGAAGGACGTCACCACTGGTGACACCCTCTGCTCTGCTGACAAGCCGATCATTCTGGTTCGTATGGACTTCCCGGAGCCGGTAATTTCCGTAGCCGTTGAGCCTAAGACCAAGGATGACCAGGAAAAAATGGGTATCGCTCTGGGCAAACTTGCTCAGGAAGACCCGTCGTTCCGCGTCAAGACCGACGAAGAGACTGGTCAGACCATCATCTCCGGTATGGGCGAGTTGCACCTGGATATTCTCGTCGACCGCATGAAGCGCGAGTTCGGTGTAGAAGCCAACATCGGTAAGCCTCAGGTTTCCTACCGCGAGAAGATCTCCAAGAGCTGTGAGATCGAAGGCAAGTTCGTTCGCCAGTCCGGCGGTCGTGGCCAGTTCGGTCACTGCTGGATTCGCTTCGCACCGGCTGACGAAGGTCAGGAAGGTCTGGAGTTCGTCAACGAAGTTGTGGGTGGTGTGGTTCCGAAGGAATACATCCCGGCGATCCAGAAGGGTATCGAAGAGCAGATGAAGAACGGCGTTGTTGCCGGTTATCCGCTGATCGGCCTGAAGGCTACCGTGTTTGATGGTTCCTACCACGACGTCGACTCCAACGAGATGGCGTTCAAAATCGCAGCTTCCATGGCGACCAAGCAGCTGGCCCAGAAGGGTGGCGGTGTTGTGCTTGAGCCGATCATGAAAGTTGAAGTGGTAACCCCGGAAGATTACATGGGTGACGTGATGGGTGACCTGAACCGTCGCCGTGGTTTGATCCAGGGTATGGAAGATACGGTTTCGGGCAAGGTTATCCGTGCCGAAGTGCCGTTGGGCGAGATGTTCGGTTATGCGACCGACGTCCGTTCCATGTCTCAGGGTCGCGCAAGCTACTCCATGGAATTCTCCAAATACTCCGAAGCTCCGTCGAACATCGTCGAAGCTCTGATCAAAAAACAAGGCTGATATCAGCCCCTTTAGGCAAGGAGTTTATTGTCGTGGCTAAAGAAAAATTTGAACGTAACAAACCGCACGTCAACGTTGGCACCATCGGTCACGTTGACCACGGTAAAACCACTCTGACCGCTGCTCTGACCCGTGTTTGCTCCGAGGTTTTCGGTTCGGCTCGCGTTGACTTCGACAAGATCGATAGCGCCCCGGAAGAAAAAGCTCGTGGTATCACCATCAACACCGCTCACGTTGAATACGATTCGGCTGTGCGTCACTACGCGCACGTTGACTGCCCAGGTCACGCCGACTACGTAAAAAACATGATCACCGGTGCTGCTCAGATGGACGGCGCTATCCTGGTTTGCTCGGCCGCTGATGGTCCGATGCCGCAAACTCGTGAGCACATCCTGCTGTCCCGTCAGGTTGGCGTTCCTTACATCGTTGTCTTCCTGAACAAGGCTGACATGGTGGATGACGCAGAGCTGCTGGAACTGGTTGAGATGGAAGTTCGCGACCTGCTGAGCACTTACGAGTTCCCAGGCGACGACACCCCGATCATCATCGGTTCGGCTCTGATGGCTCTGAACGGCCAAGACGACAACGAAATGGGCACTACCGCTGTTAAGAAGCTGGTAGAGACTCTGGATAGCTACATTCCTGAGCCGGTTCGCGTTATCGACAAGCCATTCCTGATGCCAATCGAAGACGTATTCTCGATCTCCGGTCGCGGTACTGTGGTTACCGGTCGTATCGAGCGCGGTATCGTCAAGGTTCAAGAGGCTCTGGAAATCGTAGGTCTGCGTGATACTACTCAGACTACCTGCACCGGCGTTGAAATGTTCCGCAAGCTGCTCGACGAAGGTCGTGCTGGCGAGAACTGCGGCGTTCTGCTGCGTGGTACCAAGCGTGAAGACGTTGAGCGTGGTCAGGTACTGGCCAAGCCGGGTTCGGTTAAGCCGCACACCAAGTTCGAAGCTGAGGTTTACATCCTGAGCAAAGACGAAGGTGGTCGTCACACCCCGTTCTTCAAAGGCTACCGTCCTCAGTTCTACTTCCGCACTACCGACGTAACTGGTAGCTGCGAACTGCCGGAAGGCGTTGAGATGGTAATGCCGGGCGACAACATCAAGATGGTTGTTACCTTGATCAAGTCGATCGCCATGGAAGATGGTCTGCGTTTCGCGATTCGCGAAGGCGGCCGTACCGTTGGTGCCGGCGTTGTTGCCAAAATCATCGAGTAATCGTTGATTTGTGAAAAAGCCCCCGCTTGCGGGGGTTTTTTTATTGGGTTGACACCTGTAGGGGGCGTCTATAGAATTGCGCCTCCTTTTAACGGGCGTATTGCGTCCGTTGGGAATAGCAACTGGGAGTCTGTGGACAATGCAAAATCAACAAATCCGGATTCGGTTGAAGGCTTTTGATCATCGCCTTATTGACCAATCCACCCAGGAAATCGTGGAAACCGCGAAACGTACTGGTGCTCAAGTGCGTGGTCCGATTCCTCTGCCCACTCGCAAAGAGCGTTTCACTGTTCTGGTTTCCCCGCACGTCAACAAAGACGCGCGTGACCAGTACGAGATTCGCACTCACAAGCGCGTTCTGGACATCGTCCAGCCGACGGATAAAACCGTTGACGCTCTTATGAAGCTTGATCTTGCAGCTGGTGTAGAAGTTCAGATCAGCCTCGGCTAAAACCGTCTGGTTTTAGTCGTGTAACGCTCTGAAATGGGCGGCCATAGCGGGTGAAAGCCCCGTACACTCATGAGGTTTACAACATGACTATTGGTGTAGTCGGTCGTAAATGCGGTATGACCCGTATTTTCACCGAAGAAGGTGTCTCCATTCCGGTTACGGTCATTGAGATCGAGCCGAATCGCGTCACCCAGTTTAAGACTGAAGAAAGCGATGGCTATCGTGCAGTGCAAGTCACTGTCGGTGAGCGTCGTGCTTCGCGCGTGACTGCTGCTCAAGCAGGTCACTTCGCTAAAGCTAACGTAGCTGCCGGTCGCGGCGTCTGGGAATTCCGTCTTGAAGAAGGCGACTACCAGGCTGGCGATCTGATCAATGCAGAAATTTTCCAAGCAGGTCAGCTGGTGGATGTCACCGGTCAGTCCAAAGGTAAAGGCTTCGCCGGTACCATCAAGCGCTGGAACTTCCGCGGTCAAGATAACACCCACGGTAACTCCGTCTCCCACCGCGTCCCTGGCTCTATCGGCCAGTGCCAGACTCCTGGTCGTGTATTCAAGGGCAAAAAAATGTCCGGTCATATGGGCGCTGAGCGCGTGACCGTGCAGTCCCTCGAAGTTGTGCGCGTCGACGCTGAACGCAATCTGCTGCTGGTTAAGGGCGCTGTTCCTGGCGCTACCGGTGGCAACCTGGTTGTGCGTCCGGCAGCCAAGGCTCGCGGTTAAGGGGAAGCTGACATGCAATTAAATGTAAATGGCGCTCAGGCGATCGAAGTTTCCGAACTGACCTTCGGCGGCGAATTCAACGAGACTCTGGTTCACCAGGCAGTCGTGGCCTACATGGCTGGCGGTCGTCAGGGTACCAAGCAGCAAAAGACCCGTTCTGACGTGTCCGGTGGCGGTAAGCGTCCATGGCGTCAAAAGGGTACTGGCCGCGCTCGTGCCGGTACTATCCGTAGCCCAATCTGGCGTGGCGGCGGTACCACTTTCGCAGCTCGTCCTCAGGATCATAGCCAAAAGCTGAACAAGAAGATGTATCGCGCAGCTTTGCGCTCCATCCTTGCTGAGCTGGTGCGTAGTGATCGTCTGGTTGTGGTTGAAGACTTCGCGGTCGACGCACCAAAAACCAAAACTCTGCTGAATAAGCTGAATGGCATGGGTCTGACTGATGTTCTGATCGTGTCTGATGCTGTTGATCAGAATCTGTACCTGGCTGCTCGCAACCTACCGCACGTCGATGTTCGTGACGTACAGGGTTCCGATCCGGTCAGTCTGATCGCATACGACAAAGTGTTGATCACTGTGTCGGCCGTGAAGAAATTCGAGGAGCTGCTGGGATGAACCAGGAACGCGTATTTAAAGTGCTACTTGGCCCGCACGTCTCTGAGAAAGCCACGGTTTTGGCTGACAAAAAAGGCCAGTTCGTTTTCAAGGTTGCTACCGATGCAACCAAGCTGGAAATCAAAAAGGCCGTCGAAAGCCTGTTCAGCGTGAAAGTTGAGCGTGTTACTACCCTGAACGTTCTGGGTAAGAGCAAGCGCACCGCTCGCGGTCTGGGCAAGCGTAACGACTGGAAGAAGGCAGTTATCTCCCTTCAGCCGGGTCAAGATCTCGACTTCAGCAGCAGTGCTGAGTAAGGAAGGGGAGCATCATGGCAATCGTTAAATGCAAACCGACCTCCGCTGGCCGCCGTTTTGTGGTCAAGGTGGTCAACCAGGAGCTGCATAAAGGCGCTCCTTACGCACCGCTGCTCGAGAAGAAGTCGAAGTCTGGTGGTCGTAACAACAATGGCCGTATTACCACTCGTCACATCGGTGGTGGTCATAAGCAGCATTACCGTCTGGTCGATTTCCGTCGCAATGACAAAGATGGCATCGCTGCCACTGTCGAGCGTATTGAATACGATCCAAACCGTACCGCTCACATCGCACTGTTGCTTTACGCAGACGGCGAACGCCGTTACATCATCGCCCCTAAAGGCGTGAGCGCTGGCGACCAGCTGATCTCGGGTGCTCTCGCTCCGATCAAGCCGGGCAACTCGCTGCAACTGCGTAACATCCCAGTCGGTAGCACCATTCATGGTGTTGAGTTGAAGCCGGGTAAAGGTGCTCAGATCGCTCGTTCCGCTGGTGCTTCGGCTCAGTTGATCGCTCGTGAAGGCGCTTACGTGACCCTGCGTCTGCGTTCCGGTGAAATGCGTAAAGTACTGGCCGAATGCCGTGCGACCCTGGGCGAAGTCTCGAACTCCGAGCACAGCCTGCGTTCGCTGGGTAAAGCTGGTGCCAAACGCTGGCGTGGCGTTCGCCCAACCGTTCGTGGTGTTGCCATGAACCCGGTTGACCACCCACATGGTGGTGGTGAAGGTCGTACCTCTGGTGGTCGTCATCCGGTGTCTCCATGGGGCTTCCCGACTAAGGGCGCGAAGACTCGTGGTAACAAACGCACCGATAACATGATCGTCCGTCGTCGCAAGTAAATAGAGGGATACGACAGTGCCACGTTCTCTGAAAAAAGGTCCTTTTATTGATCTTCACCTACTGAAGAAGGTCGAAGTGGCGGTGGAAAAGAACGATCGCAAGCCGGTGAAAACCTGGTCGCGTCGTTCGATGATCCTGCCACAAATGGTCGGTCTGACCATCGCTGTGCATAACGGTCGTCAACATGTTCCAGTTCTCGTGAACGAAGACATGGTCGGTCACAAACTGGGCGAGTTCGCCGGTACCCGTACATATCGCGGGCACGTGGCTGACAAGAAAGCCAAGCGTTAAGGGGTAAGGAAATGGAAGTAGCCGCTAAGTTGTCGGGCGCTCGAATCTCCGCCCAGAAAGCCCGCTTGGTCGCCGACCAAATCCGCGGGAAGAAGGTGGGCGAAGCGCTCAACCTGCTGGCTTTTAGCAGTAAGAAAGCCGCGGAAATCATGAAGAAAGTGCTGGAGTCGGCTGTAGCCAACGCCGAGCACAACGAAGGCGCTGACGTAGATGACCTCAAAGTCTCTACTGTTTTCGTCAACGAAGGGCGTTCGCTGAAGCGCATCATGCCACGTGCCAAAGGCCGTGCTGATCGCATCGTCAAGCGGTCTTGCCATATCACTGTCAAGGTTGCTGACAAGTAACGGAGTCGAAGAGATGGGTCAGAAAGTACATCCCATTGGCATTCGCCTGGGAATCGTCAAGGAGCACACCTCCGTCTGGTACGCCGACGGTCGGACTTATGCGGACTATTTGTTCGCAGATCTGAAGGTGCGTGAATACCTCCAAGACAAACTAAAAAGCGCGTCCGTAAGCCGTATCGACATCCATCGTCCGGCTCAGACTGCACGCATCACCATTCACACCGCTCGTCCAGGTATCGTTATCGGGAAGAAAGGTGAAGATGTTGAGAAGCTGCGTCAGGACCTGACCAAGCAAATGGGTGTGCCTGTGCACATCAATATCGAAGAGATCCGCAAGCCGGAGCTCGACGGTATGCTGGTTGCGCAGAGCGTAGCTCAGCAGCTGGAGCGTCGTGTGATGTTCCGTCGCGCTATGAAGCGTGCTGTACAGAACGCCATGCGTATTGGTGCCAAGGGCATCAAAATCCAAGTGAGCGGTCGTTTGGGCGGTGCAGAAATTGCCCGTACCGAGTGGTATCGCGAAGGTCGTGTGCCGTTGCACACCCTGCGTGCCGATATCGACTATGCCACGTACGAAGCGCACACCACTTACGGTGTGATCGGTGTGAAGGTTTGGATCTTCAAAGGCGAAGTAATTGGTGGTCGCCAAGAAGAACTGAAACCACAAGCACCAGCGCCTCGTAAAAAAGCTGCTAAGTAAGGGGTACGCCAAATGTTGCAACCAAAGCGTACGAAGTTCCGCAAGATGATGACAGGCCACAACCGTGGTCTGGCTCAGCGCGGTAGCAAAGTCAGCTTCGGCGAGTTCGCGCTGAAGTCTGTTGCCCGCGGTCGTCTCACCGCCCGTCAGATTGAGTCCGCCCGTCGTGCTCTGACTCGTCACGTAAAGCGTGGCGGGAAAATCTGGATTCGCGTGTTCCCAGACAAGCCTGTAACCAAGAAGCCTCTCGAAGTGCGGATGGGTAAAGGGAAGGGTAGCGTTGAATATTGGGTAGCCCAGATCCAGCCAGGCAAAGTCCTGTATGAGATCGAAGGCGTTTCCGAAGAGCTGGCGCGTGAGGCTTTCGCCCTGGCTGCTGCAAAGCTGCCGCTCGCCACCTCCTTTGTTAAGCGGACGGTGATGTGATGAAAGCGAATGAACTTCGTGAAAAATCAGCACAGCAGCTGAACGAGCAACTGCTCGGCCTGCTGCGCGACCAGTTCAATCTGCGTATGCAGAAAGCAACTGGCCAGTTGGGGCAGTCTCACCTGCTCTCGCAAGTTAAGCGCGACATCGCTCGCGTGAAGACTGTGCTTAACCAGCAGGCAGGTAAGTAATCATGGCTGAAGCTGAAAAAACTGTCCGTACGCTGACTGGCCGTGTCGTCAGCGACAAGATGGACAAGACCATCACCGTACTGATCGAGCGTCGCGTTAAGCACCCGATCTACGGTAAATACGTGAAGCGTTCGACCAAATTGCACGCCCACGACGAAACCAACCAGTGCCACATCGGCGACAAAGTCACTATTCGTGAAACTCGTCCGATGGCCAAGACCAAAAATTGGGCACTGGTTGAAGTCGTTGAACGCGCAGTGGAAGTCTAAGGACTAGGGGTCGGAGAAATTATATGATTCAGACTCAATCCATGCTCGATGTAGCTGATAACAGCGGCGCTCGTCGTGTTATGTGCATCAAGGTGTTGGGCGGTTCGCATCGTCGTTATGCCGGCATCGGCGACATCATCAAGGTTACCGTTAAGGAAGCAATTCCCCGCGGTAAAGTGAAAAAGGGCCAAGTGATGACTGCTGTTGTAGTCCGCACTCGTCACGGCGTTCGTCGCCCAGACGGCTCGATTATCCGCTTTGATGGCAACGCTGCTGTTCTGCTGAACAACAAGCAAGAGCCGATCGGCACCCGTATCTTTGGGCCCGTGACCCGTGAACTTCGCTCTGAGAAGTTCATGAAGATCGTCTCGCTCGCCCCTGAAGTGCTGTAAGGAGATCCGACATGCAAAAGATTCGTCGTGACGACGAGATCATCGTGATCGCCGGCAAAGACAAAGGTAAGCGTGGCAAGGTGCTCAAGGTTCTCGCTGACGACCGTTTGGTCGTTGGTGGGATCAACCTGGTGAAGCGCCATACCAAGCCGAACCCGATGTCGGGCGTTCAAGGCGGTATCGTCGAGAAAGAAGCGCCTCTGCACGCTTCCAACGTCGCCATTTTCAACTCTGAAACCAGCAAGGCTGATCGCGTTGGTTTTAAAGTAGAAGACGGCAAAAAAATTCGTGTCTTCAAGTCGACCCAAAAAGCGGTTGATGCTTGAACACTGCTAGGTAGAAGACCATGGCACGACTAAAAGAGATTTATCGGAAAGAAATCGCTCCGAAGCTTAAGGAAGAACTTAAGCTGTCGAACGTGATGGAAGTTCCGCGCGTTACCAAAATCACCCTGAACATGGGTCTCGGCGAAGCGATCGGTGATAAGAAAATCATCGAGCACGCGGTAGCGGATTTGGAAAAAATTACCGGTCAGAAAGTCGTTGTGACTTACGCTCGGAAATCCATCGCAGGCTTTAAAGTCCGTGAAGGTTGGCCGATCGGCGTTAAAGTTACTCTGCGTCGCGATCGTATGTACGAATTCCTGGATCGTCTGCTTTCGATCTCCCTGCCGCGGGTGCGTGACTTCCGCGGCCTGAATGCCAAGTCCTTCGATGGTCGTGGCAACTACAGCATGGGCGTTAAAGAGCAGATCATTTTCCCGGAAATCGATTACGACAAGATCGATGCTCTGCGCGGTCTGGACATCACCCTGACCACTACTGCTCGTACGGATGATGAAGGCCGCGCTCTGCTGCGTGCTTTCAAATTCCCGTTCCGCAACTGATCGGAGTAGGAACATGGCCAAGACAAGCATGAAAAACCGCGAGCTGAAGCGTCAGCAAACGGTTGCCAAGTACGCCAAAAAGCGTGCTGAGCTGAAAGCTACCATCCAGAATCCGAACACCAGTCCGGAAGCTCGTTGGGAAGCGCAGATCGCCCTGCAAAAGCAACCACGTGACGCCAGCGCTTCGCGCCTGCGCAACCGTTGCCGCATCACCGGTCGTCCGCACGGCGTGTACCGCAAGTTCGGCCTCGGCCGTAACAAGCTGCGCGAAGCTGCAATGCGCGGTGATGTACCAGGTCTGGTGAAAGCTAGCTGGTAAGTCAAAGTCTCGACATGCCAAGGCTGAGCCTTTAACCGTTCAGCCCTGGCAGTGAGCAAAAATGAATCAAGCCCCTTTTGGGGCTTGATTCATTTTTAATCAGTCTCTAGAATGCTCGGCTCGCCTGAGCCTGGCTTTTATATGCCTGGCATATTTCTAGCGATATGCAGTAGCCGTATGGCTAATTCTTTTGTTTCAGGAGCACCTAGCCCATGAGTATGCAGGACCCGTTAGCGGACATGCTAACTCGTATCCGTAATGCCCAGATGGCTGAAAAGTCCGTCGTAAGCATGCCGTCTTCCACGTTGAAGGTGGCTGTAGCCAAAGTCCTGAAGGACGAAGGTTATATCGCGGGTTTTCAGATCAGCAGCGATGTTAAGCCGCAGCTGTCCATCGAGCTGAAATACTTCGAAGGCCGTCCGGTCATCGAAGAAGTGAAGCGCGTCAGCCGTCCAGGCCTGCGCCAGTACAAGTCCGTTGATGACCTGCCGAAAGTTCGTGGCGGTCTCGGCGTTTCCATCGTCTCCACCAACAAAGGTGTGATGACGGATCGTGCTGCGCGCGCTGCCGGTGTCGGTGGCGAAGTGCTCTGCACCGTGTTCTAAGGGGGGATAAGCATGTCTCGCGTTGCTAAAAACCCCGTTAAGCTGCCAGCTGGTGTAGAGATCAAACTCGCCGGTCAACAGCTCTCGGTGAAGGGTGCCAAAGGCGCTCTCGAACTGAACGTTCATTCGTCCGTTGAAATTGTTGAGGAGGCTGGTGAGCTGCGTTTCGCGGCTCGCAATGGCGACCAACAAACTCGTGCAATGGCCGGTACCACCCGTGCGTTGGTGAATAACATGGTAATCGGCGTCAGCCAAGGCTTCGAGCGCAAGCTGCAGCTGGTTGGTGTTGGTTACAAAGCTCAGGCCAAAGGCGAAATCCTTTCCCTGGCGCTTGGCTTCTCGCACCCGGTGGACTACGAACTGCCACAAGGCGTTACCGCAGAAACTCCTAGCCAAACCGATATCCTGATCAAGGGCATCGATAAGCAACTGGTGGGTCAAGTGGCCGCTGAGATCCGTGACTTCCGTCCGCCAGAACCTTACAAAGGTAAAGGTGTGCGTTACGCAGACGAAGTCGTCCGCCGTAAAGAAGCGAAGAAGAAGTAGGGCATAGCAAATGACCGACAAAAAAGTTACTCGACTGCGTCGCGCTCGCAAAGCACGCCTGAAAATGCACGAGCTAGAAGCCGTGCGTCTCTGCGTGTACCGCTCTTCGCAGCACATTTACGCCCAGGTCATCTCGGCCGACGGCAGCAAAGTCCTGGCAAGCGCTTCGACTTTGGACAAGGATCTGCGTGCTGGTGCCACTGGCAACATCGACGCGGCCACGAAAGTTGGCCAACTGGTTGCTGAGCGTGCGAAAGCCGCTGGCGTCACTCAGGTGGCATTCGACCGTTCTGGCTTCAAGTACCACGGCCGCGTTAAGGCGCTGGCTGATGCTGCTCGTGAAGGCGGGCTGGAGTTCTAAGTTATGGCAAATAACGATCAAAGACGCGACAGCCGCGACAACGGCAACGACGAAGGCTACATCGAGAAACTGGTACAAGTTAATCGCGTAGCCAAGACCGTAAAAGGCGGCCGTATCTTCACTTTCACCGCGTTGACCGTGGTGGGTGATGGCAAGGGCCGTGTTGGTTTCGGTCGCGGTAAATCCCGCGAAGTGCCAGCCGCTATCCAGAAAGCTATGGAAGCTGCTCGTCGCAATATGATTCAAGTGGACCTGAACGGCACCACTCTGCAGTACGCAATGAAGTCTGCTCATGGCGCCTCCAAGGTGTACATGCAGCCTGCTTCTGAAGGTACCGGTATCATCGCTGGCGGCGCTATGCGTGCTGTCCTCGAGGTTGCTGGCGTGCAGAACGTGTTGGCCAAGTGCTACGGCTCGACTAACCCGGTAAACGTGGTTCACGCCACTTTCAAAGGTTTGAAAGCTATGCAATCCCCAGGTTCTATTTCTGCCAAGCGCGGCAAGAGCGTTGAGGAGATCCGCTGATCATGGCTACCGTAAAAGTAACGCTGATCAAGAGCATGACCGGTCGTATCCCTAACCACAAATTGTGCGTTAAGGGTTTGGGTCTGCGTCGCATCGGTCACACTGTAGAAGTCCTGGATACTCCGGCTAACCGCGGGATGATCAACAAGGCTTACTACATGCTGCGAGTTGAGGGTTAACACATGCACCTGAACGATCTGAGTCCTGCGCCGGGTTCCCGTCGCGAGAAGCACCGTCCGGGCCGTGGTATCGGTAGCGGTTTGGGTAAGACTGGTGGCCGTGGCCACAAAGGTCAGACCTCCCGCTCCGGTGGCACCATCGCTCCGGGCTTTGAAGGCGGTCAACAGCCGCTGCATCGTCGTCTGCCGAAGTTCGGCTTCGTCTCCCTGAAGGCTATGGATCGTGCAGAAGTTCGCACCTCCGAGCTGAATAAAGTGGAAGGCGATGTTGTGACTTTGCAGTCACTTAAGGATGCCAACCTGATTAATCAAAACGTACAGCGCGTGAAAGTAATGCTGTCCGGTGAGATTACTCGTGCGGTGATCCTCAAAGGTATCGCGGCCACCAAAGGTGCGCGCGCGGCTATCGAAGCAGCTGGCGGCAAATTCGAGGAATAAATGGCTAAGCAAGGTGCTCTCTCAGCGCTCAGCAATGGCGGGTTATCCGAGCTCTGGGCTCGTCTGCGCTTTCTCCTTATGGCGATCATCGTCTATCGAGTAGGTGCGCACATCCCAGTTCCTGGTATCAACCCGGACCGGTTGGCGGATCTGTTTCGGCAGAATGAGGGGACCATTCTTAGCTTGTTCAACATGTTTTCCGGCGGCGCGCTGGAGCGTATGAGCATTTTTGCACTGGGGATCATGCCGTACATCTCGGCGTCGATCATCATGCAGCTCATGACCGCTGTCAGTCCGCAGCTGGAGCAGTTGAAGAAGGAAGGTGAATCTGGCCGTCGCAAGATCAGCCAGTACACCCGCTACGGCACCTTGATTCTGGCGTTTGTGCAGGCAACCGGCATGTCCGTTGGCCTGGCTGGTCAAGGTGTAGCGTTCTCGGGCGATTTCGGCTTTCACTTCGTGGCAGTCAGCACCTTTGTTGCTGGTGCCATGTTCATGATGTGGCTGGGTGAGCAGATCACTGAGCGCGGTGTCGGTAACGGCATCTCGATGTTGATCTTCTCAGGTATTGTCGCTGGTTTGCCGCGTGCAATTGGGCAGTCTTTCGAGTCTGCGCGTCAGGGTGATATCAATATCTTCGCCCTGGTTGCAATCGGCTTGCTCGCGGTAGCGATCATCGGTTTTGTGGTGTTCATTGAGCGTGGTCAGCGTCGTATCGCCGTTCACTACGCCAAGCGTCAGCAGGGCCGCAAGGTCTTCGCTGCGCAGACTAGCCACTTGCCGTTGAAGGTGAACATGGCCGGCGTTATCCCGGCTATTTTCGCCAGTAGCCTTCTGTTGTTCCCGGCTTCGCTGGGCGCCTGGTTTGGCCAGTCTGCAGGTTTGGGCTGGCTTCAGGATGTTTCACAGGCTATCGCTCCTGGTCAGCCGTTGAATATCTTGCTGTTTAGTGCAGGGATCGTGTTCTTCTGCTTCTTCTACACAGCGTTGATGTTCAACCCGAAAGACGTAGCGGAAAACCTGAAGAAGTCTGGTGCCTTTATTCCTGGCATCCGTCCAGGTGAGCAATCGGCGCGCTATATCGATGGCGTGTTGACTCGCTTAACCATGTTCGGTGCTTTGTACATGATGGCTGTTTGCTTGCTGCCCCAGTTCCTGGTGGTTGCCGCAAACGTGCCGTTCTACCTTGGCGGGACCTCGTTGCTGATCGTGGTAGTGGTTGTGATGGACTTTATGTCGCAAGTACAATCGCACCTCGTTTCACACCAGTACGAATCCCTGATGAAGAAAGCCAACCTGAAGGGCTACGGCAACGGCATGCTCCGTTAATGTGTCCATAAGGTTCGAGGAGTTGGTGATGAAAGTTCGTGCATCGGTGAAAAAGCTGTGCCGCAACTGCAAGATTATTCGCCGTGAAGGTGTCGTGCGAGTCATCTGCAGTGCAGAACCGCGTCACAAGCAGCGCCAAGGCTGAGTGTGATCAAAAGCTATAAGCCCGGCAGCTAGTGCGCTGTCGGGTTGCTTATTTGTTATTACAGCGTTAATATCTCGCGCCCTTTTCTTGGCTTCCGGGGCGTAGGTAGCTGTCAATTGGAGTTTCATTGAATGGCCCGTATTGCAGGCGTCAACATTCCAGATAACAAGCATACTGTTATCTCGCTGACCTACATCTTCGGTGTTGGTCGCACAACTGCGCAGAAAATTTGCGCAACCACCGGGGTTAACCCGGCGGCAAAGATCAAAGATCTGAGCGATGAGCAGATTGAGCTTCTGCGTGGCGAAGTGGCAAAGGTAAACACCGAGGGTGACCTGCGCCGTGAAGTCAACATGAAAATCAAGCGCTTGATGGACCTGGGTTGCTACCGCGGCCTGCGTCACCGTCGCGGCCTTCCGGTCCGTGGCCAGCGTACCAAGACCAACGCACGTACCCGTAAGGGTCCGCGTAAGCCGATCCGCAAGTAATCGCGCCCGCGAATCGACAGGAATCTAGTCATGGCAAAACCTGCTGCTCGTCCTCGTAAAAAAGTCAAAAAGACAGTGGTTGATGGCATCGCCCACATCCACGCGTCTTTCAACAACACCATTGTGACCATTACCGATCGTCAAGGTAACGCCCTGTCCTGGGCTACCTCTGGTGGTTCGGGTTTCCGCGGTTCACGCAAGTCCACCCCGTTCGCTGCTCAAGTAGCTGCTGAACGTGCTGGTCAAGCTGCGCTGGAATATGGCCTGAAAAACCTCGACGTTAACGTCAAGGGCCCAGGTCCAGGTCGTGAGTCCGCTGTCCGTGCTTTGAACGGCTGCGGTTACAAGATCGCCAGCATCACCGACGTGACGCCAATCCCGCATAACGGGTGCCGTCCGCCGAAGAAGCGCCGCGTGTAATCAGGAGACGATAGATAATGGCTCGTTACATTGGTCCGAAATGCAAACTGGCGCGTCGTGAAGGCACTGATCTGTTCCTGAAAAGCGGCGTTCGCGCCCTGGAATCGAAGTGCAACATTGAAGCTGCCCCTGGTATCCACGGTCAGCGCCGCGGTCGCCAATCCGACTACGGTACCCAACTGCGTGAAAAGCAGAAGGTCCGTCGTATCTATGGCGTGCTTGAGCGTCAATTCAGCGGTTACTACAAAGAAGCTGCCGGCAAGAAAGGCGCTACTGGTGAGAACCTGCTGCAACTGCTCGAATGCCGTCTGGATAACGTTGTATACCGTATGGGCTTCGGCGCTACCCGTGCTGAATCCCGTCAGCTGGTTTCGCATAAAGCGATCAGCATCAACGGTAAAACTGTAAACATCCCGTCCTACCAGGTTCGTGCTGGTGACGTTGTTGCAGTTCGCGAGAAATCGAAGAATCAGCTGCGCATTGTTCAAGCTCTTGAGCTGTGTGCCCAGCGTGGCCGCGTTGAATGGGTAGATGTAGACACTGAGAAGAAATCGGGCGTTTTCAAAAGCGTACCAGCTCGCAGTGACCTCTCCGCCGACATCAACGAAAGCCTGATTGTCGAGCTCTACTCCAAGTAAGGGCTAGAAAATAGGTGCATCCATGCAGATTTCGGTAAATGAGTTCCTGACCCCCCGCCACATTGATGTGCAGGTGGTCAGTCCGACCCGCGCTAAGATCACTCTCGAGCCTCTCGAGCGTGGTTTTGGCCACACTTTGGGCAACGCGCTTCGTCGCATTTTGTTGTCCTCAATGCCTGGCTGTGCAGTAGTCGAGGCCGAGATTGACGGTGTGCTCCACGAGTACAGCGCCATCGAAGGTGTACAGGAAGACGTAATTGAAATCCTGCTCAACCTGAAAGGTCTGGCTATTAAGTTGCACGGTCGTGACGAAGTGACTCTGACACTGGCGAAGAAGGGCTCGGGCGTAGTTACCGCTGCCGATATTCAGCTGGATCATGATGTCGAGATCGTCAATGGTGATCACGTTATTGCCAACCTGGCTTCTAACGGCGCACTGAACATGAAGCTCACTGTGGCTCGTGGTCGCGGCTATGAGCCTGCTGATTCGCGTCAGAGTGATGAAGACGAAAGCCGCAGCATCGGTCGCTTGCAGCTGGACTCTTCTTTCAGCCCCGTACGCCGTGTTGCGTACGTCGTTGAAAACGCCCGTGTTGAGCAGCGTACTAACCTTGACAAGCTGGTTATTGACCTGGAAACCAACGGTACCCTGGATCCTGAAGAGGCCATCCGCCGTGCTGCAACCATTCTGCAACAGCAGTTGGCTGCGTTCGTCGACCTCAAAGGTGACAGTGAGCCAGTGGTAATCGAGCAGGAAGACGAGATCGATCCGATCCTGCTGCGTCCGGTTGATGATCTGGAACTGACCGTTCGTTCGGCCAACTGCCTCAAGGCGGAGAACATCTACTACATCGGCGATCTGATTCAGCGCACCGAAGTAGAACTGTTGAAAACTCCGAACTTGGGCAAGAAGTCCCTGACTGAGATCAAGGACGTGCTGGCCTCTCGTGGTCTTTCTCTCGGTATGCGCCTCGACAACTGGCCACCGGCAAGTCTTAAGAAGGACGACAAGGCGACTGCCTGATCGTCGTAATCACCGAACGTAAGTTTGGTAAGGAATTGAACCATGCGTCATCGTAAGAGTGGTCGTCACCTGAGCCGCACTAGCGCTCACCGCAAGGCCATGTTTCAAAACATGGCGGTGTCGCTGTTTGAGCACGAGCTGATCAAAACGACCCTGCCTAAGGCCAAGGAACTGCGTCGCGTAGCCGAGCCGCTGATCACCCTGGCTAAAGAAGATAGTTTGGCAAACCGCCGTTTGGCCTTCGACCGTACTCGTTCGAAAGCCATCGTGGGTAAGCTGTTCAACGACCTGGGCAAGCGCTACGCCACCCGTCAGGGCGGTTACCTGCGTATCCTCAAGTGCGGTTTCCGCGCTGGCGACAATGCTCCAATGGCTTATGTTGAGCTGGTTGACCGTCCGGTCGGCGGCGCAGCTGTAGACGCTGAGTAAGTCGTAGGTTGTAAGAAAAACCGGGCCTTGGCCCGGTTTTTTTATGCCTGAAATATCCGACTCTATTGATTCTTGAATATCAAAGTATTTACCTATCGATAGGTTGTATTTAATAAATTAGTTCTAATCGATACCGCTCTTTAACCTCTCCTCCAGTGCCGGGAAACACCGGATGAATATGATCAGGAGAGCGAAATGAGCCAGTCCCCCATCCTCACTACTGCAAGCGGTGCACCGGTTGCGGACAACCAGAATTCTCGTTCGGCCGGTGCCCATGGCCCGTTGCTGTTGGACGACTTCCATCTGGTGGAGAAGCTGGCCCACTTCAACCGCGAAGTGATTCCGGAGCGTCGAGTGCACGCCAAAGGCTCGGGTGCCTACGGTACGTTCACCGTTACTCGCGATATCACCGCACTCACCCATGCCAAGCTGTTCGAATCGATGGGCAAACAAACCCCGATGTTTCTGCGCTTCTCCACTGTGGGCGGCGAACGAGGTTCCGCTGATACGGAGCGTGATCCACGTGGGTTTGCGGTTAAGTTCTACACCGAAGAAGGTAACTGGGACGTCGTGGGCAATAACACCCCGGTGTTCTTTATCCGCGACCCGCTGAAATTCCCCGATTTCATCCATACGCAAAAACGTCTGCCGCAAAGCAACCTGAAAAGCCCGCAGATGATGTGGGACTTCTGGTCACTGTCGCCTGAGTCGCTGCACCAGGTCACGATTCTGTTTTCCGACCGCGGCATACCGGACGGCTATCGCTTTATGCACGGTTTTGGTAGCCACACCTTCAGTCTGATCAATGCCGCCGGCGAGCGTCACTGGGTGAAGTGGCATTACAAGAGTCAGCAGGGCATCAAAAACCTTTCGCCGACCCTTGCTGCGCACCTGGCGGGTACTGATCCTGATTACGCGCAGCGCGATCTGTTTGGTGCCATCGAGCGTGGTGATTTCCCCAAGTGGAAGGTCTGTATCCAGGTAATGACCAAGGCGCAGGCGGCGGCTCATCGCGAAAACCCCTTCGACGTTACCAAGACCTGGTCGCAAAAGGAGTTTCCCTTGATCGAGGTCGGCGAGATCGAGCTCAATCGTAATCCACAGAATTACTTCGCCGAGGTGGAACAGGCTGCGTTTGCGCCGAGCAACCTGGTGCCGGGTGTAGGGTTGTCGCCTGACCGCATGCTGCAGGGCCGTGTGTTCGCTTACGCCGATGCGCATCGCTATCGTATCGGTACCAACCACCAGCAACTGCCGGTAAACGCGGCGAAATCGCCGGTGCAAAACTATCAGCGCGACGGCTCCATGCGGTTTGACGGCAATGGTGGTGCGACGCCTAACTACGAGCCAAACAGCTACGCGAGCGCGCCGAAACAAGCGCCGCAATATCGCGAGCCTGCCTTGGCACTGGAAGGGGCGGCAGATCGTTACGATCACCGCACTGACAGCGACTATTACAGCCAGGCCGGCGCGCTGTTCCGCTTGATGAGCGCTGAGCAGCAGGCCTTGTTGATCAGCAATATCGCCGGTGCGATGCAAGGGGTCAGTGAGGATGTGCAACGCCGTCAGCTGGCTCACTTCAGTCAGGCCGATGCGGCGTATGGGCGCGGAATCGCCAAGGCGCTAGGTTTTAATCTGGAGTAACTGCGGTTGAACAAAAAAAGACGCCCCTATGGGCGTCTTTTTTATGCTGGAAAGAGCGTCATTCGAGACTAAAGCCCAGCTGGCGCCATCCTTCGTACACGGCGACCGCCACCGTATTGGACAGGTTCAGGCTGCGGCAGCCCGGGCGCATCGGTAGGCGCAGGCGTTGCTCGGCAGACAGGGCGTCCAGCACATCGCCCGGCAAACCTCGGCTTTCCGGACCAAACAGCAGCGCATCGCCGTGGGTAAATGTGGCTTCATGGAATGGTCGGGACGCCTTGGTGGTGAACGCAAACAGCCGCGGCTGTCCGAGGCTTTCCAGACAGCTGGCGAGGTCCGTGTGGCGCGTCAGGGTGGCGTATTCATGGTAGTCCAGGCCGGCGCGGCGCAGGCGTTTGTCGTCCAGTTCGAAGCCGATCGGCTCGATCAGGTGCAGACTGCATCCGCTGTTGGCGCAGAGCCTGATAATGTTGCCGGTATTGGGGGGGATTTCCGGTTGAAACAGAATCACGTGAAACATGCACGACTCCGACTTGAGGGCGACGAGGATTTTACCCTCGAAGTGCCGGATCCGCGGCCGAAATTATTTCTCCGGGTTCTGGCGTCGTTGGCGCTATTCGGCTTTTTGGTGGGGATGATGCTCGGTCGCCTTGGTGACCCGCAGCCGGTGACGCTGGCCGATGTGCAGATAACGACCGATGGCCTGCAGCTGGTGTTCGATGCTGAGCCAAAAATGGCTGCCGAGCACGTCAATGGTGCGTTGGTGATGCGCTTCGATGCGGAGGGTAGGTCGCGCCAGGGGCAACTGCAGTTAGAGGGTAAGAGCGTCAACTGGCGGCTTTTGCGGGATAAGGGAGGGTTGTTGCTGAATGTGGTCGCTGCCCGTCCGCTGCGTGCCGAGTGGCACAGCACAGCGGAAGGTGGGCGTTGGCGGCTGGCGATCAGCCTTACTGCGAAATGACAACAGCGGAATAAAAAAGGGGAATCCCCGGCCTGCCTGTACCAAGGTCCCCGAAAACTGGGGGTGTTTCTTTTCTACACTTAACACTATGCAGGTGGTGTGCCAGTTTTATTGCAGCCCACAAAAAAGCGAGCACCAGGCTCGCTTTTTTGTGGGCGGGTGAGGTGAGAACTCAGCCTTCATCCTCGTCGTCATCGCCGCCGTCGATCTTCATGCCCAACTCTTTTATCTTACGAGTCAAAGTGTTACGGCCCCAACCCAGTAATACGGCGGCGTCGCGACGGCGCCCGGCGGTGTGCTTCAAGGCGGTCTCGATCATGATCCGTTCAAAGGTCGGCACGGCGCTATCGAGCAAGCTGGACTGCCCGCGAGCGAGTGCCTGATCGGCCCATTGGCGCAATGCCTGCTCCCAATTGGTCGCCGGAGCACTGTCTTGGGGCTGGGTGAGCAATTCGGGAGGCAGGTCGTCGATATGCACTTCGCGACCGGACGCCATTACCGTGATCCAGCGGCAGGTGTTCTCCAGCTGACGCACGTTGCCCGGCCATGGCAGGTTTTTCAGGTAGTCCTCTGTCTCGGTTTTCAGCAGCTTCGGTTCGACGGCGAGCTCTTGGGCTGCTCGGGCGAGGAAGTGACGGGCCAGGGTCGGGATATCTTCCCGGCGATCGGACATGCGTGGGATATGAATACGGATCACGTTCAGGCGGTGGAACAGGTCCTCACGGAACTTGCCGGCCTGCACCAGGTTCTCCAGGTTCTGGTGGGTGGCGGCGATGATGCGCACATCGACCTTCACCGGGGTGTGGCCACCCACACGGTAGAACTCACCATCGGCCAGGACGCGCAGCAGGCGGGTCTGGGTGTCTGCGGGCATATCGCCGATTTCATCGAGGAACAGGGTGCCGCCATCGGCTTGTTCGAAACGGCCGCGACGCTGGTTGGCGGCGCCGGTGAACGCGCCTTTTTCATGGCCGAACAGCTCGGATTCCATCAAGTCCTTAGGAATCGCTGCCATGTTCAACGCAATAAACGGCGACGCCGCGCGCGGGCTATGCCGGTGTAGGGCGTGAGCTACCAGCTCTTTACCTGTGCCGGACTCGCCATTAATCAGCACGGTGATGTTCGAGTGGCTCAGGCGGCCGATGGCGCGAAACACTTCCTGCATCGCCGGCGCTTCGCCGATGATTTCCGGGGTGCGGGTCTGCTCAACCGGAACGTGCAGACCTTGCTGTTCCTGGGCGTGCTGGAAGGCACGTTTTACCAGCGAAACAGCCTCGTCCACGTCGAACGGCTTGGGCAAGTATTCAAAGGCACCGCCCTGGTAGGAAGCCACCGCGCTTTCCAGGTCGGAATGGGCGGTCATGATGATCACCGGCAGTCGCGGGTACAGCTCGCGGATGCGCGCCAGCAGATCCAGGCCACTGGCACCGGGCATGCGGATATCGGAAATTATCACGTCCGGCTGCTGACGGCTGAGGCGGCTGAGCACGCCATCGGCACTGTCGAAGCTGGTGGTGGTCATGCCTTCTTGCTGCAGGGCTTTTTCCAGTACCCAACGGATGGAACGATCGTCGTCGACAATCCAGACGGTTTCGCTGCGGCTCATGACGAAGTAGCTCCTTGTTCCAACGGCAGGAAGATCGAAAACACGGTGTGGCCAGGGTGGCTTTCGCATTCGATCAGTCCCTGATGCTGACTGATGATGTTCTGGGTGATAGCCAAGCCCAGTCCGGTACCGTCCGGACGACCACTGACCATGGGATAAAAGATGGTTTCTTGAAGTTCAGCCGGGATGCCCGGGCCGTTGTCGATGATTTCAACTTTGGTCACCAGGCGATGCCGGGTGTGGGCGATGGTGAACTGCCGCAGGGTGCGGGTACGCAGCATGATGCGGCCCTGGCGGAATTCGTTTTGGCCGCCAATGGCCTGCATAGCGTTACGCACAATATTGAGCACCGCCTGAATCATCTGTTCGCGGTCGATCATTACGTCCGGAATACTGGGGTCGTAATCGCGCACCAAGGTGATGCCGCCCTGGCTCTCGGCTTCCACCAGGCTGCTGACCCGCTCCAGCACTTCGTGCACGTTGGTCATTGCCAACGACGGCAGCTTGTTGGAGCCGAGCATGCGGTCGACCAGGTTACGCAGGCGGTCAGCCTCTTCGATGATGACGTTGGTGTAGTCCTTGAGGTTCTCGTCAGGCAGCTCGCGTGCCAGCAGCTGCGCGGCGCCACGGATGCCACCCAGGGGGTTCTTTATTTCATGGGCCAGGCCGCGCACCAGCATCTTGGTGGTTTCCTGCTTGGATAGCTGAGCTTCTTCCTTGGTGATGCGCAGCAGGCGATCACGGGGATGAACTTCGAGCAACAGCAGGGTGGCACCGCGGTTGAGAATCGGGGTGACGGCGTAGTCCACCGTAAGGGTCTGCCCGGTCAGCGCCACCAGCACCGCTTCGCGCTTGTTGAACGGGTGGGCTTCTTCGACCGCCTGGCGCAACGAGGCCAGGGCTTCGGGCGACTCGGTAAACAACTCACTGATGAATTGTCCGTGGCTGCGTTGGCCACTGACGGCCAGAAGCATCTCCGCTGCGGGGTTCATGTACTCAAGGCGCAGTTCGGCATTGAGCAGCAGAGTCGCAGTGGTCAGGTTGTCCAGCAGCAAGCGGTGCAGTGCGTCGTTGATGGTCATCTATGAGATCCCGAGAATGGGACTGAAAATGCAAAAAGCAAACCAAAGCCCCGAAAAGACGCGTGATAGGGGGCGGAATGCTGAATTTGGGTCGTTTCGCTGCACCCTTAGCTCACGAGCGCGAACCAAAACAGGGAGAGCATAGAATTTGGTGCGCTACAAAGCACCATGTTGGTGCTTTGTCTGTGCGACCTAGAAGAATGGAAGGATGGAAACGTCGTCGTCTTCAGGCTTGTCGCCGATAGGGCATTCCGGGCGTACGCCGTAGTCGTCTTTCTTGCACGGGTTTGCGCGGCGCTTGCTCTCCAGGGAGGTTCGCACGATATGCATCGGCTGGCTCGGGGTGCGTTCCAGAATGCGCCCTTGGCCGTCGATGATCTCCGCTGCCAGCTGGTGGGTGCCGCGGTCCAGATTGCTTAGCGGAAATACCGGGCTGCGGCTGGGCGCGCCGGCGACCACGCCATCCAGTAGCAGGCGGTAGCTGTGGTCGGCCATCAGTGTTGGGTCGCTGGTCAGGGTGACAATCACGTCTCCGGAGGAGCCGTCACGAATGGTGGCATCGGGCTCCGGGACGAGAATGCGCAGCAGCTGATAAGCCGGCAATTCCGCAGCAGGTGCAACCGGGGTGGCGGCGCGCAGGGTTGGTGGAGTGGACTGGTTCATGCCATTGGTGGGTGCGATCTCCACTTTCTTGGCATTGCCCCGAGGTTGGTCGGTGAAGACCCGGTTACCTTCACTGTCGATGTAGGTGTACACATCGGCCACGGCTGGCAGGCCCAGCAACAGCAGGCAGAACAGAACGAATCGCATGTTTTAGTTGGCTGGCTTTGGGGTGGGTTTGGGCGGTGGGTTGCGCGCCGGGCTATTGGTGCTGACGCGCTGGATGCTGAAGGTGACAGTTGAGCTCTGCTGGATCAAGCGATCGCCGCTGAATGCTTGCACAGAGACGCTGTGTTCGCCGCGTTCGACGTTACTCAGGGGGAATTCAAGACTATTGGTCAGGCCGCCATAGGGCTGACCATCGAGCAGCAGTTGCAGGCTGTCGCCTATGCGCAGGGCTGGCTCGATATGCACGCCGACGGTGAGATTGCCGTCGTTGCTGCGCAGCGCCTCTTCATCCGGCAGATTGCTGATTTCCAGGACGTTGTACACCTGGCCCGCCGGGGTATTGCCTTGGCCATTGCCTGGCATGGTGGGCGGAGGTGGCGATTGCACCGTGTTCACCGGTGGCAGGTTGACCGATTCGGCTTTGCTGCCTTGGGGTGGCTGGTTGGTGAAAACAGTATTGCCATTGGCATCGGTGTACTTGTAGATCTCGGCGCTGGCCGGCAGGGCCAGGGCAGCTAGCAGGCAGGAAACGATCAGGCGCATGGCAAGGGTCCCGTGGGGTGTGTGCTAAGCCTTGCACTGCAACGCGGCGCTGGCAAGTTTGTCCCGTTATCGCTGTGCACGAGAGCAAAATTGCACGCCATAAAAGCCCCTCTGCGGACGCTGCACGCCGCCGCCTCGCTATTTGGCTTTTTCCGAGAGCGGAAGCATCGGTACCCCGGCGTAAAACACGATCAGTTCGGCTGCCTGCTCGCCGGTGACGCCGCGATGAATGATGGCGACCGTTTCGGCGAGCGTATCGCCTTGCTTGAGCAGCCGTTTCTGGCCGGGTTTACGGCTTTCCACGGTCAGCTCTCCGGCGAGCATATAGGCGGCATTCGGCACCGGATGGGTGTGCCAATTCAGGGTGCTGTGGGGCGGGATGCGGATCTTCACTACGGTGAGCTCCGGTTGGCCGCGCGGATAGCTGGTGTAGGCCGTGCCGTCCCAGGACGTGGTGCTTTTTAACAGGATTTCAGACTCGATACCTTGGCTGGTATCGGTGTGAGCGCAACCTGCCAGCCACAGGCAGGCGAGGGCGGAGGTGGCAACTTTGTAGAAAGGCATGGTGGATATCCGGCTAGCGATGGGGGCAGACGGATGATTGCCAGGGCGGGATTGCAACTCCTATCAGCTCGGGCGCTGTTGCGCTGGGCAACGGTGCGTTGTTGCGTATGAAACGACCATAAAAAAGGCCTCCCGGAGGAGGCCTTCTCGATCACGCCGCTAGGACAGCAGGCGTGTCTGGCGTAGACGCTGTTCTACTTAAACGCTGTAGTACAGGTCGTATTCCAGAGGGTGCACGAAGGTGCGCACTTTGATTTCTTCTTCGCTCTTCAGCTCGATGTAAGCATCGATGAAGTCGTCGCTGAACACGCCGCCTTTGGTCAAGAACGCACGGCCCTTGTCCAGTTCTTCCAGAGCTTCTTTCAGGCTGCCGCACACTTGTGGGATCAGCTTGCCTTCTTCTGGAGGCAGGTCGTACAGGTTCTTGTCCGCTGCGTCGCCAGGGTGGATCTTGTTCTGGATACCGTCCAGACCGGCCATCAGCAGAGCTGCGAAAGCCAGGTACGGGTTGGCAGCCGGATCCGGGAAGCGCGCTTCGATGCGGCGAGCTTTCGGGCTGGAAACGTACGGGATACGGATGGAAGCGGAACGGTTGCGAGCCGAGTAGGCCAGCATTACCGGAGCTTCGAAACCTGGGACCAGACGCTTGTAGGAGTTGGTCGACGGGTTGGTGAAGCCGTTCAGCGCCTTACCGTGCTTGATGATGCCGCCGATGAAGAACAGGGCGGTATCGGACAGGCCGGCATAGCCTTCGCCAGCAAAGGTGTTCTTGCCGTCTTTGCCGATCGACAGGTGAACGTGCATACCCGAACCGTTGTCGCCGTACAGCGGCTTCGGCATGAAGGTAGCGGTTTTGCCGTAGGCATCAGCCACGTTGTGTACGCAGTACTTCAGGGTCTGAACTTCGTCAGCCTTGGCAACCAGGGTGTTGAACTTCACGCCGATTTCGTTCTGACCGGCAGTCGCCACTTCGTGGTGGTGAACTTCGATGATCAGGCCCATTTCTTCCATGGCATTACACATGGCAGTACGGATTTCGTGGTCGTGGTCGCATGGCGGAACTGGGAAGTAACCACCTTTAACGCCTGGACGGTGGCCTTTGTTGCCAGTTTCGATGTCAGCGTCGGACATCCAGGAACCTTGTTCGGAGTAGATCTTGAACATGGAGCCGGAGATGTCGGATTTGAATTTCACTTCGTCGAAGATGAAGAATTCTGGTTCCGGACCGACGAATACGGTGTCACCGATACCGGTGGTCTTCAGGTATTCCTCGGCGCGCGAAGCGATCGAGCGCGGGTCGCGGTCGTAGCCTTGCATGGTCGATGGTTCGATGATGTTGCAAACCAGGATCAGGGTAGGCTCTTCGGTGAACGGGTCGAGCACAGCGGTGCTGTCTACTGGCAGCAGGATCATGTCGGAGGCTTCGATGCCTTTCCAGCCATGGATCGAGGAGCCGTCGAACATTTTGCCGACTTCGAAGAATTCGTCGTCAAGGGCGTCACGGGCCGGCATGGTCACGTGGTGCTGCTTGCCTTTGGTATCGGTGAAGCGCAGGTCAACCCACTTCACGTCGTGTTCTTTGATTAGTTGAAGCGCCTTCGACATGGTGTCCTCCAGATGGTGGGGCGTTGTGGTTTTTTAGCCCCAAATAAAACGGTGAAGCCGGGCGGCATAGTCCGCCAGGGCAACCTGCCTCACAAGGGAGCAAATTGCATGCCAGTGCCCCGAAGTGGGTTTGTTGCACGAAAGTCAGGCGCTGCGGGGGCTGTACCGTAAAATCAAAGCGTGCAATGCACCAAAATGAATCTGTCGCAAAGCGGAGCGATGCATTTTGGTGCGCGGCGCATCTTTGTAAGGATTGCCTGGTTAAAAGCTGAGCAATTTCCGCTATAATCCGCGCCCCTTTATTTCGGCCGGGCTCACGCGCGCTGTTTTCATGAAACTTATCGTTAAAGTCTTCCCCGAGATCACCATTAAAAGCCGGCCGGTGCGTACGCGCTTCATCCGCCAGCTTGCGAAGAACATTCGCGCGGTGATGCGTGACCTGGATCCGGATCTCGTGGTGGACGGCGTGTGGGACAACATCGACGTCGAGACCCAGCTCAGCGCGCCCAAGGTTCTGGTCGAGATCAAAGAGCGCCTGACCCGCATCCCGGGCATCGGCCAGTTCCTCGAAGTGAATGAGTACCCGCTGGCCGATTTCGACGATATGGTCGAGAAGTGTAAAGCCCATTTCGGCGAGCAGCTGGCCGGCAAGATTTTCGCCGTGCGCTGCAAGCGTGCCGGCAAACATAGCTTCAGTTCCATGGATGTCGAGCGCTACGTCGGCAGCCAATTGCGTCGCCAGTGCGGCGCGGCCGGCATCTCGCTGAAAGAGCCCGAGCTGCTGGTGCGCATGGAAATCCGCAATCAGCTTCTATATGTCATCCACAGCCAGCACGAAGGCCTGGGCGGCTACCCGCTGGGTGCCATCGAGCAGACGCTGGTGCTGATGTCCGGTGGTTTCGACTCCACCGTGGCGGCGTACCAGATGATCCGCCGCGGGTTGATCAGCCACTTCTGCTTCTTCAATCTCGGTGGCCGAGCCCATGAACTGGGGGTGATGGAAGTTGCCCACTATCTATGGAGCCAATACGGCAGCTCGCACCGCGTGCTGTTCGTCAGCGTGCCGTTTGAAGAAGTGCTCGGCGAAATTCTCGGCAAGGTCGACAACGCGCACATGGGCGTCGTGCTCAAACGCATGATGCTACGTGCCGCCACCCGTGTGGCCGATGGCCTGGATATCGATGCGCTGGTCACCGGTGAAGCGATTTCCCAGGTGTCCAGCCAGACGCTGCCGAACCTGTCGGTCATCGACCGCGCCACCGACAAGCTGGTGATGCGCCCGCTGATCGCCAGCCACAAGCAAGACATCATCAACATGGCTGAGCACATCGGTACCGCCGAATTTGCCAAGCACATGCCCGAATATTGCGGTGTGATTTCGGTAAACCCGACCACCCGCGCCAAGCCTGACCGCGTCGTCTATGAAGAAGCCCAGATCGACATGAGCGTGTTCGAGCGTGCCCTTGAGCGCGCCCGTTCCGTGACGATCGACCGGGTGATCGACGAGTTAAGCCAAGACATCCAGGTTGAGGAATTGAGTGAAGCCTTGCCTGGGCAGATCGTGCTGGACATCCGTCATCCGGATGCCCAGGAAGACCTGCCGCTGGAGTTGGACGGCATCGAAGTAAGAGCCTTGCCGTTCTTCGCGCTCAACAGTCGCTACAAGGAACTGGACCCCACCCGTCAGTACCTGTTGTATTGCGACAAAGGCGTGATGAGCCGCCTGCATGCCCACCACTTGCTCAGCGAGGGGCATGCCAATGTGCGCGTTTATCGTCCGGCATAAAACGCCGGGTCTGAATGGCGGCAGTATCCGCCACCGCCCCCCCGACCGACGGGGCAGTTGAGCCACTCATTCTTCATACTGGCCGCCTAGACTTAGCGGCGAACCGAATCCTCTGATCGAGATGCAAAAGTGATCGAAAATCTACGCAACATCGCCATCATCGCCCACGTTGACCATGGTAAGACCACCCTGGTTGATAAACTCCTGCGCCAATCCGGCACCCTGGAGCGCAACGAGCTCAACGACGAGCGCGTGATGGACTCCAACGACCAGGAAAAAGAGCGCGGCATTACCATTCTCGCGAAGAACACCGCGATCAACTGGAACGGCTACCACATCAACATCGTCGACACCCCCGGCCACGCCGACTTCGGCGGCGAAGTTGAGCGCGTAATGTCGATGGTGGATTCGGTTCTGCTGCTGGTCGACGCCCAAGACGGCCCGATGCCGCAAACCCGCTTCGTAACCAAGAAAGCCTTCGAAGCCGGCCTGCGCCCAATCGTGGTGATCAACAAGGTTGACCGTCCAGGCGCACGTCCGGACTGGGTTCTGGACCAGATCTTCGATCTGTTCGACAACCTCGGTGCCACCGAAGAACAGCTGGACTTCAAAGTCGTCTACGCCTCCGCCCTGAACGGTATTGCTGGTCTCGACCACACCGACATGGCTGAAGACATGACCCCGCTGTACCAGTCGATCGTCGACAACGTTCCGGCTCCGGCCGTTGACCGTGACGGTCCGTTCCAGATGCAAATCTCGGCACTGGACTACAACAGCTTCCTCGGCATTATCGGCGTTGGCCGTATCGCCCGTGGTCGCGTCAAGCCGAACACCCCGGTTGTCGCCATCGACGCCGACGGCAAGCGCCGCACTGGCCGTATCCTGAAGCTGATGGGTCACCACGGTCTGCACCGCGTAGACGTGGAAGAAGCTGCTGCCGGCGACATCGTTTGCATCAGCGGTATGGACCAGCTGTTCATCTCCGACACCCTGTGCGACATCAACAACGTCGAAGCCATGAAGCCGCTGACTGTTGACGAACCGACCGTATCGATGACCTTCCAGGTTAACGACTCGCCGTTCTGCGGTAAGGAAGGCAAGTTCGTCACCAGCCGCAACATCAAAGAGCGTCTGGACAAAGAGCTGCTGTACAACGTGGCACTGCGCGTTGAAGAAGGCGACTCGGCTGACCGTTTCAAAGTATCCGGCCGTGGTGAGCTGCACCTGTCCGTACTGATCGAAACCATGCGTCGCGAAGGCTTCGAAATGGGTGTAGGTCGTCCTGAAGTAATCATCCGTGTAGTTGATGGCGTGAAGAACGAGCCGTTCGAAAACGTCACCATCGACATCCCGGAAGAATCGCAGGGCAAGGTCATGGAAGAGATGGGTCTGCGTAAAGGCGACCTGACCAACATGTCCCCGGATGGCAAGGGCCGTGTACGTTTGGAATACAACATTCCAGCCCGTGGTCTGATCGGTTTCCGTAACCAGTTCCTGACCCTCACCAACGGTGCTGGCATCCTGACCTCGATCTTCGACCGTTACGACGTGATGAAGTCGGGCCACATGTCTGGCCGTCAGAACGGCGTACTGGTTTCGGTGGAAACCGGCAAGGCTCTGACCTACTCCCTGGAAACCCTGCAGGCGCGCGGCAAGCTGTTCGTCGAGCACGGTCAGGACATCTACAACGGTCAGATCGTTGGTCTGAACAGCCGTGACAACGACCTGGGTGTAAACCCAACCAAAGGCAAGAAGCTCGACAACATGCGTGCTTCGGGCAAGGACGAAACCATCGCCCTGGTTCCGCCGGTTCGTTTCACCCTGGAACAGGCGCTGGAATTCATTCAGGACGACGAGCTGTGCGAAGTGACTCCAAAGTCCATTCGCCTGCGTAAGAAAATCCTGGACGAAGGCGAGCGCACCCGCGCTGCCAAGAAAGCGGCCAAGTAAGACTTAGCTTCGGCTAAATAAAAACGCCCCCGGTCGCGAGACCGGGGGCGTTTTTTTATGCCGCCTAAAAGCTTTTGATTGTTGTAGGAGTGGCTTTAGCCGCGCTAGCACTGTCCGTCATCACGCTGCAAATCGCGACTAAAGCCGCTCCTACGGGATGGAGAGGCGCTTACACCTTGGCGGCGGCCTTTGGCTTATACGCGCAATACCCCGGCCGAGGCCCGATCTTCGGGTGATTGCGGCAGGTGTCGGGGCGCTGTTCGTAGATGGTGCACAGGCGGGTCTTGCGGTCCAGGTACAGGCAGTCGTTGTTGCCCATGCGGGTCAGCGTGTAGATGCCGTACTTCTGATTGAAACGCTCGACCACGCCGTCTTTCATCAGGCGCTTGGCGATCTGCTTGGGCGGCTCGCTGCGTTCGAATTCCTGTACCAGGCCAATGCGCAGCAGGTCGGCGAATTTCACTTCCACTGGCATGGTGCAGCAGCTGGAAACGCAGCTGCTGCACATGCTGCGTTCGTATTTGATCCAGGTGTCGGTGCGATCGAGTTCGGCACCCACTACCAATAGCTTTGTCATGACTTGCACACCTGTAAAAACGCTGGCTCGCCACAGTCTGGCAGGGCTCTAGGCAAGCGCTACGCGGTGTGGGGGGCGGCATCATAGCGATATTGGTGAAATTGTGAACAACCATCCGCCGAATCGTCGCAAAGCGTGCGCTGGTAGTGGCGGCGTCTGTCGCCCGGGCAGATATACTCGGCACCATTGCAGGCCACGGCCTGCGCGCGCTGGACAGGGATGCCCGAGCGGTCGATGTGACGTCGCCGCAGCGGGGAAAGTCATTGGCCTGGCACCTCATGACTAGGAAGCACTGCATGCAATGGATTTTCATGCTGGTCGGTCTGCTTATCGGCGTTTCGCTGGATGAGTCGATCACCGAAGGTTTGCTGGGCGCACTGCTGGGTTTTGCCGTCGGCCAATGGCTGCAACTGCGTAGCCTGCAGCAGCGCAACGAGGAGCTGCAAAACAAGCTCAGCGGCTTTGCCGAGCGCTTCGAGCGCGGTACCTTGGCGGTCACTGCCAGGCTTACCCAGGTGGAGGAACGGCTGGCCAAAGGCGTCGTGCCGCCTGCTGAGCCGAGCGTTGCGCCCGCCATGGCCGCCGCAGCGCCCACCGCCAGCAGCGCTGCCGATGAGCTGGACTTCACCCTGGAGCTGGACCCCGAGATCATTGCCGTCTCTTCCGACGACCCCGGCCTGGTGTTCGAGCTGCCTCCCGAATTGCTCAGTACACCGCCAACGCCAGTGGCCAATGCGCCGCTGCAGGTGGTCGACGACTGGACCCGCGAGCCCGTAGCCGCGCCGCCACCCCGTCAGCCGCCGGCACCACCGACACCCCGCGAACCCAACCTGTTCGAGCGCGGCTTCAGCGCGGCGAAGAGCTGGCTGTTCGGCGGCAACACCGTGCTGCGCATTGGCGTGGTGCTGCTGTTTCTCGGTCTGGCCTTCCTGTTGCGCTACGCCACCGAAGGCATGGTGGTGCCGATCCAGGTGCGTTATGCCGGAGTCGCGGCCAGCGCCGTGGCCTTGCTGGCGCTGGGCTGGTGGCTGCGCCGGCGCAATCCGAGCTACGCCTTGATGCTGCAAGGCACCGGGATTGCCGTGCTGTACATGACCACCTTCGCCGCCTTCCGCCTGCATCCGCTGCTCGATCCGAGCATGGCCCTGAGTCTGCTGGTGGTCGTCACGGTCTGCTCGGCCATTCTCGCGGTCACCCAGAACGCCATGGCCCTGGCCGCCGTCGCCGCGCTCGGCGGTTTTGCCGCGCCGATTCTGACCTCCACCGGCAGCGGCAACCATGTCGCACTGTTCTCCTATTTCATCCTGCTTAACAGCGGCATTCTGGCCATCGCCTGGTTCAAGGCGTGGCGCCCGCTGAACCTGATCGGCTTTGTCGGCACCTTCGGGATCGGCTTTGCCTGGGGCGCACGCTCTTATACGCCGGAGCTGTTGTGGAGCACCGAACCCTTCCTGGTGCTGTTCTTCCTGATGTACGTGGTCATCGGTCTGTTGTTTGCCCGGCGCAAGTTGCGCGAACGCGCCGATGCGCCGGACGACGACAGCCGTGAAGCGCTGCTGCGCTGGTCGCGTCAGCAAGGCGACTATGTCGATGGCACCCTGCTGTTTGGCCCGCCGCTGGTGGGTTTTGGTTTGCAGTTCGCGCTGGTGCAGCACATTCAATTCGCCGCCGCGTTCAGCGCCTTGGCCATGGGCCTGCTGTATATGCTGATTGCCCGCCTGCTGGTGGGGCGTGGAGCAGGACGGGCCTTGCTGCTGGTGGAAACCTGCATGGCCCTGGGGGTGATCTTCGGTTCCCTGGCCATTCCCCTGGGCCTGGATGCGCGCTGGACCTCCGCCGCCTGGGCCGTGGAAGGTGCCGGTATCTTCTGGCTCGGCCTGCGTCAACAGCGCCCCCTGGCGCGTGCCTTTGCCTTGCTCCTGCAATTTGGCGCGGCGCTGGCCTTCCTCGGTGATCTGCGCTCTGGTGAGCAAAGCCTGCTCGATGGTGCCTGGCTGGGCGCACTGATGCTCGGTGTGGCGCTGCTGTTCAGTCATTACCAACTGCGCAAGGCCGGCCCTGAGCAGGCCAAGGCCTGGGAGCGTCATGGGCTGCCGGTGCTGGCTGTACTGGGGTTGAGCTTTCTGTACCTGTTGGCACCGCTCCATCTGCAAGCCGAAGCTACCGCCATCTGCTGGGCGCTGGCGGGGCTGGCGACTCTGTTTGCCGGCCTGCGGATACATTCGCGCAGCTTCCTGTTTACCGCCTTTGCTGTGCAGCTGCTTGGCGGGGCCTTGTTCCTGCTGCAACTGCACGGTGCCACGGGCGATGAGAGCGGCGTATTCAGTGCCGGCTGGCGTGGCCTGGTAGTGGCCTCCCTGATCGGCCTGGCGTTGATCGGCGGCATGCTGGTGGCGGCGCGTGATACTCAGGTGCGTAGCGATGCGCGGCTGATGCGCGGGCTGTCGCTGGTGCTGCTGGTGGGCTTGGTGTTTATCAACCTGGCGGTGCTGTTTGTGCTGCCGTGGCAAACTGCCAGTGCGGTGTGGGCGGGCAGCGGTTTGCTGATCGTCTGGCTGAGCCTGCACCTGCAGCAGCGCGCCAGTTTTGTTTTCGGTCTGTTGCTGCAAGCTCTGGGCGGCATCGCTTTTCTTGCCGCCAGCCCGCTGTTGCTCGGTCCGCTCAGCAGTGAAGGGCTGCGGCCATTGGCCCATGCCGGTTTCTGGACGCCGGCGACCCTGGCCCTGGCGGCCATGGTCGGTGCCTGGCGTTTGATCCGCGCGGCGCGCAATGACGCCGATGCCATGGGTTCTCTGAGCCTGGAGCGCTTGTCGCAATTGCTGCTGGTGTGGGGTGCCGGCTGGTGGGTGTTGGCGGCGGTCAGCGAAGTGCTGCGCTTTGCCGACCCGCTGCTGCAGGTGCCGTTGTTGCTGATCGTCGCGGCTGCCAGTGTGGCCCTGTGGGCCTGGCTGGCGGCCCGGGAAAACTGGCAGGCGCTGGCATTGCTCTGTCCGCTGCTGGTGCCGGCGGCGGGCGTTGCCTTGCTGTACGCCTGGCAGCAGGCCTATCACCCGGCCGCACACTTTGGTTGGCTGGGATGGGCGCTGCTGTTCGTCGTGCACCTGTGGGCCCTGCGCCGCTTGGCCAATCTGCTGCCGGCCAATGCCCTGAGTGCGGCCCATGTACTGGGCTGCTGGCTGATGCTTGGCGTGCTGGCGCTGGAGCTGCGCTATCTGCTGTATGTGCTCTCGGAGCACTACAACGCCTGGCGTTGGCTGGGTTGGGCGGTGCTGCCAAGCGTGTATCTGTTGGCCATGGCCTCGCCACGCAACTGGCCGTGGCCGGTGCGCGCCTATGCCCGTGAGTACCGCCTGTATGCGGCGCTGCCGCTGGCGGTGCTGATGCTCGGCTGGTTCTGGCTGGCCAATATCGCCAGCGATGGCAATGCCGAGCCGCTGCCCTATGTGCCGCTGATCAATCCGCTGGAGCTGGGCATGTTGTTTGCCTTGTTCGGCGTGTGCCGTTGGCTGCACAGCGCCTTGCCGTATCTCCCTGATGGCGAGCAACGCGCCTGGTTGCCGCAAGCGGTGGCGGGCGTTTCCTTGTTTGCCTTGTTTACCGCGCTGGTATTTCGCGCTGCCCACCATTGGGGTGGGGTGCCGTATCAGCTGGACCTGTTGCTGGAGTCGATGTTGGTGCAGGCCGGGTTGTCGATTGTCTGGACCCTGATTGCCCTGGCGCTGATGATTTTCGGCCACCTGCGCAGCCGTCGCGAGATCTGGCTGGTGGGTGCCGCGCTGATCGCCGTGGTAGTGGCCAAGCTGTTCTTTGTCGAGCTGGGCAATCGTGGCGGTCTGGAGCGTATCGTGTCGTTTATCGGCGTCGGCGTGCTGTTGTTGATCGTCGGTTATTTCGCGCCGCTGCCGCCTCGGCAGACGGAATCTGAAGCAGAAAAAGAGCAGGCCAGTTCATGAGTGCGGTGTTTTCTCTGGCGGCATTGCGCCGCGTAGCGGTGGCGGCAGCCGTCACTTTGGCAACTGCCAGCGCACTGGCAGAGCAGCGTGCGGACTACCGCACCCAAGTGCCTCTCACCCTGAGTGGAGAGGGCCCTTGGTACCGTCTCGAGGTGCCCATGGCCCTGCGCCTGGCCGCGCATTTTGGTGACCTGCGCGATTTGCGCGTATTCAATGCCGAAGGCGAGGCCCAGGCCTATGCGCTGACATTGGGCAGCGCCGAGCAAAATGAAACCAGCACGGCCACGGCGGTGAAATGGTTTCCGCTGTACAGCGCCGTCGACGCACCGGCCGGGGCACCGAGCGTGCGGGTTGAGCGCAGCACCAGCGGCACCATCGTCGAAGTCGGCCCGGAAGTCGTGACCGCCACCGCCAAGCAGCAAGTGCTGCGCGGTTGGCTGCTGGATGCCAGCGCCATCGATGCGCCGCTAAACAAGCTGAGTCTGGATTGGACGTCGGAACAGGACGGTTTCCAGCGCTTTTCCATCGAGGCCAGTGACGATCTGCAGAACTGGACACGCTGGGATGACGGCCAGATTGCCCGTCTGGCCTTTGCCGATGAGCGCCTCGAACAGCGCGACACCACCTTGCCCGGCCAGCGGACGCGGTATCTGCGGCTGCTTTGGCTGGCACCGCAAAAGGCACCAGTGCTGATCAGCGCGGACTTGTTCAGTACCTCGCGGAGCAGTGTGCCGGCGCCACTGTCCTGGTCGGAGGGTTTGCCGACCACGCTGGTAAAGGAGGGCGAGTACAGCCTTGATCTGCCGGTGCCATTGCCGTTGGAATTGTTGCGGGTGGAGTTGGCGCAGGCCAATACCCTTGCGCCGGTCAGTGTCAGCACTCGGCGGGACAGCAAGGACAGCTGGCAGCCGCTGGCGCGTGGGCTGCTGTACCGCTTGCCGGAGAATGGCAAGGATGTGGTTCACGATGAGCTGCAGTTGCCGGGGCAGTGGGTGCAGCATCTGCGTTTGCAGGTCGATCCGCGCGGCGGCGGGCTGGGCAAAAACGCGCCGACCGTACGCGTAGGCCTGCGCGCCACGCAACTGGTGTTCCTCGCCCGCGGCACGCCGCCCTATGTGCTGGCGCTGGGCAATGCCAACGGCAAGGCCAACAGCTTGCCGCTGACCACCTTGATTCCGGGCTATGACGATAAGCGTCTGGCCAAACTGGGAGTGGCCAAGGCCGGGGCGTTGGTGGCGATGCCGCCAACCGCTCAGGCAGCGGCACCGGCGGCCAGCATCGACTGGCAGCGCTATGGTCTGTGGGCCGTGTTGCTGGTGGGGGTGGGATTGCTGGTGGGAATGGCGTTGAGTCTGCTGCGCGCGCAAAAGCCGTAGCGCCCTGCACGTCAAAAGCTCAAGGCCGAAGCCTCCCACAGGTTGTGCGATCCCTGTAGGAGAGGCTTCAGCCTCGATTCCTGGAAACGGCAAAATCAGCAGCACCCTGTTGCCCCGCCGTTACGCGGAAGATCTTTAGTTTTTCTGCTCTGATGGCGTATCGTTGCGCACGCGCGTCGATGCTGGCACAGGGCCTTTCTGGCTGAACCAGCGCACAACTCTCCTGGAAATTCCGCAAATGGCTTCCGAGTTCCGGGTGGTAGGTCATTGCGCGGTAGGTGTAGCGTCATGAGCCTTTGCAGTAATTCAGGTTGGGCGTTGAGCATGCCGATGGTGTTTACCCTGTTGGTATGCATTGGCGTGCTTATGCTTGCCCATTGGGTTACTCGTCAGCGCGGTTTCCCTGGTCGTGACAGTTTCTTTTTGCTGCATATGGCCAGTTTCTGGTGGCTGGCGGCGGCCAGCCTGGAGATGGCGGCGCAGGGCAGCAGTTGCAAGATATTCTGGGCCGCGATGGCCTGGCCCGGCATCGTTGGTTTACCGACGTTCTGGGCGGTGTTTCTTTGGCAGTACGTCAACAGTGAGCGCACGCCGCTGCCGTTGAGCCGAGTGGCGATGTTCGCGGCAGTGCCGGTGCTGGTCTGGCTGCTGGCGCTGAGCAGCCCCTGGCACGGTCTGTTCTATACCCCGGATACGGCAGCGGCTTCTGATCTGCCCGGCGCGCCGGTGATTTACCACCATGGCCCGCTGTTCTATGCCGCAGCGATCTACGAATACGCGTTTGTGCTGTTTTGTCTGGCGGTGGTGGTCAAGGCGGCGGTGGTCAGCCGTGGCGTGCACCGTCGGCATTATCTGGCGTTTGTGTGGGTCACCCTGCTGCCCTGGGGCGCTAACGTTTCCTATGTGGTGTGGGATGTGCAGCTGTTTGGTTTCGATCCCACGCCCTTCTGTTTTGCCTTTACCTTGCTGGCGTTCTCCTGGCTGATCGTGGGCGTGCGCCTGTTCGATCTGCTGCCGGTGGCGCGTCATCTGTTGCTGCAGGAGTTGGTTGATCCGGTGCTGGTGATCGATACCCAGCACCGTGTGCTCGAAGCCAACCCCGCGGCCTGTCGCCTGGCCGGGGTCCGTGACAATCTGCAAGGTGTGCAGCTGGATGAGTGGCCGGGGTACGGCACCGCGCTGCAGGCCTTGTTGCAGCAGCCGGATGGCGGCGCGGGTGACCGCCTGCTCACCCTGGAAAACCCCAGCCGTCATTTTGAGGTCAGCTGCCGTGCCATTGAGCGTGCCACTCGCAGCGGCTCTTCACTGCTGGGGCAGATGCTCTATTTGCGCGACGTCACTCAGCGCCATTTGAGTGAGCGCAAGTTGGCCGAGGCCCTGGCGGTGAGCGAGGACCGGTTGCGGACCATTTCCAGTCTGCATGAGCGTTTACAGGAACAGGCACTGCGCGACCCGCTCACCGGCCTGTATAACCGCCGCTATCTCGACGAATTCTTCGACCGCGAGCTGGCCCGCGCCCAGCGCGAGAAAAAGCCTCTGGCGCTGGCCTTGATCGATCTCGACCATTTCAAGGCGCTCAATGATGCCCATGGCCATCTGGTCGGTGATGACGTGCTGGTGCTGGTGGCGCAGTTGCTCAGCGATGCACTGCGCAGCACCGACGCGGTGTTCCGCATCGGTGGTGAAGAGTTTCTGTTGATTCTGCCCGGTCTCTCGCCCGAAGAAGCGCGTCAGCGCCTGGAAGCCATCTGCCGGCAGCTGGCGGAGAATCCGGTGCTCACTCGCAATGGCCCGCAAACTGTCACGCTGTCTGCCGGCATGGCCTGCTGGCCGGCGCAGGGCGAGTTTCTGGATGAGCTACTGGAAGTGGCTGATGCGGCGCTCTACCAGGCGAAACGTAGCGGTCGTAACCGAGTTTGTGGCATGGATACTGCGTCGTCCGAGGACTTGTCCTAGGCGTGTACTGAACTCTCCTGACGGCCCCCGGGTCTGACAGGAGGAATTGCAGGCAGACTCGCGCTAAACTGCGCGGGATTTCAAACCCTCTGGAGCACTCCATGTCCCGCGTTACCCTCAGCCGCTACTTGATCGAGCAGACCCGAAGCAACAATACCCCCGCCGATCTGCGCTTCCTGATTGAAGTGGTCGCGCGTGCCTGCAAAGAGATCAGCCATGCGGTATCCAAGGGCGCCCTCGGTGGCGTACTGGGCAGCATGGGCACCGAAAACGTGCAGGGTGAAGTACAGAAGAAGCTCGACGTGATCTCCAACGAGATTCTCCTCGAAGCCAACGAATGGGGCGGCCACCTGGCCGGTATGGCGTCCGAAGAAATGGACAACGCCTACCAGATTCCTGGCAAATACCCGAAAGGTGCCTACCTGCTGGTATTCGACCCGCTGGATGGTTCCTCCAACATCGACGTCAACGTCTCCGTCGGCACCATCTTCTCGGTACTGCGTTGCCCGGACGAATACCTGAGCCAGAACGATTCGCTGGACGAGCAAGCCTTCCTGCAACCGGGCACCAAACAAGTGTGTGCTGGCTACGCCATCTACGGCCCGCAGACCATGCTGGTGCTGACCTTGGGTAATGGCGTCAAAGGTTTCACCCTGGACCGCGAACTGGGCAGCTTTGTGCTCACCCACGACGATATCCGCATCCCGGAAAGCACCGCCGAATTCGCCATCAACATGTCCAACTCGCGCCACTGGGAGCCGCCAGTCAGCCGTTACGTGGAAGAGCTGTTGGCCGGTGAAGAGGGTCCGCTGGGCAAGAACTACAACATGCGTTGGGTCGCAGCCATGGTTGCCGACGTACACCGCATCCTTACCCGTGGTGGCCTGTTTATGTACCCGCGTGATTCCCGCGAGCCGAGCAAGCCGGGCAAGCTGCGCCTGATGTACGAAGCCAACCCGATGTCCTTTATCGTCGAGCAGGCCGGTGGTGTTTCCACCAACGGTCTGCAGCGCATTCTCGATATCCAGCCGACCTCCCTGCACCAGCGTGTGGCGGTTTACCTGGGCTCGAAGGAAGAAGTCGAGCGCGTTACTGCCTACCACCAGGGCTAAGCCATGAGCGCCCCTTGGCAGCCGTTGCTGGACTGGTGGTTTGGTCCAGGCGAGACGGCGGTCGAGGTGGCAAGCACGCAGAACACCCTGTGGTTCGGCAAGCGTGACAGCCAGGACGACTACGCCCGTGAACACTTCGCACCTTTGGTGCGGCAGGCGTTGGCGGGCGAACTGGAAGCCTGGAGTGAAACCGCAGAGGGTTGGCTGGCGCTGATCCTCTTGCTCGACCAGCTGCCCCGCATGATTTACCGCGACAGCCCCTTCGCCTATTCCGGCGACATACGCGCCCAACAGCTGGTCGCCCGTGGCCTTGCCGCCGGCTGGGAGCAGGCCCTGGCACCCCTCGAACAAGTTTTTGTGTACCTGGTGCTGGAGCATGCCGAGAACCTCGACAGCCAGAATCTGGCCATCGAACTGTTTGGCAGCTTGCTTGAGCAGATCAGCGACGAAGATCGCCCGTACTTCCTCGATTACCTCGACTACGCTGAACGCCACCAACGGGTAATTGCTCGCTTCGGGCGTTTTCCCCATCGCAATCAGGCACTTGGCCGCGGCAGTACGGTCGAGGAAATTTCCTACCTAAAGGAACCCGGTTCCGGCTTCTGACGTCCAAGCAGGCAGTTGCTGGCCGCCTGCGCCACGCTGTTCTCACCATTCCCTGGAGCTTATTCATGACCCTGCGTCGCTTCCTTTTGCTGTCGGTTTGCGTGTTGATCACCGCCTGCAGCAAGGTCAATCAGGACAACTACTCGAAAATCCAGGTCGGCATGAACAAGGCCGAAGTGGAAAACCTGCTCGGTACGCCCAGCGACTGCTCCGGTGCCCTCGGCCTGTCGAGCTGCACCTGGGGCGATAAAGAGCGTTACATCAGCATTCAATACGCCGGCGACAAAGTGGTGGTGTTCGCGGGCCATGGCTTGAAATAAGGGAGACGTTTTATGCGTTTGCTTCTGTCGCTATGCGCGGCCGCCTTACTGGTCGGCTGCAGCAACTCCGGCACCGGCCCGGTGCCACCGAAAACTGTGGACAAGGTCGACCTCGAACGTTACCAAGGCTCCTGGTACGAGGCGGCGCGTCTGCCGATGTTCTTCCAGCGCGACTGCGCGCAGTCCGAGGCCCATTACACCTTGCAGGCCGATGGCAAGGTCGGTGTGCTCAACCGTTGCCGCACCCTTGAGGGCAAATGGCAGGAAGCCAAAGGCGAGGCGGTGCCGCAAGAGAAGGGCAAGACCGACAAGCTCTGGGTGACCTTCGATAACTGGGTCAGCGACGTGCTGCCTGGGGTGACGAAGGGTGAATACTGGGTGCTGTACCTGGATGACGACTACACCGCCGCCCTGGTCGGCAGCCCGAACCACGAGTACCTGTGGCTGCTGTCGCGCACTCCGGAGCTGAAACCCGCCATGCGCGAGAAACTGCTGGATGTCGCCAAAGGCCAAGGCTATGAAACCGGCAAGCTGATCTGGCGGACGCCGGATGGGTTGATCAAGAAATAACGCGTCTTGTTGTAGGCAATCCGTAGGAGCGGCTTCAGTCGCGATGCTCTTGAAGCAAAAGCATCGCGGCTGAAGCCGCTCCTACGAAGAGTTATCCGGCTAGCGTTTGGCCTTGGGCGATTGCAGCGTGATCTGCACCTCGGTATCGCCCGCCCCATGCTCAAACCCGCACTTCAACGGTGCCGGCTTCCCCGTGAGCAGGGCGGGGTTGTTGGAAAACCCCACCGGCTCCAACGGCACCCCGCGCGGGCTTACATCCAGCTGGCCATTGCCATTGCTGTCCTGATACAGCTGCAACGCATAACGCCCCGGCGGCAAGTTGCGCAGACGCACCGTGGGCTCGCGGCTGTGCACTTGGCGCAGCACCGTGGCAGGCCACGCTTGTTGATCGGCAAACACCAGCGCCAGGGCCACTTCGCCCTCGGCCTGAACGCCATCAATCTTGACCACAATGTCGCCCGCCACGGCCTGCGCCCCGACGAGTAACAGCAACAAGCCGGCAGATCTGCCCAGCATGGTTACGGACGTATGAATTCTGTGTGGCATAATTCCGGCACTTTGTTGCAAGGATTGCGCGCGTTATGCGTCAGGTGTTGGTGGTTCACTATTCACAGACAGGGCAGTTGAGCCGGCTGGTCAATGCCGTGTGCGGCCCGCTACTGCAGCGCGATGATATCCAGGTGGATTTCCTCCGCGTCGAACCTGCGCAACCTTACCCCTTTCCCTGGCCCTTTCTCAGCTTTTTCCGGATATTCCCGGAGACCGTGCTGATGCGCCCGCAGCCGCTGAAACCCTTGGCGGTCGATCCTGACAAACGTTACGACCTGATCATTCTGGCCTACCAGGTGTGGTTCCTCACGCCTTCGTTGCCGATCACCAGCTTTCTCGCCTCGCCAGAAGCCGCGCGTCTGTTGCGCGATACGCCGGTGGTGACGGTGATCGGCTGCCGCAATATGTGGCTGATGGCCCAGGAAAAACTCAAAACCCGCCTGAGCCAGCTGGGCGCACGTCTGCTCGACAACGTGGCTCTCACCGACGCCTGCGGCACCGCCGCCAGTTTTCTTTCCACCCCGTTGTGGATGTTCACCGGCCGGCAGAAGCCCTACAGCTGGGTGCCGCGCGCCGGTATCGACGAAGCTGAGATTGCCGCCTCCAGCCGTTTTGGCGAAGCCATTGCCCAGCGCCTCTGCGCCGACAACACCCCGTTGCGCGAACCCATGCTGCAAGGCCTGGGCGCGGTACGCGTGGACGAAAAACTGATCGGCAGCGAAACCGTCGGTAATCGCAGTTTCCAGATGTGGAGCCGTCTGCTGGCGTTTATCGGCCCGCAGCAAAGCCTGCGCCGCGGCCTGGGGCTGGTGGTGTATGTGGCGTTTCTGCTGTGCCTGATCATTACCGTGGTGCCGCTCGGCGCCGTTCTGAAGAAGCTGCTGGCACCGCTGTTCAAAGCCCGTATCCAGCGGCAGAAAGCCTACTTTGCCGGTCCGTCCGGTGAGTGATGAGCGCGCCGGCGTTGCGCTGCGCGCTCTGCAGTGACTCGAGGCAGCACCGAAAAAGGAAGTACCGTGGTTCAACCCGTATACATCAACCGCATCAGCGCCTTTCTGCCCCATGACGCGGTCGACAACGACAGCATGGAAGCGCGCCTGGGCCTGGTCGGTGCACGCCCCTCGCGGGCGCGCAAACTGGTGCTGCGCAGCAACGGCATTCAAAGCCGCCACTATGTGATCGACCCCGCCAGCGGCGAGCCGAGCATGACTAACGCCCAGGTCAGCGCCGAAGCCATTCGCGGCCTGGCCGGCGACGGCTTTGAGCTCGACCAGCTCGACTGCCTGGTGGCCAGCAGCTCGTCCCCCGATCAGGTGATGCCCAACCACGCGGTGATGGTGCATGGCGAGCTGGGCAATCCACCGTGCGAAGTGGTGTCCACCGCCGGCATCTGCCTGTGCGGTATGAGCGCGCTGAAATACGCCTGGCTCAGCGTCGCCAGCGGCGAAAGCCAGCACGCGGTAGCTTGCGGTTCGGAAGTGGCCTCGGTGCTGATGCAGGCGAAGAACTTCAACGCCGAATATGAAAGCCGCGTCGACGAGTTGGAAAGCCATCCGGAAATCGCCTTTGAAAAAGACTTTCTGCGCTGGATGCTCTCCGACGGTGCCGGCGCCGTGCTGCTGCAACAACAGGCCAACGCCAAAGGCCTGAGCCTGCGCATCGACTGGCTGGATATCTATTCCTTCGCCGATCAGATGCCCGCCTGCATGTACGCCGGGGCCGATATGGAAGACGGCCAGTTGGTCGGCTGGAGCCGCTACGACGCTGAGGAGCGCAGCCGCCGTTCGGTGATGGCGATCAAGCAGAACGTCAAACTGCTTAACGACAATATCGTCAAATACACCGTGGAGCAGGCGCTGCAACGGATCATGTCCAAGCGCACCTTGCACGCCGACGATATCGACCTGTTTCTGCCGCATTATTCCTCGGAATTCTTCCGCGAGCGCCTGGCCGTTGGCCTGCGCAACGCCGACCTGCCGATTCCCCAGGAACGTTGGTTCACCAACCTCACCAGCAAGGGCAATACCGGCGCTGCGTCGATCTTTATCATGCTCGAAGAACTCTTCAATGGCGGCCGCCTGCACAGCGGTCAGCGCCTGCTGTGCTACGTGCCCGAGAGCGGGCGTTTCTCCAGTGCCTTTATGCATCTGACGGTGGTTGGCAATGAAGCTTGATGAGGTGCCGCAAGACCACAGCTCCACCTACGGCGGTCACAGCAAACTGGTTTACGCCGTAGATGCCGCCGGCCATTACCAGGGTTCGCAAAGCGATGGCTGGGAACCTGAGGCCTATGCCACGCAGCTGGCGGTGCAAGAACTTGAAGACCTGGCCGCCGCAGCCAATGCCGCCTGGCAACGTGGCGAGCTGTCGCCGCTGAAGTTTCTGATGTACCGCTACCGTCTGGATGAGCCGGCGTTGGCGCAGATCACCGGACTGTTTCAATGGCGCATCCGTCGGCACTTTCGCCCGGCGGTGTATCAGCGTCTTTCGCCCGCGATTCTCGGCCGTTATGCCGACGCTTTCGGTTTGCCGCTGGCCGACCTGACTCACTATCAGCACAAGGAAAAGGCATGAGCAGTTTCCAACACCGGCAGAGCGCCCACTGCGAAAGCGGCGTGATGGCCAGTCTGCTGACCCATGCCGGTCTGCCCATGAGCGAACCCATGGCGTTTGGCCTGGCCTCGGGGTTGGCCTTCGCCTACCTGCCGATCGTCAAACTCAGCGGCATGCCGCTGATTGCCTACCGCATGCCGCCCAAGCACCTGATCAAAACCCTGAGCAAACGCCTGGGGGCCAAGCTGCACACGCAAACCTTCGGCAAACCCGAGCAGGGCCGCCTGGCCCTCGACGCGGCGCTGGACAGCGGTCGCCTGGCTGGCCTGCAGAGTTCGGTGTTCTGGCTGCCGTACTTTCCCCCGGAGATGCGTTTTCACTTCAACGCCCACAATCTGTTGGCCTATGGCCGTGAAGGCAACGACTACCTGATCAGCGATCCGGTGTTCGAAGAGCCGGTGCGCTGCGCCAGCGAAGACCTGCAAAAAGCCCGCTTCGCCAAAGGCGCTCTGGCCGCCAAGGGCCTGATGTACTGGCTGGACGATGTGCCGCTGGAGCAGGACTGGAGCAAGTTGATCCGCCAGAGCGTGCTGTCCACCACGCGCATTCTCGATGGCATGCCGCTGCCGTGGATCGGCATTCGCGGCATTCAGCACCTGGCCAGCAAAGTTGAACAGCTGGACCCGAGTCAGGTGAAGTACAACCGCCTGTACCTCACCCATATCGTGCGCATGCAGGAAGAAATCGGCACTGGCGGCGCAGGCTTTCGCTTTATGTACGCGAGCTTTTTGCAGGAAGCAGGAGAGAGACTCGGCGACAGCACGCTGCAGGAAGCGTCGATGCAGCTCACCGCCATCGGCGACAACTGGCGGCAGTTTGCCTCGGCCTGCGTGCGGGCCAGCCGGAGTAAAACCGAAGCGCCGAACTTCGCGCCGATTGCACAATCGTTGCGGGGGATTGCGTTGCAGGAGCGGGCGTTGATGAAAGAGTTGGGCGCTTGGGCCAAGCGTAAAGGCTGAGGAGCAATCGCGGCTGAAGCCGCTCCTACGAGTACTCGCGGTGCTCCGTAGGAGCGGCTTCAGCCGCGATGCTTTTGATCTACAGAAGGTCCAGGGTTTTAACGGAAATGCCTACGCTCAGCTCGGCAAAGCTGGCCGCCGTCAAGCGTTCATGGCCCTCGACCAACACCCCCTGCACACAAAAATCCCCCGGCTCATCCACCACCAGCAGCAACGCCTGGCTGATCACCTGAGCCTGCAAATCCAGCCGCGCCAGGCCGAGCAACTGCGACCACACCCGTGGCCCTGCGCCGATAAACAGGTTCGGCCCTTCCAGCCCCAACTGCTGCGCCACATGAAAGCCGGCGGCATTGCTGACGCTATTCACAAACTCGAAGGGCTTGGGTTGTTTGTGCTGCACGCACACCGCCTCCAGCAGGGCGATCATGGTCGGCCGTGCGGGGTGGCGAGAGGCGAGGTACAGGCCGCAGTCGCTGCGCACGTGTTCTTTCAATGCGGCAGCGCCAAGCAGTGCCTGAAAAATCAGGCGGTCAATACGCCGTGGCGGATTGCTCAGCCATTGGCTCAGCGCCGCTTTCAAGTCTTTGTCGCTGGTGCTGGCCGAGCCACGGATTTCACTGGCGGCAATCACGTTCATTGCGCACCTCCCACGTACTGCAACACCAGACTGGCGTTATTGCCGCCAAAGCCGAAGAAGTTGGCCAACAACAGCGCGTCGTTACTCAAGGTGATGGGCTCGCCGCTCAGGGGCAGGCTGGCCGCGCCGGCATAGTCCAGGCCCGGCAACTGGCCCTGTTGCAGGGCGTGCATCAGCAGCAAGGTTTCGCTCAGGCCGCAGGCACCGAGGGTGTGGCCGAGCCAGGGTTTGAGTACGCACAAGGCGGGCATCCGCTCGCTATACAGGCTGCGCATGCCATTGCTTTCGGCATGGTCGTTGGCCTGGGTGGCGGTGCCGTGCAGCTTGACCAGGGCGACGTCGTCGGCACTGCGTTGCGCACTGTTGAGCGCTTGTTGCATCACCCAGTGGATATGGCTGCCATCTTCGCGGGTGGTGGTCAGGCTGCTGGTGTCGCAGGCGCTGAAACCGCCGAGCAGGCGTGCCAAGGGCGCTTCGCCAGGCTGCCGGCAGAGCAGGGCGGCGGCATAGGTTTCGCCCAGTACCAGGCCGTCACGTTCGGGGTGAAACGGCCGGTAATTGCCGCTGGGGCTCAGCAGGTCAAGGGCACCAAATCCCTGCATGGCCAGCGCGCTGGGGGTTTCGAAGGCCAGCACCAAGGCTCGGGAAAACTGCCCGTTGTTCAACAGGCGCGCGCCATACAGCAAGGCATTGGCCGCGCTGGTGCAGGCGGTGTTAAGGGTGAAGGCGTCGGCAAAACCCCAGCGCCGGCGCAGCTGTTCGGCGAGCAGATCCAGGGGCGTGGAGTCGCTGGGCAGAAACTGTCCCTGGGCGCTGGCCAGGGTTTCCAGGTCGGTGATATCCAGGCTGGTGCTGGCGACGATCAGCAGGCAATCGTCGAGGGTGCCGTGCTCAGCGCCAAGCGTTTCGCCGAGCAGGCGATCCAGGCGCTGGTCGAGAGTTTGCTCGTCACCGGGCACGTTCAGGTATGTGCGCGGCTGCTGCAGTTCATGCAGCAGAAATTCGCGCCCTTGGGCCTGTTGCCCCTGGCTCAGCGCCTGACTGGCGGCGAGCAGATTGTCGCCCAGGGCGCACTGCAGGGCACCGCGTTGCAGGTACACCGGGGTCACTGCGACTGCCTGATATAGGCGGCGATGGTGGCGATGGTGTTGAGAATACGCCGGCCGTCTTTGGCACCTTCGATGCGCACGTTGTAATGCTGTTGCAAGGCCAGGGACACCTGCAGGGCGTCGAGGCTGTCCATCTGGATGCGGCTTTTCGGGCCGAACAGCGGCTCATCGTCGGCGATGCTTTGCCAGTCGATATCGTCTTCCTTGTCGCATTCGCGGATCAGCAGCTGTTTGAGCTGTTGTTCTAATAGTGTGTGGTCCATTGCGTGTGCTGCACTCGCTGCTTGAACAGGAACAACCCCAACGAACCCAGCACGGCGGCAAGCAGCAGCAGGCGCAGGCAGTAGGGGGCGATGTCGGCCAGTGAGCCGTGGCCCACCAGCAGGGTGAGAAAGGCGTCCAGCGCCCAGCTCATGGGAGACACTTCGGCCAGTTGGGCCATGGCCGCCGGCATCACGCTCTTGGGCACCATGATGCCGCCGATGGCCGCCAGCAGAATATTGATTCCGCCGCCAAGCAGCAGCGCCTGTTCGGCACTGCGTGCCAGGGCGGCGAGCAGCAGGCCGAGGCAACTGGTGGTCAGGGCAATGCTGAGCGCCAGCAGCAGATAGGCCAAGGGACTGCCCGGCAAGTTCAACGGCTCCAGGCCCAGGGCCGGCAAACCATAAACCCCGAGCGTCAGCAGCAAGACAAACTGCAGCAGGTTGAGCGCCATATACGGCAGCACCTTGCTCAGCACCAGGGTGCGCAGGCTCAGCCCCAGGCAGCGCAGGCGCAGCAGCGTGCCGCTCTGCTGCTCGCGCTGAAAACCGCCAGCCATCGGTAGCACGACGAAAAACATGCCGAAGATCAGCCAGGCCGGCACGCTCATCTGCGTGGCATTGGCCTGGCTGCTGAGGTCGCCATTGGCCAGTTGCTGCTGCTCGTCGATCTGGCTTTGGGTGCGCTGCTGAATCAGTTCCAGGCGTTCGGCAGCGCTTAGCTGTGGGTCCAGCGCGCCGCTGTCTTGCAGGTAGGCGAGCAGGCGGGTCTGCGCCAGGGCGATGCTGACGGCGCTGTGCAAGCGCTGGCGCGACAGGCGATCGAACTGTGCCGGGAAACTGAGGCTCGGACCTTGATGCGGAGTAGTCAGTAGCGTGTCGAAGAAATCCGCGGCCAGGCGCACGCTGGCCAAGCCGACGCGGGCCTCACTGCCAATCGGGCTATCGGGCAGTTGCGCTTGCAGCGCGGTGCGGAAAAACTCGCTGGCTTCACTCTGCTGCGGCACTTCCAGACTCAACTGCAAGGGCGGCAAACGGTCCTGCATATAGCTGGACATGGCCCCGGCCATCAGCAGCAGAAACAGCGCCGGCATGATAAACAGCACCGCCAGGGCATGGGGGTCGCGCACCAGCAGCAGCGCCTCTTTGCGCATCAGGGCGGTGAGCCTCATAGCTGGCCTCCGTTGAGGCGCAGGTACAGCTGCTCCAGCGAGGGACGGCCGAAACGCATCAGGGTGGGCAGCGGTGATTGGCTGGCGACAAAGTCGCTGATCACCGCCAGCTGCCTGCCATCCAGCGCGGCGATACGCAGGCCCCGTGGGAGCAATTCGGCACTCAGTTCCAGGCGCGTGAGCACGGCGGCCAAACCGGCTGGTGGTTGCTCGGGCCATTCCAGCAACAAGCCATGATCGGCACCAAGCAGCTGGCTGGTATCGAGGTCCAGGCGCACCTGGCCTTCATGCAGCAGCAGAATGCGCTGGGCCACCCGTTCGACTTCTTCCAGATAGTGGCTGGTGTAGATCACTGCCTTGCCGCTGGCGGTCAGTTGCTCGACAGCGGCCAGCAGCAATTGCCGGCTCTGCGCATCGACACCGACTGTGGCTTCGTCGAACAGGTAGAGCTGCGCCGGTTGCAGCAGACCGATGGCGAAATTCAATCGGCGCTGCTCGCCACCGGACAGGCTGTCGGCGCGCCGCTGCAGCTTGTCCGCGAGGCCCGTGCAGTCGATGCACAACTGCAGGCGTTCACGGCGCTCGCTACCGCGCAGGCGATAGAGGTCGGCAAACAGCTCGAGGTTTTCGCCCACCTTCAGGCCGGCATAGAACGCCAATTGCTGTGGCACCAGCGCCAGGCTGCGCGGTCCATGCCAGATAAGCTGGCCTTGTTGGGGTGCCAGCACATTGCTGAGCAGAGACAGTAGGGTGGTTTTGCCGGCACCGTTGCTACCCAGCAGGCCCAGGCATTGGCCGGCATGCAGCTGCAGATTGATGTTCTGCAAGGCCGCCCGTTCGCTGCCCGGGTAGCGGTAGCCGAGGTTGCGCAGTTCAAGCACGGACCAGCACCAGCAGCAATTTGCCGTCCAGTAGCAGGTGGTTGTGGGCGTGGATGCTGAAGGCATACAGGGCACCGGCAGGGCTCAGTGCTTGCTGGGTGGCCTCGACCAGCAGTGGGCCTTCGCGCTCATCAGGGTCATGGTGCAGCTGCAGTTGTGAGAGCTTGCCGACCAGGGCCATTTCAATGGCACTGTCGTCGCCGTATAGGGCACCATGCGCGGCACATAGCTGGGCGGCCGCTTCGAACAGTAGACAGGGCGAAGCATCGGCACCGAAAGCGGCAAGATACTGCCACGCGCTCAAGCCCTGAATGCGCTGGGCATCATGGCCGAGCAGGCAATCCAGCCAGAGGGCATTGCCCTGGTGGGGCAGCAGCGTGTGCAGTTCGGTGCGATCCATTGCCTGCCGGGTAGGAATTTTCGAAGGCCGGCAGTGTAACAGAGGGCCCGCAAGCGGCGCAGCGCCTGAGGTGGGCGCAAGTCGCAGGGTCGATAAAAGGAGAAGGGTATGTGGCAACAGTGGCTGGCGTTCGTGCTGGGATCAGGCGTGCTGGTGGGGATCTCCTGGCGGGCCATAAGCCATCCGCAGTCCCATGGGTTTTACCGCTTCTGGGCCTGGGAGCTGATGCTGGCGCTGCTGGTGCTGAATGCACCGGTGTGGTTCGACGACCGTTACTCGTGGAGTCAGGAGGTGTCGTGGACGCTATTGTTTCTGTCGCTGGTGGTGCTGTTTCTGGGCATCTACCAGCTGCGTCGTGATGGCCGGCCGAGTGCGGAACAGCGTACTGATGAAGAGCTATATGCCTTCGAGCGCACCTCGCAACTGGTCACCGACGGCATCTATTCACTGATTCGCCACCCGCTGTTCTGCTCGCTGCAGCTGCTGAACTGGGGCATTTTTTTCAAACAGCCGGGCGTGCTGACCGGGTTGCTCGCGCTGGGGGCGAGTGGGTTTCTGTACCTGGCGGCCAAGCGAGATGAAGCCGAATGCACCGAGTTTTTTGGCCAGGCGTACCGCGACTATATGCAGCGCACCAAGATGTTTGTGCCGTACGTGTTCTGATCGCCACGTATATCCGTAGGAGCGGCTTCAGCCGCGATGCTTTTAGATCAAGAGCATCGCGGCTGAAGCCGCTCCTGCGGGAAATACGTCAGCTCAACCCTTGCCCTTGGTGCGCACCATATTCGGCCCGCCGTTCTTTTCCAGGTGCTGAATGATGATGCTGCCGACGTCCTTGCCGGTGGTCACTTCAATGCCTTCCAGGCCCGGTGAGGAGTTCACCTCCATCACCAGTGGGCCATGGTTGGAACGCAGGATATCCACACCGGCCACCGACAACCCCATCACCTTGGCGGCGCGAATCGCGGTCATGCGTTCTTCCGGGGTGATCTTGATCAGGCTGGCGGTACCACCGCGGTGCAGGTTGGAGCGGAATTCGCCGGGTTTGGCCTGACGTTTCATCGAAGCGATCACCTTGTCGCCCACCACAAAGCAGCGAATATCGGCACCGCCGGCTTCCTTGATGTATTCCTGCACCATGATGTTCTGCTTCAGGCCCATAAAAGCCTCGATCACCGACTCCGCCGCTTTCTCGGTTTCGCACAGCACTACACCGATGCCCTGGGTGCCTTCCAGCACCTTGATCACCAAAGGGGCACCGTTGACCATCTGGATCAGGTCGGGAATGTCATCCGGCGAGTGGGCAAAGCCGGTCACCGGCAGGCCGATGCCGCGGCGCGAAAGCAGTTGCAGCGAGCGCAGTTTGTCCCGCGAGCGGGCGATGGCCACGGACTCGTTGAGGGGAAACACACCCATCATCTCGAACTGGCGCAGCACCGCGCAGCCATAGAAGGTCACCGAGGCACCGATCCGCGGAATCACCGCGTCGAAGCCCTCCAGCGGCTTGCCGCGGTAGTGGATCTGCGGCTTGTGACTGGCGATGTTCATATAGGCGCGCAGGGTGTCGATCACTACCATTTCATGGCCACGCGCCTCGCCGGCTTCAACCAGGCGACGGGTGGAATACAGACGCGGGTTACGCGACAGCACAGCAATCTTCATGCAGCACCTGTGGCAGAGGTAGAGGAGGCCGGAAAAGAGGGTTTGTCCTGGATATAGCTGAGGCCCGGGTTGACCACCAATTGGCCATCGACCAGGGCTTTGGAACCGAGCAGCAAGCGATAGCGCATGGCCCTGCGGCAGGCGAGGGTGAATTCCACCTGCCACACCCGGTCACCCAGGGCCAGGCTGGTGCGAATCACGTAACGGCTTTGGGTGTGACCGTTGGAGCTCTTGATGGTTTTAACTGCCACCAGCGGTGCTTCGCAGTGACGATGGCGCAGTTGCACCAGGGTGCCGAGGTGGGCGGTGAAGCGCACCCAAGGCTGGCCATTGCGTTCGAACGGAACGATGTCGGTGGCATGCAGGCTGGAGGTGCTGGCGCCGGTGTCGATCTTGGCGCGCAGGCCGGCCACACCGAGGTCGGGCAGGGCAATCCATTCTTTCAGACCGATAACGGTGAGTTGGTCGAATGTCTTCAAAAGCGGCATTCCGCAAAAGGTGAAGGGATTCTAGCTGCGCAGTATGACAACCGCACCCGTGGATCATTGGTTAGAGTAGAGCCGTCACGAAACCGTAAGGCCGTTCATGAAAGACCACGACGAAGACAACAAAGTACGCTTGGATAAATGGCTATGGGCTGCACGCTTCTTCAAGACCCGTGCCCAGGCCAAGGAAGCTATAGAAGGTGGCAAGGTGCATTGTCGCGGCGAGCGCTGCAAGCCCGGCAAAGAACCCAAGGTCGGCGATGAGCTGCAGATCCGCATTGGCTTCGACGAACGCACGGTGCTGGTGCAGGCATTGTCCGCCGTGCGCCGTGGTGCACCCGAAGCGCAGCTGCTGTATAGCGAGACCGAAGACAGCATCGTCCGCCGCGAAGCCGCTGCCGCTCAGCGCAAGGCCGGCAGTATTGGCGTGGAAACCGATGGCCGGCCAAGCAAGAAGCAGCGCCGTCAGCTATTCCAGTTCCGTGGTGACCGTGGCTTATAGACGGCACCCGCGTCGGTGATAGAGAAGACTCGCTTGGTCGCTTACCGGCTTTGCGCATAAAATCGCCGGCCCTGGCAAAGGTTGCGAATCCGCTATGTCTGATTTTTCCCAACGCTTTATGTTCGACGACAGCGATGTGCGCGGCGAGCTGGTGTCCCTCGGTGAGAGCTATGCCCATGTGCTGGCCAAACACCCCTACCCGGAACCCGTAGCGCAACTGCTCGGCGAACTGCTGGCCGCTGCGGCGCTGCTGGTCGGTACCATGAAGTTCGATGGCCTGCTGATTCTGCAGGCGCGCAGCTCCGGTGCCGTGCCGCTGCTGATGGTGGAATGCTCGAGCAACCGCGAAATTCGCGGCATCGCCCGCTACCACGAAGAGCAAGTGACGGCGGACGCCGGCTTGCGTGAACTGATGCCTGAAGGCGTACTGACCCTGATCGTCGACCCCACTAAAGGTCAGCGTTATCAAGGGATTGTCGGCCTCGACGGAATCAATCTGTCGGAATGCCTGTCTGACTACTTCGCGACATCTGAGCAATTGCCGACGCGCTTCTGGCTCAACGCCGATGGCCGCCGTGCCCGTGGTCTGCTGTTGCAGCAGCTGCCAGCCGAGCGCATCACCGACGCAGAAGAACGCGCCGCCAGTTGGCAGCACGTCACCGTGCTGGCCGACACCCTGAGTGCCGAAGAGCAGCTGGGCCTGGACAACCAGACCCTGCTGCACCGCCTCTACCACGAGGAAAACCTGCGCCTGTTCGATCCGCAGCCACTGCAATTCAAATGCAGCTGCTCGCGGGACCGTTCGGCCAACGCGCTGGTCAGCCTGGGTGAGCCGGATGCAGAAGCGCTGCTGGTGGAAAGCGGTGGCAGCATCGTTATCGACTGCCAGTTCTGCAACGAGCGGTATGCATTCGATGCCGCCGATGTCGCGCAATTGTTCGCCGGTGGTGGGGTGAAATCCCCCTCCGATACCCGGCACTGATAATGCAGGGCGTTCAGCGCCCAGTGAAACTGATCAGAGGCTGCACCTGAATTGTGCTTTCTGGCATAATCCGGCCACTTTTTTATATGTAGTAGTTTTTTGATCGTTACTACAAAACGTTTGGAGGCTCGGCTCGAGGCCGACGGGGACCCCATATGACGCAAGCCAATAACGCCGTTTACACCGACATTAGCGCCGCACAACTGGTCGAAGAGGCCATCCGTCGTGGCGAAGGCGAACTTGCCGCCAACGGCTCGCTGGTTGTCCGCACTGGCCACCGCACTGGCCGTTCGCCAGTCGACCGTTTCATCGTTGACGAGCCAGGCACCTCGGCTGCTATTGCCTGGGGCCCGATCAACCGCAAGTTCCCTGCTGACAAGTTCGACGCCCTGTGGGACCGCGTAGAAGCCTTCGCCGGCACTACCGACCGCTTCGTCTCCCACGTGCATGTAGGCGCAGACCCTGCCCACTACCTGCCGGTCAAAATGACCACCACCACTGCTTGGCACAACCTGTTCGGCCGTTGCCTGTTCATCGAACCGACTGCCTACAACCCGAGCAGCAAAACCGAATGGCAAGTGCTCAACGTTCCAGGTTTCGAATGCGTACCTGAGCGTGACGGCACCAACTCCGACGGTTGCGTGATCCTCAACTTCGCCGCCAAGAAAGTGCTGATCGCTGGCATGCGTTACGCCGGCGAAATGAAGAAAGCCATGTTCTCCGTGCAGAACTTCCTGCTGCCGGCCGTCGACGTGCTGCCAATGCACTGCGCCGCCAACATCGGCGAAGAAGGCGACGTGACCCTGTTCTTCGGTCTGTCGGGCACCGGTAAAACCACCCTGTCGGCCGATGAAAGCCGTTACCTGATCGGTGACGACGAGCACGGTTGGGGCGTGGGCAGCGTGTTCAACATCGAAGGCGGCTGCTACGCCAAGTGCATCGACCTGTCGCAGAAGAACGAGCCGGTTATCTGGAAAGCCATTCAGTTCGGTGCCGTTCTGGAAAACGTGGTGCTCGACCCGGTTACCCGTCTGCCGAACTACGCCGACGACAGCCTGACCCAGAACAGCCGCGCCGCTTACCCGATCGAACTGGTCGACAAGCGCTCGGAGAAAAACCTCGGTGGCGAGCCGAACGCGGTGATCTTCCTGACCTGCGACCTGACCGGCGTGCTGCCACCAGTGTCGATCCTCAACGAAGAGCAAGCGGCCTACCACTTCCTGTCCGGCTATACCGCGCTGGTCGGTTCCACCGAAATGGGTTCCGGCGGCGGCATCAAGTCGACCTTCTCCACCTGCTTCGGCGCTCCGTTCTTCCCGCGTCCGGCTGGTGAATACGCTGAGCTTTTGATCAAGCGTATCCGTGGCTTCGGCTCCAAGGTCTACCTGGTCAACACCGGTTGGACTGGCGGCGGCTACGGCGTTGGCAACCGCTTCAACATCCCCACCACCCGTGGCGTGATTGCAGCAATCCAGAGCGGCGCGTTGATCGGTACCGAAACCGAGCACCTGCCGATCATCAACCTCAGCGTACCGAAGTCGGTACCTGGCGTTGAAACCAAGCTGCTCAACCCACGCAACACCTGGGCTGATGGCAACGCTTACGACGAAGCGGCCAAAGGTCTGGCGCAACAGTTCGTTGAGAACTTCAAGAAGTTCGACGTTTCTGACGCCATCAAAAACGCCGGTCCTCAGTTGTAAGAGCCCGATGTTTTAAAAAAGCCGCCCTCGGGCGGCTTTTTTATGGCCGATCGATCTCCACCGATGCGCGTAGGTTGGGTTGAGCGCAGCGAAGCCCAACGGGAGGCTATCCGTCAGAAACATCCGGGCAGATATAGATCAATGCTTTACCTGAACCTTGCCTGTATACCTGTCTCCAACACCTACAACCGTCGTAAACGAGGTAGCTATGCAAGTTCAAGTCAACAGCAACGATATGCAAGGCAGTGCCCGTCTTCAGGAGTGGGTGGGTGCCGCCGTCAGTGATCGTCTGGAACGCTTCGACGATTTTCTCACCCGTCTGGAAATTCACCTCAGCGACGAAAACGGCGCCAAGGCCGGTGCCGAAGACAAGCGCTGCCAGATCGAGGCCCGCCCTAAAGGCCACCAGCCGCTGTCCGTCACCCACAAAGCCGAATCCCTCGACCTCGCCGTTGAAGGCGCGGCAGAAAAAATGCGCCATGCCCTGGAGCACCTGATGGGCCGTCTGGACGCGAAAACCCTGTCCACCGGACATATTCCCAACGAATTGAGCGAAAGCACCGGAGAGGACACCGATGCTCTGTTGCAGGAAGACTTCCTCGCCAACCAATACGCCCGCGGCAAAGACTGATCGCTGCCAGGCATAAAAAAACCGCCCCTCGAGGGCGGTTTTTTTATCCAGCCTGATCGGTATCAGCGCTCGATCAACTGTTTCACCTGGGTTTGCGGAATCTGTTGCGAGTTGCCCTCGGCATCCTCGTATTCCAGCAGGCCAGTCTCTTCATCAAGCTCTGGCTTGCCTTGGGAATTGATCATCTGGCCGTCGGTGGTGTTGATGATGTAATCGCTGGAGCAACCCGCCAGGGTCAGCAAACAGCAGGCAGCGAATATCCACTTTTTCATAGTCGTTCTCCTCTAGGTATACCTACAGAAGTTGACCGGGTGGATGGCTAAAAGGGTCAATGTTTTTTCGCGTACAAACACGATCCTACGGGAACGAGATTAGGCCACCAGACCCCGATTAAGCAGATCCGGCCCCGCCTGGGTTTCCTGATAAACCGCAATCGCCTGGGTGGCGACCCGGGTGGTCACTTGGTTGGGATCAGGCCCGAAGCTCTGTGGATTGCTCTCTACACCCAGCTGCTGGCGCGCCAGGTTCTCCGCTGAGAACGGGTTGTTCAGGTCGTCCTGCTGCTGGTTGAAGGCGTCCAGCCGCGCTTGAGCCAGCTGGTCCTGCAAGTCCTGAATCCGCTGCTGAGCCTCTTCACGCAGTTCAGTCTGACGCTCCTGCTGCGTCTCACGCTGTTCCTGGGCGCGCAGCTCACGCTCTTCCTGCAGGGTTTGCTGACGGGCGAGGGCCGCTTCGTTGTTGGCCGCCAGCCGCTCCGCCAGGGAGGTGCTGGTGCTGGCCTGCGTGGCGTTGGTTTGCAGGTTGTTCTGCACTAACGGCGTGCTGGTGTAGTAGGCGTTGTTTAGGCTGTCGATGGCTAAGGGCATAAGGTTCTCCCTGGTTTTATGGCCCGGGAGTGACAGTGTAAGGGCGTACACCGGGGCTTCTTAGGCGGATGCGGCATAGCCACCGGAAGCAGATGATCTAGAACTTTTTGCCCTCGCCGCTGACCCGGCCTGGTTGAAATTCGCCGCCGCTACGCTTGATTGACCATGGGCAAAGGGCTGTGGCGAATCGCCTGCCGGGCGGTTGCAACAACGCGTTTTGCCTTATGCCGCGCGCTGCCAGGCGCGGTCATGGGGAAAAGCCGACGAACGTAGCTATTTCTCAAGCCTCGGGCTGACCAATCAGCACAATCTGCTCCACCAACCACTGCAGTGCCGGGTCGCGCAGACGTTGACCGAGGTGGACGATTTCCAGGTGAAAGGGCCCCAGCGGCATCGGCAGCGGCCACAGCTTTAGCGGCAGCAGGGTAGCGAAATGCTGCGCCAGCTGACTGGGCAATACCGCCGCCAGATCGCTGCTGGCGACGATATGCGCGGCCTGCAGATAGTTCGGCGTGGTGTAGGTGATGGTGCGGCTCAGGCCCTGATCCCCCAGCCATTGATCGACCATGCCGCGGGTTTGCCCGCCATGCACCCAGAGATGATGCAGGGCGAGAAAGCGCGGCAGGTCCAGCAGCTGTTCCGCCGCCAGCAACGGATGCCCATCGCGGACCGCCAGCTGCAGGGTTTCGCTCATCCAGTGACGGCGTGCGAAGCGCGCAGGAATCTCTTCGAAGCGACCGAGCACCAGATCCAGCTCGCCTTTGTCCAGGGCATCGCTGGGCAGAGTCGGGCTCAGGTGATGGATCTCGATGCAAATGCCTGGTGCCAGCCGACTAAGCTGCTCGATCAGGCGCGGCATACAGATCAGCTCCACATAGTCGGTCACGGCTATCTTGAAATGCTGCTTGCTGTGCGCCGGATCAAACACCTCGCCGGCGCTCAGGCTCTGCTCGATCTGCTGCAAGGCCGCGTGAATCGGCCCGGCCAGTGCCTGCGCCCGCGGGGTCGGTTGCATGGCGCGGCCGACGCGCACCAGCAGCGGATCGTCGAGCAATATCCGCAGGCGATTGAGTGCATTGCTCACTGCCGGCTGGCTCAACGACAGGCGCTCCGCGGCCCGCGATACATTGCATTCGCGCAGCAAGGCGTCGAGCACCCGCAGCAGGTTGAGGTCGAAGGTGGATATATTCATTGGGTGAATGCCAAATATCACAAGACTAAATTTCAAAAATAGTAGCGCTTTACTTATGGTGTTGGGCGTTTTTGCGTTTTGCCCGCTTGTTGGCCAGCCCTCTAATAAAAGGAGTCCGAGATGACCCAAAGCAGCTTCGATATTCAACGCGCCGCCGTAATCGGCGCCGGCACCATGGGCCGGGGCATTGTCATGAGCCTGGCCAATGCCGGTATTCAGGTGCTGTGGCTGGACAACAATGCGCAGATGCTGGAACAGGCCATGGCTGTGGTCGCCGACACCAACGCACATAACGTCAAACTTGGCCGCATCAGTGTTGAAGACTCCATTGCCCGCCTGGCCTGCGTGACGCCGGTAAACGACTACGCAGCCCTGGCCGATGCCGATCTGGTGATCGAAGCGGTCTACGAAAACCTCGAACTCAAGCAGCAGATTTTCCGCACCCTGGATGAAACCGTAAAACAGGGCGCGATCCTCGCCAGCAACACCTCGGCCCTGGATATCGACGCCATCGCCAAGGTTACCAAACGTCCAGAGGTGGTCCTCGGCCTGCACTTCTTCAGCCCTGCGCACATCATGAAACTGCTGGAAATCGTACGCGGCGAGAAAACCGCCAAGGCCGTGCTGGATGCCGCCGTGGCCCTGGGCAAACGCATCGGCAAGGTCAGCGTGGTGGCCGGCAACTGCGACGGTTTTATCGGCAACCGTATGCTGCATACCTATGTGAAAGAGGCGCGCATGCTGCTGCTTGAAGGCGCTTATCCGCATCAGGTTGACGCCGCGCTGCAAGGCTTCGGTTTTGCCATGGGCCCGTTCCGCATGTACGACGTGGTTGGCATCGACCTGGAATGGCGTGCCCGTGAACTGGCCGGCAAGGGCCAGGACGAGCCGGCCGTGCAGGTCGATAATCGCCTGTGCGCCCTCGGCCGCTTCGGCCAGAAGGCGCGCATGGGTTACTACCGCTACGCCGAAGGCAGCCGCCAGGCCGAGCATGATCCGGAAGTGGACGCGCTGGTGCTGCAGGTGTCCGAGCAGTTGGGCTTCAAGCGCCGCTCGATTGGCCAGGAAGAAATCCTCGAGCGCTGCCTGCTGGCGTTGGTCAATGAAGGGGCGAAAATCCTCGAAGAAAACATCGCCGCCAACAGCCATGACGTCGACCTGGTCTACCTCAACGGCTACGGCTTCCCGAAAGAGAAAGACGGCCCCATGAGCTGGGCCGACAGCCAGGGCGTGGACGACATTCTCGCGCGCCTGCGCACCCTGCAAAGCCACCTCGGCAACCACTGGCAGCCAGCGGCGCTGATCGAACAACTGGCGGCCAGCGGCAAACGCTTCGCCGACGTCAAAGAGGGTTCGCTATGAGCTACCAAGCCCCCCTGCGCGATATGCGCTTTGTGCTACACGAAATGTTCGACGTCGGTGCCCACTGCGCGCTGCTCGACAACGGCCTGGACCGCGAACTGGTGGATGGCGTGCTGGAAGAAGCCGCGCGTTACACCGGTGAAGTGGTGGCACCGCTCAACCGCAGCAGCGACGAAGAGGGCGTGACCCTGGTCGATGGCAAGGTCACCACACCTACCGGTTTCCGCGATGCCTACCAGCAATATGTGGATAACGGCTGGGCCAGCATGACCGGCCCGACCCAATACGGCGGCCAGGGTTTTCCACAGATGGTCGCCGCCAGCTTCCATGAAATGCTGATGGCCGCCAGCCTGTCGTTTCGCGTGTATTCCGGCCTGACCGAAGGTGCCGTGCTGGCGCTGTACAAGCACGGTAGCGAAGAACTGAAGAGCGCGTATCTGGGCAAGATGGTTAGCGGCAGCTGGACCGGCACCATGTGCCTCACCGAACCGCAGGCCGGCACCGACCTGGCCCTGCTGCGCAGCAAGGCCGAGCCGCAAGCCGACGGCAGTTATGCGGTGACCGGCAGCAAGATTTTTATCAGCGGCGGTGAGCAGGACATGTCCGAGAACATCGTCCACCTGGTGCTCGCCCGTCTGCCCGATGCCCCGGCCGGCGTAAAAGGCATCAGCCTGTTGCTGGTGCCCAAATACATCGCCAAATCCAATGGCGCGCCGGGTGAGAAAAACACCCTGAGCTGCGGTGCCATCGAACACAAAATGGGCATCAAGGGTGCCGCTACCTGCGTGATGAACTTCGACGGCGCCAAAGGCTGGCTGATCGGCAATGCCAACCAGGGCCTGGCATGCATGTTCACCATGATGAACGACGCGCGTTTCCAGGTTGGCCTGCAAGGCCTGGGCATTGCCGAACGCTCTTACCAGGGCGCATTGAGTTATGCCCGTGAGCGTCTGCAATCCCGTGCCCTCACCGGCCCGGCCGCGCCGGATAAAGCCGCCGACCCGATCATCGTGCACCCTGATGTGCGCCGCATGCTGCTGACCCAGAAAACCCTGGTGGAAGGCAGCCGCATGCTGTCGGCCTACACCGCGCGCCAGCTTGATCTCGAGCACGGTCACCCGGACCCGGCCGAACGCAAAGTGGCCAGCAAGCGCGTGGCGCTGCTGATCCCCATCGTCAAATCGTTCTTCACCGACATGGGCCAGGAAGTGGCCAGCCTCGGTGTGCAGATCTACGGCGGCCACGGTTATATCCGCGAGTGGGGCATGGAGCAGCTGATGCGCGACAGCCGCATCACGCAGATCTACGAAGGCACCAACGGCATTCAGGCGCTGGACTTTATCCGGCGCAAACTGCTCGGCGATGGCGGTGCCGAACTCAATGCCCTGCAAGATGAATTCGCCGCGCTGTGCGACGCGCAAGCCGGGCGCAGTGAACTGGCCGATCTGGTGCAGCCGCTGCAGGAGCGTCTGCACGAATGGCGCGACCTGACCGCCGACGTACTGGCCGCCAGCAACCGCGACCCACAAGAGATTGGTGCCTGCTCGGTGGACTTCCTGCAATACAGCTCGTATGTGTTGCTGGCCGGTCTATGGCTGCAAGCGGCAGCACGGGCGCAGGATGCGCTGGATGCCGGCACCGGCGAGGTGGATTTCTACACCGCCAAACTGCACAGCGCGCGGTTCTATATGCGCCGGGTGCTGCCGCGGGCTAGCAGTCACCGGGAGATGTTGCTGGGTGGGGCGGATTGCCTGATGGCGTTGCCGGAAGCGCACTTCGCTTTCTGACCAAATCGCGGCTGAAGCCGCTCCTACGCGCAATCCGTAGGAGCGGCTTCAGCCGCGATAAATCCTGAAAACAACAAAAAGAGGATCAGGATGAAAAAGCTCTTTTGCGTATTGATCGTGCTGCTGGGCCTTTTCGCCTGTCTGTACGCCTACTTCGCCTACGCCCCCCGGCCTAATCCGCCGACCCTGAGCGCCAGCCTGCAACACGACCATATCCAGGTTGGTGCGCTGGACCGCCAGTACAGCTACTACGTGCCTAAACAACTGCCGGCCAACCCGCCGTTGCTGTTCGTGCTGCACGGCTCGCTGCAAACCACGGAGGACATCCGCACCTACACCGGCTACGAGTTCGAGCGCCTGGCCGACGCCCAGGGTTTTGTCGTGGTGTACCCACAAGGTTTCGAGAACAACTGGAACGACTGCCGCAAGGCCGCCGACTACCCGGCGCGCAGGCAAAACGTCGATGACAAAGGCTTTATCGCCGCATTGATTCAGCGCTTCGCCGAGCAGCAACACATCGACCGTTCGCGGGCTTTTTTAACCGGCTATTCCAGCGGCGGCCACCTGGGTTTCCGCTTGGCCCTGGAGCAGCCCGACTTGCTCGCCGGTGTGGCGGCGGTATCAGCTAGTCTGCCGACTAACGATAACCTCGCCTGCCAAAGCAGCGGGCAAGCGGTGTCGGTGCTGGTGGTGAATGGCACCGACGACCCGATCAACCCGTTCAACGGTGGCCAGGTCACCCTGTTCGGTCTGGGCAATCGTGGCACCGTGCGCTCTTCGGCCGATACCGTGGCTTATTTCGCCGGCTTGAGTGGTTACTCGGCTAAGGCCAATGTGCAGCAGGAACCGAGTGCAACCGTACGCTTGCAGCAGTGGCAGGCGGCGGGGAAACACGAGGTCGCGCTATATGCCCTGGCCGGCGGCGGTCATCTGGTGCCGCAACCGATTTACCGCGCCCCGCGTTTGCTGGGGCATAACACCGAAGGCTTCAACGCACCCGAAGCCATCTGGGCCTTTTTCGCCCGCCAGCCTCGCGCTGTTACACCGCCTTCACCTTAAGGAGATCGCCATGCATCCGTTCAGCTTTGCCACCACCGCGCAGATCATCTGCGAATCCGGCTCGGCTCGCCGCCTGGCCGCCCTGTGCCGTGAGCGCGGGGCCAGCTCGGTGCTGATCGTCACCGACCCGGGTATCACCAGGTTCGGCCTGCTCAACGAGGTGCTGCCGGGCTTTGCCGATGAAGGCCTGAGCGTGGCGGTGTTCGATCAGGTGGTGGCCGATCCACCCGAAGCCATTGTGCTGCAAGCGGTGACCCAGGCCCGTCAGCTGCGCGCCCAACTGGTCATCGGTTTTGGCGGCGGCAGCTCCATGGACGTCGCCAAGCTCGTCGCTTTACTGGCGCACCCGGACTGTCAGCAGGAGCTGAAAGATATCTACGGCGTGGGCAATGCCAAGGGCCAGCGCCTGCCGCTGATCCAGGTGCCGACCACCGCCGGCACCGGCTCGGAAGTCACCCAGATCGCCATTATCACCACGGGCGAAACCACCAAGATGGGCGTGGTCTCGCCCCTGCTGTTGCCCGACCTGGCGCTGCTGGATGCCGACCTGACCCTCGGCCTGCCGCCGGCCGTCACCGCCGCTACCGGTATCGACGCCATGGTGCATGCCATCGAGTCCTACACCAGCGCCCTGAAGAAAAATCCGCTGTCCGATCTGCTCGCCCGCGAAGCCCTGCGTCTGCTCGCCGCCAACCTGCACGAAGCGGTGCACAACGGCCAGAACCGCAGCGCCCGCCAAGCCATGCTGCTCGGTGCCTTGCTCGCGGGCCAGGCCTTTGCCAACGCGCCGGTGGCGGCGGTGCATGCCCTGGCCTATCCGCTGGGTGGGCACTTCCATATTCCCCATGGCCTGAGTAACGCGCTGGTGCTGCCCCATGTGCTGCGCTTCAATGCCAGCTCGGCCAGCGCGCTGTATGCCGAACTGGCACCGTTGCTGCTGGGCGACAAGCTCCAGGCCGGCGATGCGCAGAGCCTGACCGAGCAATTTATTGCCGAACTGTCGGCGCTCAATGAACGCCATGGTCTGCCCAGCCGTTTGCGTGATGCTGGCGTGCCGCAAGCGATGCTCGCGCAACTGGCCAGCGACGCGATGCTGCAGCAACGCCTGCTGGTGAATAACCCACGCGCCGTGACCGAAGCCGATGCCCTGGCGATCTACCAAGCCGCTTACTGATGAGTACACCGATGACCGACCGCCAACACCCGCGCAGCGACTATGCGCACTTCCAGCCGATCACCACGCGCTGGCATGACAACGACGTCTACGGCCATGTGAACAACGTGACCTACTACAGCTTCTTCGACAGCGCGGTGAACACCTACCTGATCGAAGTCGGCGGCCTGGATATCCATGGCGGTGCGGTGGTGGGGTTTGTGGTCAGCTCGTCCTGCGACTACTTCGCCTCCATCGCCTTTCCGGAACGCATCGAGATCGGCTTGCGGGTTGGCAAGTTGGGCAATAGCTCGGTGCAATACGAACTGGCAGTGTTCAAAGCTGGCGAGGACGAGGCCTGTGCGGCGGGGCGCTTTGTGCACGTATTTGTCGACCGCGAAAGCAACCGCCCGGTGAGTATTCCGGATGGCTTGCGCAAGGCGCTGAGTGATTTGCTGGTGGGCTGACTGATTTCCCTGGCTACCGAGGGCTAGGTGGAAGGGGCTTCAGCGGCGATGTTGTTGATCTTCAACAGCACCGGTTTCAGGCCAGGCGGATCGCGGCTGAAGCCCCTCCCACAGCCGCGTATTTTCTTGTCGAGCCTTTGTCTGCCCCCATAAAAAACCGCCCAATCGGGCGGTTTTTTTGTTTAGTCGTGACGACGATGCTTATGTTTTTTCTGGCCGTAGTGATGGCCATTGTCGTGACGGTAATTGCGCTTGCCGCCATGGCTTTCGTGCTCGTCATCGGCCTGGCTGGCGTCGCCATAGTTGTTGCCCAGCGCGCCACCGGCGGCACCGCCCAGGCCGGCACCGATCAGGCCGCCAGTGCTGCCGCCCATTTTGTTGCCGATCACATTGCCGCCCGCCGCGCCCAGACCGCCACCAATGGCTGCCTCGGTCTTGTTGCCCTTGCGTGCACCCACTGCGCCACCGGCTGCGCCGCCGACACCGGCACCAATCGCGGCACCGGTGGAGCCACCCACCTGTTCACCCACCACCGAGCCCAACACACCGCCCAATGCACCGCCGATACCGGCTTCGGTATTGCCTTCGGCGGCGAACGCCTGGCTGCCGAGCAGGCCAAGGGACAGCAGGAAAATGCGCGAGTACTTCATGCAGGAACGAACCTATGTAGGAAAAGACGCGCCGATCCTGTATCGGTGGCGATACGCAAACAAGCGCTAAACGACGATTGGTACGACTTCGTTCACGTTTGGTAAATATATGTTTTAACTAGGAAACTTTTCCTTTTTTGGCTGTGTCTGAGGCTTCTTGATTCTCGCCAAAAAACCGTAGGAGCGGCTTCAGCCGCAATGCTTTTCAAGGCCAAAAGCATCGCGGCTGAAGCCGCTCCTACGCGGTGTTCGGTTCGGCGTCTTTCTGCCAAACTCGCCTGCACTTTCCCCCCCCCGCCAAGGAGTAGGCATGAACGCCGAACAGGCACAGCAACGGCTCGGTCAGATCGAGGCGTTTCGCCAGGAGCTCAAGCAGCTGCAGGCCGAGAACGTGTTAACCCTCGAGCCCGAGCAGCGTCAGCAGGTCGATGAGCATCACCGGCAACTGCTGCAGCACTTTTCCACCACTCTGAATATCGACGCCGACGAGCGCTCCCGCCAGCTCTCGCTGGGCATGCGCGCCGCCTCGTTTTTTGGGGCCTTGGCCCTGGCGGCCAGTCTGTTCTTTCTGTTCCACCAGTTCTGGGGGCTGTTCAGCGAAATCCAGCAGGCGGGTATTCTGCTTGGCACCAGCCTCGGTACCTTTGCTCTGACGGTGTGGCTGCATGGCCATGACCGCAGCGGCTACTACACCAAACTGGCGGCGCTTTTAGCCTTTGTCGCCTTTGTGCTGAACCTGTCCCTGGCCGGGCAGATCTTCAATATCACCCCTTCGGACAAGGCCCTGATTCCCTGGGGCATGCTGGCCTTTCTTCTGGCTTACCAATGCAACCTGCGTCTGCTGTTGGCGGCAGGGTTGATCTGCGTCGGTGGTTATATCGCGGCGCGGGTCGGTGCCTTTGGTGGCGGTTACTGGCTGTCGGTGGGCAATCGTCCGGAGAACTTCTTTCCCTCGGCCGTGCTGTTGTTCTGCGTGCCGCTGCTGATCAAGCACAGCCGCTTTGCCGGCTTTGCCGCGCTGTACCGGGTATTCGCCTTGCTGTTCGTATTTTTGCCGGTGCTGGTGCTGTCGTTCTGGGGCGAGGGCAGTTACCTGGCTCTGGATGCCACGACGGTTGAGTCGCTGTACCAGTACCTGGGTTTTGTTCTGGCCGGGCTCGGGGTTTGGCTGGGCATCGCGTGTGGATGGCGTGAGGTGAGCAACACGAGCACGGTGTTCGGCGTGCTGTATCTCTACACCAAGCTGTTCGACTGGTGGTGGGAGGAGCTGCCCAAGTACCTGTTCTTCCTGGCGTTGGGCGTGATTGCGGTGCTCTTGCTGGTGCTGCTGCAACGCTTGCGCCGCTATGCCGTCAAGGCGTCGGGAGGTGCCGTATGAAGCCGTTGCAACGTACCTTCTGGCTGGGTGCCGGGCTGATTCTGCTGACCAACGCCGTGGTGCTGGGCGGGGTGTATTACAACCGCAGTGGCGAGCCGGAGAGCGTGTTGCGCTTGTCCGAACGGGAGCTGTCGGTGAGCTACCGCGGCTTTCTGGACGACAGCGATGACAGCAGCAAAGTCTTGAGCCTCAACGCCCGCGTGGCAGATGGCTGGGTCACGGCGGACAAGCTGCTGGCCCTGGGCTTCGAGGTCTGGGGTAAGGACGGCCAGTCGTTGGGCTGGAGGGAGCGCCGCCAACGTAGCGGGCTGGTGGTGTTGGAGCTCGACGGCCCGGCGTTCCATGCGCAGCAACAAGCCGCTGAGGCGGCGTTGAGCGCGGCCAGGCAGGCAGTCGCCGCGCATCCCGATGACGAGGCGCAAGACCAGTTGAAGTCGGCCGAGCTGGAGGTTGAGCGCGTGGCGCTTGCAAGTCGCCTCTATGTGGTCGATGCCGGGCTGGATGCCAAAGCATTACGCGCGCGATATCCCGACGGACAGCGTTATGCCCTGGCGCACGCGGACCTGCGCTACGGTGCCGCCGACTCCATCGGCCTGGAAGCGACCACGGAGTTCTCCTTGTATGTCGATCTCACCGACCTCAACGTCGGCAGCCAATGGCGCGAGGTATTTGCCGCGTGGAATTACTACGACTACAGCGTCGATGAGCGCAGCAAGGTCAGCGTCGAGCTGGCCTTCGGCAAGCGCTTTGAGCCGTGGATCGTCGCCGCTCAAAAGCGTTAATCTCTGCGGCTAAGCGCAACAGCCCGCGGCTAAAGCCCCTCCCACAATGGAGTGCGATAGCCTGTGGGAGCGACTTTAGCCGCGATGCTTTTGATGTTCAGAGCATCGCGGCTGAAGCCGTTCCTACAGAGGCTGCGGTGGTTTAGATAATCCGCCCGTTATCCCGTGCCGGTTCCAGGCGGATGGCGACGAATTTCGAGGTCGGCGTATAGCTGCCATCACCGACGCTTTCCAGCGGCACCAGCGGGTTGGTTTCCGGGTAGTAGGCGGCGGCCTGGCCGGCGGGGATATCGAAGGCCAGCAGGGTAAAGCCGCTGATCCGCCGCTCGCGGCCATCGCCCCATAACGACAACACATCCACCTTCTGCCCGGGCTTGTAGCCCAGGCGGATGATGTCGGCTTCGTTGGCGAACACCACATCGCGCTGGCCTTTCACGCCGCGATAGCGGTCGTCCAGGCCGTAGATGGTGGTGTTGTACTGGTCGTGGGAACGCATGGTTTGCAGAATCAGGTCCGGCACTTCGCCACGGGCACGAATGCCTTCGTGGATCAGGTGTTCAGGCAACAGGTTGGCCTTGAAGTTGGCCAGGCCCGACGCGGTGTTCCAGCGCCGTTGCCCGGCGGCATTGCCGAGGTAGAAACCACCCGGATCGCGGGCGCGCTGGTTGAAGCCCTGGAAACCCGGCACCACGTCGGCGATCAGCTCGCGGATGCGGTCGTAGTCTTCGATCAGCCAGTGCCAGTTCACCGGTTTGTTGCCCAGGGTGGCGGCGGCGATGCCGGCGACAATCGCCGGCTCCGAGCGCATCTGCGGGCTCAGTGGCTGCAGCTGGCCGTTGGAGGCATGCACCATGCTGAACGAGTCTTCCACGGTCACCGCCTGCGGGCCGTTGGCCTGGCGGTCGATATCGGTGCGGCCCAGGCACGGCAGAATCAGCGCCTGTTTGCCCAGGGTCAGGTGGCTGCGGTTGAGCTTGGTGCTGATCTGCACGGTGAGGTCGCAGTTCTGCAGGGCCTGGTGGGCGCGCGGCGTGTCCGGGGTGGCTTGGGCGAAGTTGCCGCCCAGGCCGATAAACACCTTGGCCTGGCCATCGAGCATGGCGTGAATGGCTTCCACGGTGTTGTGGCCGAATTCACGCGGCACCTTGAAGTCGAAACGGCGTTCCAGCGCATCGAGGAAAAACGCCGGCGGCCGGTCGTTGATGCCCATGGTGCGGTCGCCTTGCACGTTGCTGTGGCCACGCACTGGGCACAGGCCGGCGCCGGGCTTACCGATGTTGCCGCGCAGCAGCATCAGGTTGGCGATTTCCTGAATGGTCGGCACCGAATGGCGGTGCTGGGTGATGCCCATGGCCCAGCACATGATCACCCGCCCGGCATTGCGGTAGATGCGCGCCATCTGCTCGATCTCGGCCTTGCTCAGGCCGGACTGTTCAATGATGTGCTCCCACGACGTGGTTTCCACTACCTCCAGATAAGCCTCTACCTGGGTGGTGTGCTGGGCGATAAAGGCATGGTCGAAGACCTCCGATTTGCCCTTGGCCTGGGCTTCTCGGTCCCACTTGAGGAGAAACTTGGCCATCCCGCGCAGGGCGGCCATATCGCCGCCGAGGGCCGGGCGGAAGAAGGTGGTGCTGGTCGGGCGATCGCCGTTGCTGAGCATTTCGATCGGGTGCTGGGGGTTCTGGAAACGTTCCAGGCCACGTTCTTTCAGCGGGTTCAGGCACACCACCTGGGCACCACGCTGCACCGCTTCGCGCAGGGGCTCGAGCATGCGTGGGTGGTTGGTGCCGGGGTTCTGGCCAATGACGAAAATCGCTTCGGCATGTTCGAAGTCATCGAAGGTGACCGTGCCCTTGCCCACCCCGACGCTCTGGCCCAGGGCTACGCCGCTGGCTTCGTGGCACATGTTCGAGCAGTCGGGAAAGTTGTTGGTGCCGAAGGCGCGCACAAACAGCTGATAGAGAAAGGCCGCCTCGTTGCTGGCCCGACCCGAGGTATAGAACTCGGCCTGGTTGGGGCTGGCAAGGGCATTGAGGTGCTGGGCGATCAGCTCGAAGGCGGCGTCCCAGGAAATCGCTTTGTAGTGGTCGCTGGCTGGGTCATAGACCATCGGCTCAGTGAGGCGGCCCTGATACTCCAGCCAGTAGTCGCTCTGTTCGCGCAGGGTGCTGACGCTGTGCTTGGCAAAGAACGCCGCATCCACCCGGCGTTTGGTGGCTTCCCAGTTGACCGCCTTCGCGCCGTTCTCACAGAACTTGACCATGCCGGTTTCCGACGATTCGCCCCAGGCGCAGCCGGGGCAGTCGAAGCCGCCGTGCTGGTTGGTTTTCAGCAGGGTGCGGATGTTCTTCAGGGCGTTGTCGCTCTCCAGCCAGAAGTGCGCCACGCTTTTCAGCGCCCCCCAGCCGCCCGCTGCGCCTTTGTACGGCTTATAGCGCTGGCTGGGGTTGGTGTCGGCCTGATGACTCATTGCGGGAACTCCGGGCTATAGACCCGCGGCGCACTCTTGTGCGGCAGGTGGATCAGATTGAGGTGGTGACGGCGGGCCCATTGCACGGCCAGGCCGGTAGGCGCCGACAGGCTGACCAGGGTAGTGATACCGGCGCGCAGTACTTTCTGGATCAGCTCCAGGCTGCAGCGGCTGGTGACCAGGGCAAGGCCGCCGTGGGTGGAAATCTGCTGGCGGGTGAGGGCACCGATCAATTTATCCAGCGCGTTGTGCCGGCCGATGTCTTCCCGGCCCAGCAGCAGTTCGCCCTGGTTATCCATAAAAAGTGCGGCATGCACGGCACCGCAGTGTTGGCCGAGGGGCTGGAAGTCGTTGATGCGTTGGCGCAGGCCGGCCAGCCAGGCGGCAGGCGGCAGCGGCGCGGCGTTCAGCGGGGTGAGCTGCGGCAGGGCCTGTTCGACCGCTTCTACGCCACACAGGCCGCAGCCGCTGGTGCCGGTCATCTGCCGGCGCTGTTGCTTGAGGTTCCAGAAGGCGCGGCTGCTGATCTGCACCTCGGCCTGACGGGCCGAGCCGGTGCCGCTGAGCTTGAGGTCATAAATCTCGTCGATGGACTCGACAATGCCGCTACCCAGGCTGAAGCCGATAACGAAATCTTCCAGATCATTGGGTGAGACCAGCATCACCGCCTGGCTGATGCCATTGAAGGCAATGGCCAGCGCCACTTCTTCGGCCAGCTCGGCAGGCGCAGCCACACTGTGCTCCAGCTCACAAAAGCTGTAGCTATGGCTGGCTTCGCTAAGGGGGGACGCAGGGGCACAGGCGGAGGCCGCCGCGAGAGGTTGGCGCTTGGCGTTCATTGTCGTCACCGAGTTGCACGAGGTTCGGTTGATCGTTATTTGAACAGATTAGGCCGGTTGGCAGAGGCCGTCTAATCGCTAGCGCTGATGTGGTGATAGATGGCGTCGATGATCAGCCTCGAAAGCCACTGTCCCGTAGGAGCGGCTCCAGCCGCGATGCTCCTGAGCTTAAGAGCTTCGCGGCTGAAGGCGCTCCTCCGGGTACGAGGTCAGGACTCCAGCAACATTGCGCCGGCTTCCTGAAAACAGGCTTCGGCCAAGGACGAGCGCGGCGCGCTGCGGCGCATGATCAGGCCCAGTGGTGCGAGGGTCTTGGCGTCTTCGATGGGCTGCAACTTGAGGTGTTGGGTAAGCATATCGAGGCCGCCATAGAGCGGCATGATCGCGCAGCACAGGCCACCATGTACGGCCTGAACCAGCTGATGCACCACATCGGTTTCCAGCAGCGGCACGGGCGTCAGGCCACGGCTGCGGAAGTTGTGGTTGATCGATTGGCGAAAGTGCATGCCGCTGGAAAGCAGGCCCAGGGGCAGGTCGATCAGGGCTTCCCAGGTCAGCTCGGTCGCTTCGAAGCGGAAGTAGCGCTGGTCATACAGCAGGCCCATGCGCGTTTGCATCAGGTTGAGGCTGTCGTAGTGCTCGGCGTTCAGGCGGTCGAGGTAGGACACGCCGAGATCGAGACGATTGCTCGCCAGTTGCTCAAGGATCTGTTCGGAACTCAGCGCCGACAATTCGAAGCGCAGGCTCGGGTGTTGCTGGTGCAGGCGCTGCAGCAAGGGCATCGGGTCGTAGCTGGACAGCGGCACCACGCCCAGGCGCAGGGTGCCGATCAGGCTGCCGCGGCAGGCCGCCGCCTCCGCATTCAGGCCGTCATAGGCGGCCAGCACGCTGCGCGCCCAGGCCAGAACACGCTCGCCGGATTCGGTAAAACCTTCGAACCGCTGGCCACGTAATACCAGGGGCAACTGCAGTTCTTCTTCCAGGCTGCGCAGGCGCATCGACAGGGTGGGCTGGGTGACATGGCAGCGCGCGGCCGCCTGGCCAAAGTGCCGGGTTTCGTCGAGGGCGATAAGAAACTTCAGCTGCTTGATGTCCATTAACTAATCACTCCACACGGGTGGCCTCAGACCAACCCTTCAATCAGCAGGCGGTAATCTTCCACCGCAACAAACTCTTCGGTGTCTTTCGGCCCTTTGCGGCTGTCTGGCTCGCGCACGGCCAGCAGGTGGGCAACGCCGTACTGCTGAGCGCTACGCAGGATCGGCAGGCTGTCGTCGATAAACAGGCTGCGTTCGGGGGCGAAGGCGAAGTCGTTCTGCAGGGCGGCCCAGAAACGTTGGTCTTCCTTGGGGAAACCATAGTCGTGGGAACTGATCAGGCGGTCGAAGTAGGGTGCCAGCTCGATGCGCTCCATCTTCAGCGACAGCGAGTCGCGATGGGCATTGGTGATCATCACCACGCGTTTGCCGGCCTGGCGCAGGGCGACCAGGAATTTGTCGGCATCCGGGCGCAGGGAAATCAGGTGCGCCACTTCACGCTTCAGTTCGCGGATCGGCAGGTTCAACTGGGCGGTCCAGAAATCGGTGCAGTACCAGTTCAACTGCCCGGCATGGTCGCGAAACAGCGGCAGCATGTGCGCATTGGCTTGCTCGCGGCTCAGACCATGCACCTCGGCGTAGCGCTGGGGCAGGTGTTCGAGCCAGAAATGGTTGTCGAAATGCAGGTCCAGCAAGGTGCCGTCCATGTCCAGCAGAACAGTGTCGATGGCAGACCAGGGCAGTTGGGACATGACAGGAAGCTCAGCAGATGGACGGGGACGTTTTCACACACCCGGTAAGGGAAAAGGGTCGTGATTGAGCCGGCAAGCACAATCTGGCGCGGCGATAATCCGGAAACCCGCGTTATGATAACCCGCCAGGTCATGCCAAGGAGCCGTCCCATGCGTCAGAAACCCACCGTTCTCAACCGCGAAATTGTGGCGAGCAGCCGCCTGTTTCGCGTCGAGGAACTGCAGCTGCGCTTCACCAATGGCGTGGAACGCACCTATGAACGGTTGGTGGGCAAGGGCGTCGGCTATGGCGCGGTGATGATCGTGGCGCTGGTGGACGACGAACATGTGCTGCTGGTGGAGGAATACTGCGCCGGCACCGACGACTACCAGCTGTCCTGCCCCAAGGGCCTGATCGAACCCGGCGAAGACGTGCTCGATGCGGCCAACCGCGAACTCAAGGAAGAGGCGGGTTTTGGCGCACGCAAGCTGGAACGCCTGACCGAGCTGAGTCTGTCGCCCGGCTATATGAGCCAGGTTATTCAGGTGGTGCTGGCCCGCGACCTGTATCCGGAAACCCTGCCCGGTGATGAGCCCGAGCCGATGCGCGTCGAGCGCTTCAGCCTGCGCGAGCTGTCGAGCCTGGCCCAGCATCCGCAGTTCAGCGAAGGTCGTGCCCTGGCCGCGTTGTATCTGGCCCGTGATGTACTGACCCAGCGCGGCGAATTCAACCCGGTGCCGCGTCCATGAGTCTGTTGCCCATGATCGAGCCGGTGGTGGCCCTGGCCCGTGAAGCGGGCGCGGCGATCCTGCCGTTCTGGCGCAGTGGCGTGGCGGTGACCGCCAAGGCCGACGATTCGCCAGTCACTGCCGCCGACCTGGCGGCGCACCATATTCTGCTGGCCGGGCTCACCGCCCTGGACCCGAGCATTCCGGTGCTGTCCGAAGAGGCCGCCGATATCCCCCTTAGCGAACGCGCCCAATGGACGCGCTGGTGGGTGGTCGACCCGCTGGATGGCACCAAGGAATTTATCAGCGGCAGTGACGAGTTCACCGTCAACGTCGCCCTGGTGGAGCACGGCAAGGTGCTGTTTGGCGTGGTCGGCATGCCCACCACCGGCCGCTATTTCTACGGCGGTGCCGGCATTGGTGCCTGGCGCTGCGACGCCCATGGCGAGCCGCAGGCGGTGCGCGTTCGGCAGGCACCGGAGCAAGCCTTTACCGTGGTCGCCAGCCGTCGTCACTCCAGCCCCGAGCAGGAACAACTGCTGGCCGGCCTGGCCGCGCTGTTTGGTGATCTGCAATTGGCCAGTGTCGGCAGCTCGCTGAAGTTCTGCCTGCTGGCCGAAGGCGCTGCCGATTGTTACCCGCGCCTGGCACCCACCTCACAGTGGGATACCGCCGCGGCGCAAGGGGTGCTGGAAGGGGCTGGTGGCGAGGTGCTGGATATCCAGGGCGAGGTGCTCACCTATGAAGCGCGTGAGTCGTTTCTGAATCCGTTCTTTTTGGCGCTGCCGGCGAATGCGGCGTGGCGTGGCGACTTGTTGCGCTTGGCGCGCGGCCTGAGCTAAACCCCAATCCATAGGAGCGGCTTTAGCCGCTCCTATGGATTGTGAGGGTTTTTAGAGCATGTCCTTGAACCGCTCATCCTTCTTGTACACCAGCGGCTGACTAAAGCCCGGAATACGCACCTGCTCGGCGCTGATTTCGATCGCCTGGTCTTCGATCATGTCCTGGCCGAAGTTGTAGATGATGTCCAACTGGCCATTCAGGGCGCGCTGGTTGTACGCCTCGGCGTTGGCGCGGGTCTGTTCGCGGCGGGCGCTGTAGGCGGCAAACGCGGCGTCGCCATGGCGCTTTTTCAGCATGCGTTCGGCCACATGCGGGGCCAGGATCACGCCGCTGGCGTTATTGCCGCCAAAGCCTTTGGAGTTGATAAAGCACACGTCCAGTTGCTCGGCCCCCAGGCGGCGGTCCTGGGTGGCGATGGCCAGGTGCTGCTGGTGCACGTCCGGGGCCACCGCGTCGATGGTCTTGATGCCGGGGATGATGCCGTACTTGAAGGTGCCCAGCGCCGAGATCAACTGATCACCGCTGGCCGTGGCCAGGGAGTGGCCGACAAAGGCTTTCACCGCCGTCACCGGCCAGCTGTCGATATTGAATGCGGCGGCAACACGGTCGAGCAGTTCCGATTCGGTCACGCGGTTGGCCGGGGTGCTGGAGCCGTGGGCATGAATAAAGCTGCGTTTCTGCACCCCTTCCAAGCCAACAATCTGCACCGCGCTGGCCACGGCCTTGGCTACGGTCAGGTAATTGCCCGGGCCCGGGGCGGAAATGGATTTCTTGAAGCCATCGGCATTGATGAACACATCGGCCACCGCACCATGGATATCGGCGCCCAGCTCCAGAGCCAGGGCGTCGTCCATCAGCACCACGTACTGGGCAGACTCGGCCAGGGTAAAACCACAGTTCTCGCCAAAGGGGCGGCTGGCGCGGCGGAAGTCGACGTCGTCGCGACCTTCGATCAGGCGCAGGCCTTCCTCGGTGGCCAGCGCGCCCATGGCGCTGTAACCCTCGATGCACTCGGACAGAATCGGCGCTTCGCTGTTACCGACAATGGCTACCCGCACCTGGCCGGCGTTGATCACGTCGATGGCTTTTTGCAGGTTATAGAGGAAGGTCGCGCAGGCACCGGTGACGCTGCCGGTGGTGCCGACGCTGCCCAGCACATAGGCGTTGATAAAGTCGGTGGGCATGCTGTTGAAGCCCAGCGGCAACTGTTTGGCGGACACCCGCTGGCCCTTGAGGCGTGACTGCATCAGGCCGCCAAAACCGTTTTCGTCGAGCTGGCTCATGATGCTGCCGGAGAACACCGCCACTTCATCGGGCTGCACATGGCTGACGATGGTCTGCCAGTCCAGGCCGGTGGAGCGCAGGGCGTCGGTGGCGGCGACCACCGACATCTGCAGGCCGCGCGGGTGAAAGCGCGAGTTGTACAGCTCGCTGGGTTCAAAACCGGTCGGCAGTTGGCCAGCAGATTTCACGCTGAGGGCGCGGTAGCTATCCACCTTGAATTCGCAGCTGCCATGAATAGTGACTTGCACCTGCTTGTCTTGCAGCTCTTCCACCGCCCAGTTGGCCGGCAGCGGCTCGGGCAATTGTTTGCGCTGGGTGGTGAAGGTCAGTGGTTGAGCGGCGTTGGTGTCGACTTCCAGGCTCTTCTGCCAGTGCACGGCGTCGGGGTCCAGGTGTTGTTTCTCGATGCGGCGTACCAGGGTGGATTGCAGAATCTGCGCGGCAAAGTGCTGTTCGATTTCAGCGCTGCTCAGGGTTTTGCCAGCGTGGTCCTGATAGGCACCGTCTACCCGACTGACCAGCTTCATCATCACCGCCAGGCCCACCAGGGTTTCCTGACGTGCGGCGGGCTCCATCGACTCGATGACGGTACGCCGGAAACCATGGTGAAAAGAGCTGCGGCCCGCGGCGTTGTACCCACCAAACCCTACGATGACTGGAAGTCGAGACACTAGCGCACGCTCCTGAAAATACTTGGCCAATAGCCGATCACTAGAAATGATGAAGAGCGGCCCACGAAGTGGGCTCGTGTGATCGAGAGACTATGCTGACGCGGGTTGTGACTTGTGAGTCACTGTCGACGGCAAGGTTGTTGGTCGTCAAGCGTCTGTACGCAGGAGGTGATAGCGGGCGTAGGGTTTATTGCAGGAGTACGGGGAGCGGCCCAAATACTCCGTCATTCCCGCGCAGGCGGGAATCCAGAATCGCGTGTCGGACGAACAGCGTCGAACGCTTCAGCATTCTGGGTTCCTGCCTACGCAGGAACGACGGTGGGAGGCGAGAATCAGCGGTAACTAAGTCCCGGATTGGCAGTGGTCACACGGGTCCCGGCCTTGCCTTGCACAATGGCCTCGATATCCGCCAACGAGCCAATTACCGCGACCTTACCGGTATTGCGCGCAAACTCGCAGGCAGCCTGTACTTTCGGGCCCATGGAGCCGGCGGCAAAACCCAGGCGTTCCAGTTCATCCGGGTGAGCCTCGGCAATGGCTTTCTGCGTGGGCTTGCCCCAGTCCACATAGGTGGCCGCCACGTCGGTGGCGATCACCAGCAGCTCGGAATCCAGTTGCTCGGCCAGCAGCGCCGAGCACAGGTCCTTGTCGATCACCGCTTCCACGCCTTCAAGTTTGCCGGCGGCGTTGTAGCGGGTCGGAATACCGCCACCACCGGCGCAAATCACAATGGTGCCGTGCTCCAGCAGCCACTTCACCGGGCGGATCTCGAAGATCTGTTTCGGCCGGGGGCTGGCTACCACGCGGCGGAACTTGTCGCCATCGGGGGCAATGCTCCAGCCTTTTTCGGCAGCCAGGCGTTCGGCGTCTTCTTTCGAATACACCGGGCCGATGGGTTTGGTCGGGTTACTGAAGGCCGGGTCGTTGGCGTCCACTTCCACCTGAGTGAGCAGGGTGGCGAAGGGCACTTCGAAGGGCAGCAGGTTGCCCAGCTCCTGTTCGATCATATAGCCGATCATGCCTTCGGTTTCGGCCCCCAGTACATCCAGCGGATAGGGATTGACCGAGGTGTAGGCAGCCGCTTGCAGGGCCAACAGGCCCACTTGCGGACCATTGCCATGGGCGATGACCAGTTGGTTACCGGCGGCGATCTTGGCGATCTGTTCGGCAGCGATGCGGACGTTTTCCCGTTGGTTGTCCGCAGTCATGGGTTCGCCACGGCGCAGCAGGGCGTTACCACCCAGGGCGACGACAATGCGCATGAGCGTTCTCCTTAGATAAAGAGCCTGAAATAACCAGGAGGAGCGGCGCGGCAGCCAGGGCTGGCGCGCCGCGCGCGATCAGATATCGGCCATCGCCGCGACCAGAATCGCCTTGATGGTGTGCATGCGGTTTTCCGCCTGCTCGAAGGCAATGTTGGCCGGCGACTCGAACACGTCTTCGGTCACTTCCACGCCATTGGCCAGGTGCGGATAACGGCTGGCGATATCCTTGCCGACCTTGGTTTCGCTGTTATGGAACGCCGGCAGGCAGTGCATGAATTTCACCCGTGGGTTACCCGAGGCTTTCATCATCTCGGTGTTCACCTGATAGGGCAGCAGCTGCTTGATGCGCTCGTCCCAGGCTTCCACCGGCTCGCCCATGGAAACCCACACGTCGGTGTGGATAAAGTCCACGCCCTTGACGGCTTCCAGCGGGTCTTCGGTGAGGGTGATGCGGGCACCGCTTTCCTCGGCAAAGCCTTGGCACTCTTTAACGAACTCAGGGCTTGGCCACAGCGCTTTCGGGGCACCGATGCGCACATCCATGCCCAGCTTGGCCCCGATCATCAGCAGCGAGTTACCCATGTTGTAACGGGCGTCGCCCAGGTAGGCGTAACTGATGTCATGCAGCGGCTTGTCGCTGTGCTCACGCATGGTCAGCACGTCGGCGATCATCTGGGTGGGGTGGAATTCGGCGGTCAGGCCGTTGAACACCGGTACCCCGGCGTATTCGGCGAGCTCTTCAACGATCTCCTGGCCATAGCCACGGTACTCGATGGCATCGAACATCCGGCCGAGTACGCGGGCGGTGTCCTTCATGCTTTCCTTGTGGCCGATCTGCGACGACGAGGGGTCGATATAGGTAACGCTGGCCCCCTGGTCATAGGCCGCCACTTCGAAGGCGCAGCGGGTGCGGGTAGAGGTTTTTTCGAAGATCAGCGCGATGTTTTTGCGCTTCAGGTGCTGCTGCTCGGTGCCAGTGTATTTGGCGCGTTTCAGGTCGCGGGAAAGGTCGAGCAGGAAACGTAGCTCACGCTGAGTGTGGTGCATCAGGCTGAGTACGTTGCGGTTGTGCATGTTGAACGCCATTTTTCAAACTCCTGTACAAGCGTTGATCTGCGGTGCCGCCGCAAAAGGGCGGCGGCACATAGGGAGGCGGAACTCAGTAATCGATAGGGTCGCGAATGATCGGGCAGGTCATGCAGTGGCCACCGCCACGGCCCCGGCCCAGTTCGCCGGCGCTGATGGTGATCACCTCGACACCGGCCTTGCGCAGCAGGGTGTTGGTGTAGGTATTGCGGTCGTAACCGACCACCACCCCCGGTTCCAGGGCCACCACGTTGTTACCGTCATCCCACTGTTCGCGTTCGGCTTCGAAGGTGTTGCCGCCGGTAGGCACCACGCGCAGTTCTTTCAGTTTCAGGGCTTCGGCCACCACCTTGATGAAGTGCTGGTCTTCGCGGCGCACATCGAGGCCATCCGGACGATTGCCATCGGGGCGGATGCTGAAGGGCACGATGGCGTCCACGGCTTCGGCGAACACCGTTACCAGGTCGCGGTCGCAGAAGCTGAACACGGTATCCAGGTGCATAGCCGCACGGGATTTCGGCAGGCCGGCAACGATCACCCGCTCCGCTGCCTTGTTGGCGAACAGCGACTGCGCCAATTGGCCGATGGCCTGGTGGGTGGTGCGTTCGCCCATGCCCACCAGCACCACGCCATTGCCGATCGGCATCACGTCGCCGCCTTCCAGGGAAGACGCGCCGTGGTCCTTGTCGGGGTCGCCGTACCAGACCTTGAAGTCGGCGTTGAGGAAGTCCGGGTGGAATTTATAGATAGCGCTCACCAGCAGGGTTTCCTGCCGGCGTGCGGGCCAATACATAGGGTTGAGGCTGACCCCGCCGTAGATCCAGCAGGTGTTGTCGCGGGTGAACTGGGTGTTTGGCAGCGGCGGCAGGATAAAGCTGGAACCGCCCAGGTAGCCGCGGAACATTTCGATGGCTTTGCCGCCGAAACTGTCCGGCAGATCGCCACCCGATACGCCGCCGATCAGGTACTCGGCCAGCGCGCGTGGCTCGAGGCTTTCCAGCCAGGAACGAACTTCATTGACCAGGCCCAGACCGACCTGATTGGCGGTGATCTTGCGATCCAGAATCCAGCTGCGTGCCTCAGGGTTGGCAACGGTTTCGGCCAGCAGGTTGTGCATCTCCACCACCTCGACGCCACGCTCGCGCATCTTGGTGGTGAAGTCGAAATGGTCGCGCTTGGCCTGGCTTACCCACAGCACGTCGTCGAACAGCAGCTCATCACAGTTGCTCGGGGTCAGCCGCTGATGCGCCAGCCCCGGGGAGCAAACCATCACCTTGTGCAGTTTGCCCGCTTCGGAATGGACACCGAGTTTTACTTTGGACATGGCAGTTCTCCTTTCAAACAGTCACAAATCAAAGGGTCAGGAAGCCGTCGTAGAGGCCGTAGGCCGCCACCAGGGCACCGATAACCACCAGAGCGAAAATGCCTTTTTCGAGCTGGGTGAAAATGGGTTGGCCAATTTCCCGTTTGGCCTTGGCGAACAGAAAGGCGCCGGGCGCATACAGCAGTGCCGACAGCAGGAGGTACTTGGTGCCACCGGCATACAGCAGCCATACGGCATAGATGGTGGCCACAGCAGCGATGATCAGGTCCTTGTTGCGATCCTTGGCATCCTGCTCATAGGTTTCACCGCGCACCGCCAGCAACAGGGCATAGGCCGCCGACCACAGGTATGGCACCAGAATCATCGAGGTGGCGAGGTAGATCAGCGACAGGTAGGTACTGGCCGAGAACAGGGTGATGATCAGGAATATCTGCACCATGGCGTTGGTCAGCCACAGCGCATTCACCGGCGCGTGGTTGGCGTTTTCCTTGCGCAGGAAGGCCGGCATGGTGTGGTCATTGGCGGCAGCGAAAAGAATTTCCGCACACAGCAGCACCCACGACAGCAGGGCACCAACCAGCGAAATGATCAGCCCGACGCTGATCAGCACCGCGCCCCAGTGGCCCACCACATGCTCCAGCACGGCCGCCATGGACGGGTTCTGCAGCTTGGCCAGCTCCGGCTGGGTCATGATCCCCAGGGACAGCACGTTCACCAGCACCAGAATCAGCAGCACGCTGATAAAACCGATGATGGTGGCCTTGCCGACATCCGAACGTTTCTCGGCGCGGGCGGAGAAAATGCTCGCGCCTTCGATACCGATAAACACCCAGACGGTGACCAGCATCATATTGCGCACCTGGTCCATCACGCTGCCCAGATCAGGGTTTTTCAAGCCCCAGATATCGGCGGTAAAGATGTCCAGTTTGAACGCGAAGAAGGCGATCAGAATAAACAGCAGCAGCGGCACCACCTTGGCCACCGTGGTCACCAGGTTGATAAACGCCGCTTCTTTTACCCCGCGCAGCACCAGAAAGTGCACCGCCCACAGCACCACCGAGGCACCGATGATGGCTGCCAGGGTATTGCCCTCGCCAAACACCGGAAAGAAGTAACCCAGGGTACTGAACAGCAGCACGAAGTAGCCGACGTTACCCAGCCAGGCGCTGATCCAGTAACCCCAGGCGGAAGAGAAACCCATGTAGTCGCCGAAACCGGCTTTCGCGTAGGCGTACACACCGCCATCGAGATTGGGTTTGCGGTTGGCCAGGGTCTGGAACACAAACGCCAGCGTCAGCATGCCGACGGCGGTGATGGCCCAGCCGATGAGAACGGCGCCGACATCGGCACTGGCGGCCATGTTTTGCGGCAAGGAGAAAATCCCCCCGCCAATCATCGACCCTACGACCAGCGCGACCAACGCACCTAAACGGAGTTTGTGAGCGGATTCGGACATGGTGTGCATCCTTGGCTTTATGTAGTTACAGGAATCTACGCACGCTTAGACGGGTAGATGGATGACCTGAATCAAGAGCTTGCTAACTGTCCATGTTGAGCGTCTCTGGGTACGTGGAACGGGACGGAACCTGGCGATAGCGCTCTAAACACTCGAACTTAAGCGTTTGCATACGCCGCTGTGGCGTTGCCAGATGAAAGCTAGACGGGATTCCCGAATGCGCAAGGACGGGCGGTATGGGGCTTTAGGACTGGCTAGAAGCTACTGCTGAGTCTGGTGCTATCTGGCTATAGCGTTAATTTCGAATAGGTATAAAGGCGGGTGGAAAGGGTCATAAATTGCGGGAGTCGGCGGCTGCTGAGGGGCAGTTTTGAATCGTTTTTTAACAGCATCGCGGCTAAACCGGCGCTCCGGTCAGCCGCGATTTCCTGGAAACATCAAACGCTCAGGTTAAAACGCATACCGATACTGCACCCCCAAGCCAAACACCGCCCGCTCGCCCTGGTACTGAGCAGTGGCCACTTGCACGCCGCCACCCAGGGTGGAGTTGGCATCGATGGCATGGCTATAACCGGCCATGGCGGTAGGCACCACGCGGCGTTTATCCAGGCTGCTGGCGTAGGTAAAACGAGTTAGCCCAGGCACGCTGGAGCTGCCTTCGATGGCCGGGGTGTCTTCGTTAATCAAGGTATCCACCGCCAGGCTCAGGTGCAGGGTGCCTTTGGCGTTGACCGGGGTGGCGCTGCGTACGCCGAGGGTGGCGTAGGTGTCGGTGCTGCGCGAACTGTCGATGGTCAGCGGAAAGGCCACATTGCGTTCGGTAAAACCGTCCTGTTCGCCGCGCAGATGGCTCAGGGCGATTTCCGGGGTGACCAGCGAAGTGCCCAGCTGCAGGCCGTAGTTGGCGGCGATACGCACGGCGCTGCTGCGCATATCCAGCTTGGCTTGGGCGCGTTGTACGTCGCTGAGGTCTACGCCGCGTTCGAAGCTGTTGTTGCTGGTGCCGGCCGCCACGCTGGCGCTGCCGCCCCAACCGGTGTTGTCGAGGTTTTGCTGGTAAGCGGTCCACAGGCCCAGGGCATAGGCCTTACGTTGTTCGGCGTTTTGCACATCCAGCTCGGCACCGCCGAGGCTGGCGCTGGCGCCTACCGAGTAGTGCTCGTTCAGGCGCATGCCGCCGGCGAATTGCAGGTTGTGCTGGTTGCCATTGCTGCTGGCTTCGCCGCGGTAGGCGGTGGCGTCCAGGCCCAGGCAGTAGCGTTGGGCCGCGCCGGGTTGGCAGTGGCTTTGGTTGAGGTCGCCCAGGCGACGATTCTGGCTGCTGATCAGGTGGTTGACGGTGTCGGCGCTGGTGATCAAGGAGCTTTGCAGGTAGACCAGATCCTGCATCACGCCGATAGAGGGGGAGGAATCCGGCAAGCCGGCCTCTGGCACGATTGGCGTGGCGTCTTTCCAGATAAAGGCGCGAGCGCCGCTGGTGCCGACTACGGTGCGGCCATCGTCGCTCACGCCGGTGGCGGCACTGGTGGTGGCACCGCTCAATACGCCCAGGTTGGTCATGCCAGAAGCGGCAGTCCAGCGGAAGGCGCGGGCGGCATTGTCGGCCTGGGTGGAGGTACCCACCACTACCGAACCATCGGCGTTTACATCGCTGGCACTGCTGGAGGTACCGCCCAAGGTGCCCAAACCCTGCATACCTTTGGTGGTACTCCAGCGAAAGGCTTCGTCGCCGGTCGCCGAGGTGCTGGTGCCGACGACCACCGAACCATTGCGGTTGGCGGCTTTGGCGGAGCTGTCGGTATAGCCCGGCAAGCCGCCGAGATCGGTCATGGTGCCGCTGGCGGAATCCCAGCGGAAGGCGTGCTTAATGGAGTAACTACCCCGGATCACGCTATCACCGACGACGACAGTGCCATCGCCACTTACGCCATGCGCCCTAGAGTATGCGGCCCCCAGGGTGCCTAACAGTTGTACGCCGCCCGCCTGGGTCCAGCGATAGGCTTGAGTGCTAGCGGCGTAGGTGTAGCCCACTACCACGCTACCGTCGTCACTGATACCGGTGGCAGCGTCGTCATTTTGAGGAGATGGTTTGAGCAGCCCGTTGGTAGCATCCCAGCGAAAAGAGGTGTTGGCCAATCTACCGACGATAAAGCGCCCATCGCTGCTGGTTGCGTAGATAGTCGCGCCGGCAAGCGCTGCCGGTAACGTGCTCATCCCCTTGTCAGCCGTCCAGCGGAACGGTTGAGTCCCGACCAACCCCACCACCACCTGGCCATCGCCGCTGATGGCCGTGGCATTCACGGTGTCTGTACCGTTCGGCAAATTACCCAAATCCATCATCACCGCCCCAGCGGGCTGGGCGGCGAGAAGGGTGAGCGTGGAGAGAACAGCAGCGGGAATCAGGTGCCACGGGAAGAGCGCCTGGGCGAGGGGGGAGCGGGAAAACGGAAGGGATTTCATGACACCACCTGCGGGAAAAATGAAGCGGCAAGCTTCGGCAATGTGGTGCTGGGGTTTATGTCGTTTGGTTCCGGCTGGCTGGCGGGATTGGTGCTTTCAATTGCGTAGGAAAGGTCTTTGCGTACCGGCGGTGTGCGGGGCTTCAAACCAGTGGTGGTGCCGGGCGAGCGGGGTGGCGCGTGGGCGTTGGCGTGATTATTCCTACGGGCTATGCTCGCCCGGTGCGTCGTGCTGCCTACGGGCTTGTCGGCGGGAGCTGGCTTGTCGGGGTTTTCCTTGGGGCGGCATAGTCCAGGCCGTCGCTGAATGGTTCAGCGATCGGGTTTGACGGCCCTATGGATTGATACTCGGCTGCTGGTTTGTTCTTTATGGCGGCTGTACGCGGGGCATCTTCGGGTGCGCCGGGTTTTCGTATCTCTCCCCGGTCCGTCAACCCGCGTATAGCTGCCTCCCTTCGTTTGACGGCGATGTCTGGCAGCTCTCTGCATTTCAATAGAGAGATATGACATGACGTACCCAAATACTCTTACCCCCCATCCTCCTGTCCTGAATCGGGAGGTGCTGTGATGAAAACCACCCAACCGCAAACCTTCTGTGTACCCGACGATATACCGGTGTTTTCGGTAAATGCCGAGGTGCCGCTGACCGATGCGCTGGAACAGACCGTGATCCTGCTGGATGGCGTTACCCGGCTGCTGATGACCGACAGCCTGGATAACGACGCTGGCCGTAATACCGCCCAATACCTGCTGGAAATGGCCAATGCCCTGGTGGCGGCCTGTCTGGTGGCGGTGCGGGCCAAGGCGAAAGCGGCGTAACCGTAGGTTGGGTCGGGCCGCGTTCGGCGAAGCCAATACGGGCCGGCCCAACCTGCTTACTTGCAGGTTTCCAGTTGGGCTTCGCTGCGCTCAACCCACCCTACAAGAGCAAAAGCATCGCGGCTGAAGCCGCTCCTACGGGGTTATGCGGCCGGCCGGCGCTCGGGTTCAGCTGCGATTTCCTGCAAACGGCGCTTTGCCGTCTTACTCGCCATCTTCCTGATTGGCACTCAAGCCATGTTTGCGCAGTTTGTCGTGCAGGGTTTTGCGGGGCAGGCCGAGGGCTTCGGCGAGGCTGCGCAGGGAGTTGTGCGGGCGCGCCAGTTCGGCGGCGATCAATGCGCGTTCGAACGCTTCCACCTGTTCACTCAAACCGCCAGCCGTGCTGGTGACGATGCCCGGCTGCTCACTGCTGGCGCCTTCCAGCGACAACTCCAAACCCAGGGCAAAACGCTCGGCGGCGTTCTGCAGTTCGCGCACATTGCCTGGCCAGGTGTGGCACAGCAGGGTGGCGCGCTGCCCGGGTTGCAGGTCGCGCACCGGCAAGTGGTGGCGGGCGCTGGCGGCTTCGGCAAAGTGCTGGAACAGCAGCAGGGCGTCTTCGTTGCGTTCGCGCAGTGGCGGAATACGCAGCGGTGCCACGTTCAGGCGGTAATACAGGTCGGCGCGGAAGCGGCCCTGGTCGGCGCTCTGGCGCAGGTCTTCCTTGCTGGCGGCGATCACGCGGATATCCAGGGCAATCAGTTGATTGCCGCCCAACCGCTCGACCACCCGCTCTTGCAGCAGGCGCAGCAGTTTTACTTGCACGTCCAGGCTCATGCTCTCGATTTCATCGAGGAACAGGGTGCCGCCGTTGGCGAATTCGAATTTGCCGATGCGGCGTTTTTGCGCGCCGGTAAAGGCCCCCGGCTCGTGACCGAACAGCTCGCTTTCCACCACCGATTCGGCCAGGGCACCGGCGTTGATCGCCACAAACGGGCCGTTGCGGCGGTTCGACAGGTCGTGCAGGGCGCGGGCCACCACCTCTTTGCCGGTGCCGGTTTCGCCAAGGATCAGCACGTCGGCGTTGATGGCCGCCAGGGCACCGATCTGTTCACGCAGGCGCAGCATGCTCGGCGACTGCCCGACCAGGCGTGCCGAGAGTTCCTGGCGGTCGGCCAGGGCCAGGCGCAGGCTGCGGTTGTCTAGCACCAGGCGGCGCACGGCCAGGGCGCGGCGCACGCTGTCGAGCAGGTCGTCGCTGGCGAAGGGTTTTTCCAGAAAGTCATAGGCACCGGCGCGCATGGCTTGCACGGCCAGGGGCACGTCGCCATGGCCGGTGATCAGCAGCACCGGCAGTTCGCTGTCTTGTTCGTGGAGTTGGCTGAGCAGTTCCAGGCCGTCGACGCCGGGCATGCGGATATCGCTGACCACCACCCCCGGCCAGTCGCGGCCGATCTGCCCGGCCAGGCCCTTGGCGCTGGCCAGGCTGCAGACTTGCAGGCCGGCCAGGTCGAGGGTTTGGCTGAGGGCTTGGCGCAGGTGCGGATCGTCGTCAATCAGCAGCACCTGGGCACGGCTGTCGAAGGTGCTGTCGGTCATGCGCTGAGGTCCTCGGAGGGTTGTTGGGTAACGCCCGGCGCGGCGGCGCGCAGGTACAGGGTGAGCACGGCACCGCCTTCGGGGTGGTTGGCCAGGCGCAGTTCGCCATCCAGGGCGCGCATCAGGGTTTCGCAGATGGCCAGGCCCAAGCCCAGGCCCTGGGCGCTGGTCTTGGTGGTGAAGAAGGGTTCACGGGCGCGCGTGAGGGCTTCGGCGGAAAAGCCCGGGCCGTTGTCGCGAATACTCAAGAGCACGCCTTGCTCATGGCTGATGGCGCTTAACCAGATGCGCCGCGGCGGGGCTTTTTCCACCAGGGCGTCGAGGGCGTTGGCCAAGACGTTGCCGAGCACCTGGCGCAGGCGGGTTTCGCCGGCCTGCACCCACAGGGTGGCGTCGGGCAGGTCGCGGATCAGTTCCACATCCATGGCCCGGCGGCGTTTGGCCAGCAGCGCCAGGGCATCGTCGAGCGCCGGTTGCAGGGCCACGCTTTCCGGGGCGTGGCGGTCGCGGCGGGCGAAGGCGCGCAGGTGGGCGATGATTGAGGACATGCGCCCGGTCAGTTCACCAATCAGCTTGAGGTTGCCACGGGCGTCGTCGGTGCGTTGGTGGTCGAGCAGTACGCTGGCGTTTTCCGCGTAGCTGCGGATCGCCGCCAGCGGCTGGTTGAGTTCGTGGCTGATGCTTGCCGACATGGTGCCCAGGGCCGACAGTTTGCCGGCCTGCACCAGTTCGTCCTGGGCGCGCAGCAGTTCCTGTTGGGCGTGTTCGCGTTCCAGTACTTCGTTTTTCAGGCGGGTGTTGAGGGTTTCCAGATCGCGGGTGCGGTCCAGTACGCGAATTTCCAGCTCGCGGCGGGCGCGGGCGTCGATGGCGATGCGTTCCAGGTAATGGCGGCGGCGCTGCATCATCAGACCGAGCAGCAGAATCAGCACCAGCAAGGTGGCACCGCCAACGGCCACGGCGGTTTGCACCGGCCGCGCCACCTGTTCGGCGGGGGCCAGGATGCTTACCGTCCAACCGGTTTCGGCCAGGTTACGGCTCTGGATGATCCAGGCCTTGCGCTTGAGTTTCAGGGCCTGCGGTTCAAGGGTGGGGTAGGGCTTGTTGGCGGCGATTTCGCGGCGTTCCTGCTCGCTTAATTGGCGGCTGGCGCGAAAACGCCAGTCGGCGCGCGAGGTGAGGATGACCACGCCATTGCCGTCGGTAACCAGCAGCTGTTCCGGGGTGTTGCCCCACAGGGTTTCGGTGGTGTCCAGGTCCACCTTGACCACCAGCGCACCAATCACGGTGTCGCCTTCTTTGACGGCCGAGGCGAAGTAGTAGCCGCGTTTGCCCGAGGTGGTGCCCAGGCCGAAGAAGCGCCCCAGGTGCCCGGTAATGGCTTCGCGGAAGTAGGGGCGAAAGGCAAAGTTGCGGCCGACAAAGCTGTCGCTCTGGCGCCAGTTGGAGGCCGCCAGGGTGGTGCCATCGGCGTCCATCAAATAGATGGAGTCGGCACCGGTTTCGCCGCGCACTTCTTCCAGCAGCTGGTTGGCGCGCACTTGGGCATCCAGGTTCTGCGGGTGGGCCAGCACGCCGCGCAGGGCCGGCAGGTCGCCGAGGATCGGCGGCAACACTTCGTAGCGGCGCAGGCTACCCAGCAGGTTGGCGACGTAGAGGTCGAGGGTCTGGCGGTTTTGTTCGATCAGGTCGTCGCTGTAGTAACGCTCGGCCAGCTGTTGCAGTGGCCACAACAAGGGTGCCAGCAGCGCCGCCAGCAGCAGCAGGCTGCGCCAGCGGGGACGCCGCAGGGGCGAGTCAGTGGGCATCGCGCAGGCAGTCGGCGAGCGCCGCTTGCCAGTCTGGCAGGTGGATACTCCAGGCCGCTTGCAGGCGCGCGCAGTCGAGCCGCGAATTGAGCGGGCGCTGCGCCGGCGTCGGGTAGTCGCTGCTGGCAATCGGCACCAGGCGTGCACAGGGTTTGCCGGCGGCCTTCAGGTGTTCGCCAATGGCGCTGGCAAAGCCGAACCAGGAGGTTTCGCCCTGGCCGGTGAGGTGAAAGGTGCCCCAGGGGCCGGCCTGGCCGTGTTGCCATTGCTCGATCAGGGCGCGGGTGGCACTGGCGATGGTGCCGGCCCAGGTGGGTGCGCCGATCTGATCGCTGACCACACGCAGTTCGTCGCGCTCTTGCAGCAGGCGCTGCATGGTCAGCAGAAAGTTGCGGCCATACCGGGAGTACACCCAGCTAGTGCGCAGAATCAGGTGCTGGCCCGCGACGGTGCGAATCGCCTGTTCGCCGGCCAGTTTGCTGTGCCCGTACACGCCCAGCGGTTGCGGCTGATCGTCGTCCTGATAGGGCGCGGTTTTGCTGCCGTCGAACACATAGTCGGTGGAGTAGTGAATCAGCGGCACACCCAGGGCCTTGGCTTCTTCGGCGAGCACGCCGGGAGCTGTGGCGTTGATGGCGAAGGCCAGGTCGGCTTCGCTTTCGGCCTGGTCGACGGCGGTGTACGCGGCGGCGTTGATGATCAGGTTCGGGCGCAGGGCCCGCACTTGGGCGCGGATGGCCTCGGCATTGGCCAGGTCCAGCTCGGCGCGGCCATGGCAGATCAGCTCGCCCAGGCCCTGCAGGCTGTTGAGCAAGGCCTGGGCAACCTGGCCGTTACGGCCGGTGATCAGCACTTTCAGCGGCGCTGTCATGGAAACATTTCCGCGTCGTTGAACAGGACGCCGGCCTGGTCTTTGCCCGACAGCTGCGGCGCTTCGCCGAGCTGCCAGTCGATGGCCAGGGTCGGGTCGTCCCAGCGAATGCAGCGCTCGTGGGCGGGGGCGTAGTAGTCGGTGGTTTTGTACAGGAACTCGGCAGTTTCGCTGAGCACCACAAAGCCATGGGCAAAGCCTGCGGGTACCCAGAGCTGGCGTTTGTTTTCGGCCGAAAGCAGCACGCCGACCCAGTGGCCAAAGGTGGGCGAGCTGCGGCGGATATCGACTGCGATATCCAGCACTTCACCGGCGCTGGCGCGCACCAGTTTTCCCTGGGCTTGCTGGATCTGGTAGTGCAGCCCGCGCAGCACGCCGCGCTGGGAGCGCGAGTGGTTGTCCTGGACGAACTGGCAGTCGACCCCGGTGGCCGCTTTAAAGGCCTGGGCATTGAAGCTTTCGTAGAAAAAGCCGCGCTCATCGCCAAACACTTTCGGTTCGATGATCAGTACATCGGGGATCTGGGTGGGGATAACCTTCACGCCTGCTCTCCTGCCAAGCGATAGAGGTATTGACCATAGCCGGTCTTGCCGAAGGCTTTGGCCTGCACCAGCAGCTGCTCGCGATCGATCCAGCCGTTCTGGAAGGCAATTTCTTCCAGGCAGGCGACTTTCAGGCCCTGGCGGTGTTCGATGGTTTGCACGTATTGCGAGGCTTCCAGCAGGCTGTCGTGGGTGCCGGTGTCGAGCCAGGCGAAACCACGGCCGAAGCGCTCCACCCGCAGGTCGCCGCGTTGCAGGTAGGCGTTGTTGACGTCGGTGATTTCCAGCTCGCCTCGGGGCGAAGGTTTCACCGCCTTGGCGATCTGCACCACGTCGTTGTCGTAGAAATACAGGCCGGTGACGGCGTAGCTGGATTTCGGTTTGGCCGGTTTTTCTTCGATGGAAATGGCTTTGCCGTCGGCGTCGTACTCCACCACGCCAAAGCGCTCGGGGTCTTTTACCCAGTAGCCGAACACGGTGGCACCTTTGGCATGGCTGGCGGCGCTTTGCAGCTGCTCGGTGAAGTGCTGGCCGTGGAAGATGTTGTCGCCAAGGATCAGGCACACCGAGTCATCGCCGATAAATTCTTCGCCAATCAGAAAGGCCTGAGCCAGGCCGTCCGGAGCGGGTTGCGCCGCGTAGCTGAAGTTGACCCCGAACTGGCTGCCGTCGCCGAGCATTTTTTCGAACTGCGGCAGGTCGTGGGGGGTTGAGATCAGCAGGATGTCCTTGATGCCGGCGAGCATCAGCACCGAGATGGGGTAGTACACCATCGGCTTGTCGTAGATCGGCAGGAGCTGCTTGGACACCCCGAGGGTGATGGGGTGCAGGCGAGTGCCGGAACCGCCGGCGAGAATGATTCCTTTCATATGCGTGTTACTCCGAAGTGGCGCCCAGGCGTTCGCGTTGGTAGCTGCCGTCTTGTACATGACGGCACCAGTCGAGGTTGTTCAAGTACCAGTGCACGGTTTTGCGCAGGCCGGTGGCGAAGGTTTCTTCCGGTACCCAGCCTAGCTCGCGTTCGATCTTGCTGGCGTCGATGGCGTAGCGCAGGTCGTGGCCGGGGCGGTCTTTGACGAAGGTGATCAGCTGTTCATAGCGCTCGACGCCGGCCGGTTTGTTCGGTGCCAGCTCTTCCAGCAGGGCGCAGATGCCACGCACCACGTCGATGTTCTGCTGCTCGTTGTGGCCGCCGATATTGTAGGTTTCGCCCACTGTGCCTTCGGTGACTACCTTGAGCAGGGCACGGGCGTGGTCTTCGACAAACAGCCAGTCGCGGATCTGCGCACCGTTGCCATACACCGGCAGCGGCTTGCCATCCAGGGCATTGAGGATCACCAGCGGAATCAGCTTCTCCGGGAAGTGATACGGCCCGTAGTTGTTCGAGCAGTTGGTGATCAGCACCGGCAGGCCATAGGTGCGCTGCCAGGCGCGGACCAGGTGGTCGGACGCGGCCTTGCTGGCCGAGTACGGCGAGCTGGGGGCGTAGGGGGTGGTTTCGGTGAAAAGGTCGTCGACGCCATGCAGGTCGCCGTACACCTCGTCGGTGGAAATATGGTGAAAACGAAAAGCCTGTTTGGCCGCTTCGCTCAGGCTCTGCCAGTAGCCGCGGGTGGCTTCGAGCAGGGCGTAGGTGCCGACGATATTGGTCTGGATAAAGGCCGATGGACCGTCGATGGAACGGTCGACATGGGACTCGGCCGCCAGGTGCATGATCGCTTCGGGCTGGAACTCATCGAGCAGCGCGCGCACTTGAGGCTGGTCGACGATATCCAGCTGGGCAAAGCGGTAGCGCGGGTGCCCGGCAACGCTGGCGAGGGATTCGAGGTTGCCGGCGTAGGTCAGTTTGTCGAGGTTGAGCACCTGATGCTCGGTGTTTTGCAGCAGATGGCGAATCAGCGCCGAGCCAATAAAGCCCGCACCGCCAGTGATCAGAATTCGCATGCCAAGTGGCCTTGTGGGTTCGCAGGCGCATAGCTTGTCGGCAGCCCCCGGAAGAAGCAAGTCTGATTGCCCGCTTCATCCGGGCTGAGGGCGCAAGCGGCGGGGCGGCTAGCAAAACGCCGGCGCAGTTTGCCTGCGCCGGCGTGGGGGGTAATGCGCTGCAGGGTTACAGCAGGTTGGCTTTTTTCAGCAGGGTGGTGGAGGCCGGTATCTGGATGATCATCGGGTGGTCGGTGAGGTTGACCTGCACCGCGTTGACGTTGCGCAGGGCCTGAACCGGTTCGGTGCCGATCAGCGGATCGTAGATATTCACTGTGGCCTGGGTGGAGCCCAGGTTGACGGTGACCGGTGCCGAGGGGCCGGGGAAGGAGTCCGGCTCAGCCCAGACGAGGATATTGGTTTCGTAGTTGCTCTTTTGCACGGCGAGGAATCGGCCGGTGGGCGGCAAGCCTACGGCGGAAAAGGGGATGAGTTTGGTCGGAGCGAAGGTCGAGGCGGTGGGTGTGGAATCGAGCAGGATGGTGTTGAGGTTGTGCCAGGCCACTGCCGCGGGTGTCGGCGCATTGTCGGCTTTGGCGAACAAGCCGTAGCCGTCGCCTTCGTCCATCAGCTGATAGATATAGGTGCGGTAGATTTCGTTATACACGCTGTTGGCCAGAATGCTCAGCAGCCAGGCCGCGCTGGCCTGGGCGCTGGTTTTCGGCGATTGATAGCCGGTTTCGGTATACACCGCCGGCCCGGCACCCGCCGGCGTATTACCCAGCACGGTGCGTTTCACATACTTGGTGGGCGGCTGGCCGGCTGCCGGGTAGGGGTGCTGGTTGTTGTAGTCGGCCAGCCCCGGGGTGGTGGAAGGGTCCGGACCTTTGGGAATGCCGCCGGCGTTGTAGCCGGTGAAGTAGAACACCTTGGCATTCTTGAACAGCTCCAACGCCTTGGTTTGCGTGTACAGCTCTTTCTGGAACGACAACGCGGCCGGCAGCCCCTTGGTGCCGTCCGGCTGCCAGGTGAGGGGGAAGTTGTTGATCTCGTTGGGGCCTTCCACCGCCAGGGTGGAACCCGGAACGGCTTTTTCCACCGTACTGATATTGGCCAGGAAGGTGGCGATGGTAGTGGGCGACTTCGTGCCGCCCACCGCACTGATGTAGTTCCACTTCACGCCGGCCTTGGCCAGGGTGGTGTAGTAGCTGTAGGGCGGGCTGCCCCAGAACGGGTTGTAGCTATCACGGGCGTTGACGATGCCCAGGTAGTTCATATTGCTGATTACCATGGGCATTTGCGCGTAGTTCGAAGAGCCCTGGCTGATGTGCAGGTTCACCCCGGTGGCATTGATAAAGTCGGCCGAGCGCACCAGCGTCGCGGCTGCCTGCGTCTGCGAACTTAAGGTTCCCGCTCCGAGCAGAAACAGCAGGGTTGTAGTGCTGACGAGTCGGTTCATGGTCTACCCCCTTTCATTGAATTTCGAGAACGCTTGAGAAAACGCTAGTTGGCGCGAATGGCCCTGTCGAAACGCTAGTCGCAAAGTGCCAGGCTATCTGCTGAACGGTGCGTTTTAGACGCCTTTTGCAATAAAACTTATTGCTAAAAATTGCCTGAACTCGATGACCGTTTCAGTCTCGAGACAACTGGCTGTTCTGACGATGGTTCTGGCTGTGCAACGTTGCGGCCAACTGGCCTGGGGCCATGGGCTGGTCAGACGAGCTGCAATCAGCAGAAAGGCTGCAAGCCTTCAGACCGCGCCGTCGAGGTGGCGCATCAGCAAGGCGTAGCGGCTATCGGCCTTATTCGGCAGCGGAAGATACAGCACATGGCCGTCTCCCGGTGCAACGGCGATGGCATTGCCTGCCTGGTTTTCCAGCGCGTTCAGCGAGAAGGAGTGATTGCCTTGGGGGGTCATAAGTTCCAAGCGATCGCCCACGGCGAAACGGTTTTTCACCCGCACTTCGGCCAGTTCGCCGCGCCATTGTCCAGTCAGTTCGCCAACGAACTGTTGGCGCTCGGCGCGGGAGTTGCCGTGTTGATAATTCTGATATTCATCATGCACATGGCGGCGCAAAAAGCCCTCGGTGTAGCCGCGATTGGCGAGTGATTCGAGGTCGCTGAACAGCCCTGGGGCGAAGGGCCGGCCGGCCACCGCATCGTCGATGGCCTGGCGATATACCTGGGCGGTACGGGCCACATAGAAGTGGCTTTTGGTGCGGCCTTCGATCTTCAGCGAGTGCACGCCCATCTGCACCAGACGCTCCACATGCTGCACCGCGCGCAGGTCTTTGGAATTCATGATGTAGGTGCCGTGCTCGTCCTCGAAGGCTTCCATCAGCTCGCCCGGCCGGCTGTTGTCCTCCAGCAGAAACAGGCGCTCGGTGCTGGCACCTTGGCCGAGGGTGGGGGCGCACTGGCGAACGATTTCCCCCAGTTCATTCGCCTGCCCCTCGTGGGCCTGGTACTGCCAGCGACACGCATTGGTGCAGGTGCCCTGATTTGGATCGCGCCGGTTGATATAGCCGGACAACAGGCAGCGCCCGGAATAGGCCATGCACAGGGCACCGTGGACAAACACTTCGAGCTCCATCGCCGGCACCGCCTGACGGATTTCCTCGATTTCTTCCAGCGACAGCTCGCGCGACAGAATCACCCGGCTAAGCCCCTGCTGCTGCCAGAACTTCACACTGGCCCAGTTCACCGCATTGGCCTGCACCGAGAGGTGGATCGGCATGTTCGGGAAGTGCTCGCGCACCAGCATGATCAAACCGGGGTCGGACATGATCAGCGCATCCGGTGCCATCGCCACCACGGGGGCCAGATCTTTGAGAAAGGTGCGCAGCTTGGCGTTGTGCGGGGCAATGTTGACCACGACGTAAAAGCGCTTGCCCTGGGCATGGGCCTCGGTGATCCCGAGGGCCAGATGGGCATGGTCGAACTCGTTGTTGCGCACCCGCAGGCTGTAACGCGGCTGCCCGGCATACACCGCATCGGCCCCATAGGCGAAGGCATAACGCATGGCTTTCAAGGTGCCGGCAGGGCACAGCAGTTCGGGGGCGAGAGGGCTGGGCATAGTGGGGGCACCTGACTGGTTTTGGGCGCGCGATTTTAAGGAGTGAGGACCGAGCCGCTATTGACCTGGGTCTATGGCCGCTGCAGGTGAAGTTCGTAAGGTGAAACTTCCTTTAAGTCGAGCGCTTATTCCGTCGCCTTGTTAGTACTTGGTACCGGCGTCTCAGCCCAGGAGGGCAGCCATGCGATTTGTCTCCATCGTCATTCCTTTTGTTCTGGTCTGCGTCATCAGCAGCGGCATCACCGCTATGGTGCTGAGTCAAGGCGAGGTGCTGGCGGACAAGCCCGACCAGGCTGAAGTGCTCTCGGCTCCGCCTGGCTTCACCGCCACCCGCACTGCCAGTGGCGGCGGGATTCTCTACCAGCGCGATGAAATCGCCGACCTGCCCAAACAAGCCGGCACCGCAGCGTTCCCCAAAGCCATGAACCTTAGCGAACAAGCCAAATGCCGGCTGTCCATGGGCCAGGATCGCACCCAGCGGGATCAGGAGCGGGTAAAGGTGACGGATGAGTACTGCAATCAGTTGTTGGGGCAAAATCGCCAGAACGGCGGATGAGTTTGGGCGAACGCGCCACCTCTGGTGCTCGATGTGCGCCCTCACTGACAGGGCTTGGCGAGCAAACGTTTAATCAAGGTATTTGATTACGGCGAATTTAGAGTTGGCATGGTCACCCTGAGGAACAGACTCGCCATCCCAGATGACCGCATTGCCTCCAGCTTCCCTTGCCTTGCTCGCTACGGCCCCTTTCAAGCCGTCCATGGTTATCGGATTGTTTACGCGCTTATCGGTGATAACCCCGATCACTTTGTATTTCCGAGGTGGTTCGCCGCTGGACCAAAAATCGATGCCATCGATAGTCTCCCTTGCGCCACCCCGCCCTACATAGGTGCCGTCTTTCGTTTCGTACGGTTGAAAGGTCGTACTCGCATAAAGGGCGCATCCAGAGAGCAATGCTGTAGCAACCATCAGTGTGGCAATTAGCAGTTTCATGGGGCGGCCTTCGGGCTGGTAGCCAAGGGTTTGCCCCTCAGTATGGCCAATAACTACTGTGATGCTTCGGGGAGGCGACTCTTGGCTATGAGTGAGTCGGGAACTGCTCAAGTCATATCGAAATGATCCTGTCGGACTAGGGAGGTGGCTGAGGCCGATCAATGCGCGTTCAATTGATAACGGGTGCTCCGGCCGCCGCCAGGTAGCTGCACCAACAGACCTTTTTCCACCAGATCGGCCAGGTGCCGGGTGGCCGTTGCCTTGCTCACCTGAGTTACGGCCTGATACTGGGCAGCGCTGATTCCGCCTTCGAAGCCTTTGGCACCACCATCAAACAGACGGTTGATGACTTTTAACTGCTCCGTCGACAGCGCCACTGTGCGGTGCAGTTGCCAGAAACGGGCTTTGCCGAGAATGCCGTCGATACTGGCCAGGGCCCGCTCAATCGAGGCCAGTAAAGTGCGCAGAAACCAGATCAGCCAGATGGTGATATCCAGCCCGTCTTTCTGGGTTTGTTCCAGAACCCGGTAATACTCCTGGCGGTTATCGAGAATGCTCGCCGACATGGCGTAGAAGCCAATCGCCTGGTGTTCGCATTGAGCCAGCGCGAGGTCGGTGAGGGCTCGGGTCAGGCGGCCGTTACCGTCATCAAATGGATGCAGGGTGACGAACCACAGATGCGCGATACCGGCGCGCAATAGCGGATCGATACTGCGCGAGTCTTCGTTGAACCAGGCAACGAATAGCGCCAGCTGTTGCTCAAGACCTGCTCGGGGCGGCGCTTCGAAATGAACGAATGGCTGATCCAGCCTACCGGACACGACCTGCATCGGATCGTCACCGCGCAGGGCACCTACGCGAATGCGGTTGCCCAGCAGCGGATTGTCTTGAAACGGGAACAGGTGGGTATGCCACTGCAGTAGTCGCGTCAGGCTCAGTGGCTGCGCATATTGCCGGGTCGCATCCAGCATCAGATCGGCCAGTCCGTCGCTACGCGCCGTGCGGCGGCCAGCCTCAGGTTCATCCACCCCCAAACGGCGCGCCAGGGATGAACGCACAGAGCCCACATTCAGTTCTTCGCCTTCAATGGCCGAGGACGTAATGATGTTCTGCAGCAGCGTATCGAGCATGCGTTGCTGGCTGAGCTGATCACCCAGCGTGCCCATTTTCCCCAACAGTTGGCCCTGGCTATGGGTGCATTGGCGCAATACCTCGGCAAGCGGTGCCTCTCGCCAGATAAAGGCCGGCCAACCCGGTTGCTGCCAAATCCATTGCTGATCGTTCATCGTCATTTCGCACCTGAGCCGAATAGAAGGCGTATTCGGCTCAGATTATGAGCCGAATACAAAGCTTATTCGGCTCACCACGAATTACAAGCACGCAGAAACAACAAAGCCCCAGCATTTCTGCAGGGGCTTTGTTTTATATGGTGCCGGCACCAGGAATCGAACCCGGGACCTACTGATTACAAGTCAGTTGCTCTACCAGCTGAGCTATACCGGCATTTCAGGGCCGCCATTATATCCATTAGAAGCGTCGAGTAAAGGCCTGAAATACGGTCGTTTTTTGTTGGTGCGCGAGCAACTGGAATAGGCTTATGCACAATCGTGAGGCGCAGCGCCTGGCCTGGGACGATTTTCGTGCGCTACTTGACAGAAGTTGGTAACTAGCTGGTTTTATTGAATTTTTCTTTATGATTAAAAAATAAACAGATTTCTGCAGGCCTTGCCGTGCATGCGTTTGCCAAGGTTGCCCAGAAACTATCAACAAAGTTATCCACAGATTGTGTGGGCAACTATTGGCGTTCTGCGAGAAGCATCAGGTTGCGTGGGCTGACATGGCTTACGCAGAAATGGCCAAGGCGTACGGCGTAGCCCTGTTGCTGCAAAAACAGCGCGCGATCCAGCAGTAGCCATATCTCCAATGGCCGGCGAAACAGGTTGCGCAGCAATTCGAGGTTGCGCACTTCGGCCAGGCGCTGCCAGCCGCGTTGTTCCAACCGTGCCCAGTCCTGATTGGCCAAGGCGGGCAGGCCCTTGAGCGCTGCCAGATCGCGGCAGTAATCGGCGAAGTCTTTGTGCAGCCAGGCGACGGGTAGCGAGGGCGTGGGCAGGTAGTCATCGCTGCCGCGTACTTGCCGCTGCAGTAAATCGAACGCCAGGCGGCGGGCCATGGAGCTGTCGCGTTGGCGGCGAATGCGTGCGCCGGCGGTGACGGTTTCGCTTAACGGCAGCCCCAGGTCGTCCACCGACAGCTTTAAATCCGACGCTTGCGCCGCTGTGGATAACCCTTGGTAGTGGCTGCCGGCAATGCGGTTGTAGCAGCAGGGTGCCACTGCCAGTTGTCCACAGCCGGCCGCACTGGCCAGTTGCAGCAGGCGTACATGCAGGTCGCCGCAGGCATGCAGGGCCACCGGAGTGTGCGCGGCGTATAGACGGGTGGCGGCATCGGCGGCCAGTACGTCCTGTTCGATGTGCTGGCTGTTGAGGCCGCGGCGGGCGCTCAGTTGTGCGCCGGCGTTGACCAGTGCCGGATCGTATTCCAGGCAGGTAAGCGGCAGGCCGTCCTGGGCAAGCAGTTGGCCCAGGTGGCCTTTGCCCGAGCACCAGTCCAGCCAGTGCTGTGGCGGTTGGCTGAAACTCAGGCAACTGGCGAAGGCCTGGATCTGCTGCCATTTGCGCCCCGGAATATCCACAGCGAAATTGGCTGGCAGCGCTGCGCGGTCGTGGTTTGGCAAAGCGCCGACGGCCGCCAGCTCGGTAGACAGCGCCGCCAACTCGGTAAAGGGTGCTGGCGCTTGCAGCAACTGCGGATGGTTATGGGCTGCTTCGGCATCAGCCAGCGAGCGGCTACGCAGCCATATGGCCAACTCCGGATGCTGCTTTTCCCACGGCAAATGCAGATGGGTGAACGGCCGTGGTCGCCACAGGTGCTGATGGCGCAGCAGAAAGCTATCCAGCGCCTGGAAGCGTGGCAGCAGGGCGGAGCCAGTTAGCACAGTGGGATCGGTCATGGTCAGCAGTTTCGGCAAGCTGCCCATGGCCGGTTGGTCCATGGGCGGGTGCCTATTCTAGCGAGCTTGGGTCGCGTCGACGCGCAGCCAGCGTTCCAGCAGTTTGAAGCCTTTCACCAGCACGAATGCGATAAGCAGATAGAACAGCCCGGCAGCGAAGAAGATTTCTACCGGCAGGTAGGTGCGGGCAATGATGGTGCGCGCCATGCCGGTCAGTTCCAGCAGGGTGATGGTGCTGGCCAGGGCGCTGGCCTTGAGCATCAGGATCACTTCGTTGCTGTACGCCGGCAAACCGATACGCGCCGCCCGCGGCAGAATGATGTGCAACATGGCCTGCGCCCGCGACATGCCCAAGGCGCGCGCCGCTTCGACTTCACCATTGGGCACCGCCTGGATCGCGCCGCGCAGAATCTCGGCGATATAGGCGGCAGTGTGCAGGGTCATGGTCAGCACCGCACACCAGTACGGATCACGCAGGTACGGCCACAGCGGCCCCTGCCGTACCGCATCGAACTGCGCCGCGCCGTAGTAGACCAGAAACAGCTGCACCAGCAGCGGCGTGCCACGGAAAAAGAAGATGTAGCCATAGGGCAGGGCGCGTACATACCAGTGCCGCGAGGCGCGAGCAATGCCCATGGGCAGGGCCAGAATCAGCCCGGCGATGACGGCGAAGGCCACCAGTTCCAGGGTCAGAATCGCGCCGTCGAACAGGCGCGGCAGGTACTTGATAATGACGTCCCAGTTCATCACGTGCTCCTTACGAAGCCGCGGCTGGCGCGTCTTTCAATAAAATACATGGCGGTCATGGCGACCACTGTCAGGCCCAGATAGATAAAGGCTGCTACCAGGAAAAAGGTGAAGGGTTCCTTGCTGGAGGTGACCGCAATCTGCGAGCGGCGCATCAACTCTTCCAGGCCAATCACCGACACCAGCGCAGTGTCCTTCATCAAAATCATAAACAGGTTGCCCAAGCCCGGCAGGGCGATGCGCCACATCTGCGGCAGGATGATCCGCCAGAAGGTGCGGCCCTTCGACAGCCCCAGCGCCTGCCCGGCTTCGCGGTGGCCACGGGGAATGGCCAGAATCGCGCCACGAAATACCTCGGTGGCGTACGAGCCAAAACACAGGCCCAGGGCGATGGTGCCGGCGGCAAAAGCGTTGAGCTCCAGACCAGGAATGCCAAGGGCTTCGCCAAGGCTGCGCATCAAATTGACTGTGCCGAAATAGATCAGCAACACCCACAGCAGCTCGGGAATCCCGCGCACCAGGGTCGAATAGGTACCGCCCAGCCACTGCAACGGCTTGTGCGGAGAAGTCTTGGCCAGCGCGCCGAGTAGACCGAGCACCAGACCCAGGCAGAGCGCGCTTAGGGCGAGCTTGATGGTCATCAAGGTGCCCGCCAATAGAGCGGGGCCGAATCCGTGAAGATCAAAGATCATATGTTCGCCTGCGATCATCTGGTCGTCGGCCATGCGGCGTTGAAACCGCGACTCACATGCTCACGTACTACAGTACGCTGCGCTGTTCGCCGCGATTTCGCCTTGCCTGGCTCTAGCCCAGAAGATCTTGAGTTGCGTATCTCGAACAAGCCGCCCAGAAGGGCGGCTTGAGCAGATCAATAGATGCTGAAAGGGAAGTATTTGTCGTTGATCTTCTTGTACGTGCCATCGGCGACAATTTCTTTCAACGCCGCATTCAACTTCTCACGCAGCGGATCGTTCTTGCGTACGGCAATGGCGATCTTGTCGTTGTCGAAAACGGGCTCGCCTTTGAATTCGAAGCCTTTGCCGGTTTCGCTTTTCAGCCATTCCCAGTTCACGAACTTGTCTGCCAGCACGCCATCAACACGGCCGGACGCCAGGTCGAGGTAGGCGTTTTCCTGGGTGTCGTACAGCTTGATGTCGACGACATCAGCCATGTTGTCTTCCAGCCAGGTGCCGGCGATGGTGGCGCGCTGGGCACCAATCACTTTGCCTTTGAGAGCAGCCTTGTCGGTGCTGAAGGCTTTGTCTTTGGCCGCGATAAATTGCAGCTTGTTGGTGTAGTAGGGGTCGGTGAAGTCGACAGCGTTTTTACGTTCTTCGGTGATCGACATGGAGGCGGCCAGGAAGTCGAACTTTTTGGCATTCAGGGCGGGGATGATGCCGTCCCAGTCCGATGTCACCACTTCGCACTCAGCTTTCATCTTGGCGCATAGGGCCTGGGCGATTTCCACGTCAAAGCCGCCGACCTGGCCGCTGGCGTCGATCAGGTTGAATGGAGGGTAGGCGCCTTCGGTGCCGATCTTCAGTTTGTCAGCGGCGACGGCACCAGTGCCGAATGCCAGGGTAGCGGCCGCGGCCAGCAGGATCTTCTTGTAGTTCTGCATGGGTTATTGCTCCGTGTTAGCGATTGCTGGACATGAATTGCTTGCAGCGCGCCGAGTTCGGGTTGCTGAACACTTGCTCGGGCGAACCTTGTTCCTCCACCAGGCCCTGGTGCAAAAACACCACTTCACTGGACACCTGGCGGGCGAAATTCATTTCGTGGGTGACCAGCAGCATGGTGCGGCCTTCCTCGGCGAGCGCACGAATCACGTTCAGCACTTCCTGGACCATTTCCGGGTCGAGTGCCGAGGTGGGCTCGTCGAACAGAATCACTTTAGGTTGCATCGCCAGCGTGCGCGCGATGGCTGCACGCTGTTGCTGGCCGCCGGATAACTGCGCCGGGTAGACATGGCGTTTGTCGCCAATGCCGACCTTGGCCAACAGCGCCTCGGCACGTTCGGTGGCCTCGGCTTTGCTCAAACCCAACACCCGGCGCGGTGCCTCGATGATGTTGTCGAGCACGGTCATGTGCGGCCACAGATTGAAATTCTGGAAAACAAAACCGATTTCGCTGCGCAGGCGATTGATCTGCTTGTTGTCAGCGGCCACCAGCTCGCCGTTCTTCGCAGCCTTGAGCTTGAGCTCTTCGCCGGCCACCAGAATCTGGCCCTGATGGGGGTTTTCCAGCAGGTTGATGCAACGCAGAAAGGTGGATTTACCAGAACCGGAAGAACCGAGGATCGAAATCACATCGCCGTCGCGGGCCGTGAGCGAGATGCCCTTGAGCACTTCAAGGTCGCCGTAGCGTTTGTGCAAATTGCGAATCTCAAGCGCGGGCGTAGCCTCGGCCATGGGGTGTCCTCTTGTTCTTCGGGTGCGCTGAATGCGGCGACTTTCCTGGCGAGGCTGCAACCTAGCATAGCGTCGGAACAGCAGCCAAGACTGGCCGGAGAGCTATTTAGTCGCAGGCTAATGCGGTGTCGCTTCAGCGCAAGTGGCTGGCGCGAAGATGCAAAAGGATACGCACGGCGGATTAGTCGAGCAGTTGTGGATGATGAATGCGTAGCCAGCTTCGTGTATGTGCCAGTAAAAGTGCCGCTTCTTCCAGGCAAGACGCCAGCGCCGCATCAGGTATCGGGTCGCCGTCGTAATCATTGAGGTTGCGGCGTTTGCGCAGGGCATCCAATACGATCGCGACGTCCTGATGGACGCCCATGCTCTTGGGCAGCGTTTGGATGGCGGTTTGGTGGTGACCGGGTTGGCTGGTTGAAAGGCGGTAACCATTGGCCTGCAAGCCGATTACGGCGCACTGCATGATCACCTTGTAGCCAGCGTCGAATCGATTGTTGGCGCTCACTTCGTGCAATTGAGCATCGGCGAGATTACGCGTTGCTGCAGCAAGCAATTTGGCGATGGCTGCCTTATCGGGCGCTAGCGTTTGTAGCCTGCTAATGGCGAGTAAATTCTCCAAGGTCATCTTCAACTCCCTGTATGAATAACCGTGGCGTGGTCATTAGCTCACGGATAAATACGTCCTCGTTCAGCTTCTGCTTGAACTCGTGAGGAGCGTACAGCACAGGGTTGATTTCGCGTCCCAGCACCTCCTGATAAGGGTGAAGGCTGCGCACTAGGTCGGCGAACGACATTTCACCAATAACCAATACATCCACATCGCTTCCCGCGTGTTCCTCACCGCGCGCGACCGAGCCGAACACCCAGGCCAGCGTGATATCAGCAGCTAGCGGCAATAAAGCTTCTTGCAGCACGCCGACCACGCCGGAGGTTTTTCGGAATAGCCCGGCCAAATCAGTGAACGCCGGATGACTGCGGTTGGCCTGGTACAGCACCTGATTGCCTTGCTGACTGCGTACCAGCAAACCGCTTTCAGCCAGACGCGCCAATTCGCGATGCAGCGAACCGGCGTTGGTGGCCGTGAGCCGCGCCAGCTCGCGCACATGCAGCTGATCATCGGGGTGAAGCAACAGCCAGCCCAGCACGCGCTGGCGCTGGATGCCAAACAAGGAGTCGAGTACAGACATAACGTAGCCTTTTTGGCTACGAATGTAGCCGATTTGGCTACGATAGCTGACGCATCTCAGTCCGGCAAATGGTCGAAGCTGGAGTGGCTGGATATGTACGCTTACTAGACATATCCTCGGGCATTGCATGTAAGAGCAAACGACAAGTACAGGTACCCAGCCATGAAACGCAAACAATCCATCGAACACGTGCGCTGGGACCTGGCCCTGCGTTACCGCCTGATCGAAACCGTCGCCTGGTGGGAAGGCCGGCTCACCACCGGCCACTTGATGCAAAGCTTCGGCATCAGCCGCCAGCAGGCGTCGAAAGACATCAACAGCTACCTGACCGAATACGCGCCGAAAAATCTCGACTACGACAAGCACCTCAAGGGCTACGTACCGAGCAAAACCTTTACCCCGCTGTTTATCGATGACAGCGCCAGCGCCTACCTGCATCTGCTTAACCAGAACCACGAACGCTCCCCACATATCGAGGGCCTGGCACTGGCCTACGCCCACACCGAAATCCTCAAGGTACCGGACCGCTCCATCCGCCCGGAAGTGCTGCGTCCGCTGCTGCGCGCTTGCCGTGAAGGGCTGCGGCTGGAGTGTGAGTATGTGTCGCTGGCCAACCCGCTGGCCGAGACGCGCCTGATTGCGCCGCACACCCTGATCTACACCGGCATGCGCTGGCACGTGCGCGCCTACTGCGAAAAGAACCGTGACTACCGCGACTTCGTCCTCAGCCGCCTGCGCGGCGAGCCCGATGTGCTGGACCTGTCCGAGCACGGCATCGACGGTGATAGCGGCTGGGCTACCGAGGTGGATGTGCTCATCGTCCCTGACTCACGCCTGAGCCCAGAGCAGCAGGCGATCATCGAAATCGACTACGGCATGCACGACGGCCAATTGCGTGTGGCCAGCCGTGGCGCGCTGGTGCAGTACGTGTTGCAGCGTTACCAGATCGACGCCAGCAAAGTGCAGAGCAAGGCCAGCGCGCAGCAGATTGTCGTGGCCAATATCGACGCGCTGCAGCCCTGGCTGTATTGAGTCACTCGGCAGGCCCGTAGGCCAGGTGTGCCATCAGCCAGAAGAATGCGCCGATGGCCAGCAGGATATGAGCGTTGGTGAGTGCAGCGTTGAGAAACCACATGGAAGCAATCTCCGTCCGAATGGGGGTGGAGAAAACTTAAGGGCGGCGGGGTTGGGCGTCGATCTGTCTACTTTTCGTGCGTAAGGTTTTGGTACGGGTTAGGCCTGAAAAGCATCGCGGCTGAAGCCGCTCCTACCGATACACGTGGTCTGCAGGAGCGGCTTCAGCCGCGATGCTTGTGATTTTTTCAGGTGGCTGCCACCGCATGCTCTTCGCTGATCTGCACAAACTGCTGCACCGGCGCGACAAACCCCAGTTCCTTGATCGGGCTCGGCGTGCGGAATTCCTGCAGCAGGCTCTTGAAGTCGCGCTTGCGCTCCACATCCGGCAGCGGCACGGCGCTGAGCAGGCGTTTGGTGTACGGGTGCTGCGGGTTATGCAGCACCTGATCACGCCGACCGATCTCGACGATCTGCCCGCCATACATCACCGCCACGCGGTGGCAGATGCGCTCCACCACGGCCATATCGTGGGAGATAAACAGGTAGCTCAAGCCGTGTTCTTCGCGCAGCTGTTCCAGCAGCTCCAGCACCTGGGCTTGCACCGAAACGTCCAGCGCGGAAACCGACTCGTCGGCAATGATCACCTTGGGGTTCAACGCCAGGGCGCGGGCGATGCAAATGCGTTGGCGCTGGCCGCCGGAGAACTGGTGCGGATAACGCGCCATGGCCTCTGCCGGCAAGCCAACCTGCTGAAGCAATTGCGCCACGCGCTCGCGGCGCGGTGCACTGGCTAGCCGGTCGTGAATCAGCAGCGGTTCACCCACTAACTCGAAAATGGTTTTGCGTGGGTTGAGGGCGGCGTAGGGGTCTTGAAACACCATCTGCACATCACGGCGCACACGCTGCAGGGCCTCGCCGTGCAGGCCGTTCAGCTCCTGGCCGAGCAGCTTCACGCTACCTTCATAGGCGAGCATATTCATCAGCGCCTTGCCGGTGGTGGACTTGCCGCAACCGCTCTCGCCGACCAGCCCCAGGGTTTCGCCGGCGCGCAGATCGAAGTTGAGGTTTTCCACGGCGTGCACATTCTTGCCGGCTTCGAACCAGCCGTTACGCAGCGGGAAACGCACGCTGAGGTTGCGTACTTCGAGTAGCGCCGGTTGCAGGCGTAGGTCGTCGGGAATGCCGGCGCTGCCTAGCACCGGTACTGCAGCCAGGAGTTTTCGGGTATAGGCAGCCTGCGGGCTGGCGAACAGTTGCCGGACCGGTGCCTGTTCTTCCACGCGGCCCTGGTTCATCACCACCACCTGATCGGCCATTTCCGCCACCACACCCATGTCGTGGGTGATCAGCAGCAGGCTGGTGCCGTATTGCTGTTGCAGCTCGCGCATCAGCTCGAGGATTTGCGCCTGAATGGTTACGTCCAGCGCGGTGGTCGGTTCATCAGCGATCAACACCTTGGGCCGGCAGAGCATGGCCATGGCGATCATCACCCGTTGGCGCATACCGCCTGAGAGTTCGTGCGGGTACTGGGTCAGGCGTTTTTCCACTTGCGGCATACGCACGGCTTCGAGCATTTCCCGACAACGCTGGGCGATGGCCTGGCGTGACAGCGGCTCGTGGCGGCGCAAGGTTTCGGCGAGCTGCTGGCCGACGGTCATCAGGGGGTTCAGCGAGGTCATCGGCTCCTGAAAAATCATGCCGATATCTTTGCCGCGCAACTGCTGCCGCTCGCGCTCGGCCAGGCTGAGCAGGTCGCGGTGCTCGAACAGAATCGCGCCGCTCGGCGTGCGCGCGGGTTTCGGCAGCAGGCCCATGATCGCCAGCGAGGTCAGCGATTTACCGCTGCCGGATTCGCCAGCGATGCACAGCGTCTGCTTGGGATACAGCGCAAAGCTCAGGTCATCGACCACCCGCTTGGCACCGAACTCGATGGACAGCCGCTCCACCGAGAGAATCGCCGGACTGTCGTTCTGGCTCACGCAAACACCACTTTCGGGAAGTAGAACGACACCACCCAGTTCGGCAGGTCGACGATTTCGCTGATGCGCAGATCGCCGCACACCGAGCACAGCATGTACGCCTGTTCGGCCGGCATATTGTGCTCGCGGCACAGCCAGTCGATGGTGTTGCTCACGGCCTGGCGCGCGGCTTCCATCAGGTCCGGGCCGATGCCGGTAAAGGCTTCGTAGCCGGCGCTGTCCAGATGGCGGGTCACCGGGCCGGGGGTGCTGAAACGCGGGGTGGCCAGCGGTGTGTCCTTGATCAGATCGACCTGCACCACCACGTCCATGGCGCTTTCGATGGCGGTGCCGCCGACTTCGCCATCGCCCTGTGCGGCGTGGGTGTCGCCAATGGATAGCAGGGCACCGGCCACTTCAACCGGCAGGTACAGCGTGGTGCCGGCGGCCAGGTCGCGGATATCCAGATTGCCGCCCACGCGCCGTGGCGGCACCACCGAGTGCAGCCCGGCTTCGGCCGGTGCCAGGCCGATGGTGCCGGCGAATGGCTTGAGCGGCACCTTGGCGAACTGGCCGAACGCGGCCGGGGCCAGGCTGGCTTTGTCGTAATGCCACAGCGCCAGGGCCGGGTCTTTGAACTGGTCGGCGAGCAAGCCGAAACCAGGAATATTCGCCGTCCAGCCAAAGCCGCTGGGCTTGAAGCTGTCGATGGTGATTTTGAGGATATCGCCGGGCTCGGCGCCCTCGACAAAGATCGGCCCGGTGACCGGGTTGATCTGGTCGAACGACATGGTCGCCACATCGCCGACCACCGACTGCGGGGTGAAGTAGCCGTTGGAGGAATCCAGGCACTGAAACTCCAGCATCTGCCCCGGCGCCACACGCATGACGGGCTCGATGCTGCGGTCCCAACCAAAATGGTTGTGCACGCTGTGAATGGTTTTAACCAGGCAGTTCTGACACATAAAAAACGCTCCCTTCGAACGGCGGCTTTTCAGTCTGCCGCCGTTACGCAGTCAGTTAATTACTTCAGCGAGATATGGTCGTAGTTCACCGGAACGTGGACCGGGTCTACGTAGAGGTCATTGCCGCCGGCCATCCGCTCGGAACGCACGGTAAAGCGCTGCTCGTTGAAGATCGGCACCCACGGCGCATCAGCCATCACGTCGGTGAAAATCTTGCTCCACAGGGCAATGCGCTCCGCCGATTGCTCCGGCTTGGCCATGGCATCGGCTTTGGCCGCGTCGGCGTCCAGTTTCTTGTTGCAGTACAGCGACCAGTTCCAGCCGCCATCCACCGCACCGCTGCAGCCCAGAATCGGGCCGTAGAAGTTGGACGGGTCGGGGAAGTCGGCGATCCAGCCCATGCCGCCGGACCACACCATCGGTGCCTGGTCTTTGGCACTGCCAGCGGCGATCACGTTGGCCTGGGCCAGGGATTTGATCTGCGCACGAATGCCGACCTTGGCCAGGTCTTGCTGAATGGACTGAGCAATACGCGGCTGCGGCTCGGTGTTCATCACAAACAGTTCGGTATCAAAACCCTTGGCAAAACCGGCTTCGGCCAGCAGCTTCTTCGCGCCTTCGACGTCATAGGCATAACCCTTGTACGCCTTGTCGTAGCCCGGCATCGCTGGCGGCAACGGCTGGTTGGCCGGGGTGGCGCGGCCGTTGATGATGCGCACGATGCGGTCTTTGCTGATGGCCATGTTCACGGCCTGGCGCACCTTGAGATTATCGAACGGCGGCAGGGTGGTTTTCAGGGTCAGGTAGCCGGTGTGCAATTGCTCGCCGACCACCATGCGGTCTTTGAATTTCGGGTCGTTTTTGAACTGCAGGAATTTGGCTGGTGGCACGCCGTCGCCGGCGATATCCACTTCGCCTTTTTCCAGGCGCAGCAGGGCGACCATCGGGTCCTGGCCCACTTCAAAGGTAATGCTGTCCAGGTGCGGCAAGCCGGCGCGGAAATAGGCCGGGTTTTTCTTGAAGACGATCTGCTGGCCGAGCTTCCATTCGCCGAGGCTATAAGCGCCGGTACCGACCGGGTGCTTGCCGAAATCGGCACCCCATTTCTGCACTTCTTCCTTCGGCACCACCGAGGCGAAGTTGATCGCCATGATGTGCAGGAAGGTCGCGTTCGGTGCGCTCAGGGTGATTTTTACGTGGTAGTCGTCGGTGGCTTCCACGCCGCTGAGGGTTTCGCTTTTGCCGCCAGTCACGTCTTCATAGCCGGCAATGGAGCTGAAAAATCCGGCGCCCGGGCTCTGGGTTTTCGGGTTGACCGTGCGCTCCAGCGAGTACTTCACGTCACTGGCTTTCATCTCGCGGCCGTTGTGGAACTTCACGCCCTTTTTCAGGGTGAAGCTGTACACCAGGCCGTCGGCGGAGATGCTGTAGTCCTCGGCCAGATCCTTCACCAATTCGGTGGTGCCGGGTTTGTAATCCATCAGGCCGTCGAACAGGCTTTTGATCATCGACCAGTTCTGCCAGTCGTAGCCGATGGCGGGGTCCAGGGTGGCAACGTCGTTCTGGTAAGTGACGATGATGTTGCCGCCGTTTTTGGCGTTGGCGTCCACCAGCTCATCGGCCATGAGTGGGCCTGTAAACAGCGTGGCGGCGATAACCAGGGATAGTGCTGTGCGCTTCATGCTCCTGCCTCTTTGCTGGGGATTGTTGTGTGTTGGTAGTCAGTGTTTTTTGATATCGATACGTGGGTCGATCAGCGGAATGACCAGATCGGCAATCAGGTTGCCGAGCACAATCGCCACGGCGCAGATGGTGGTCACGCCGACGATCACCGGAATGTCCACTTGCTGAATGGCTTGCCAGGCGAGCTGGCCAATTCCCGGCCAGCCAAACACCGACTCGACCACCACCAGGCCGCCCATAAATACGCCGATGTCGATGCCGATCATCGGGATGATCGGCACGATGGCGTTCGGCAACACATGGCGCAGCACCACGCGGGCGCGGCTCAGGCCCTTGGCGCGGGCGGTGCGGATAAAGTCCTGGTGCAGCACCTCGATCATCGACGAGCGCACCATGCGCGAGTACCAGCCGCTGCCGAGCAAACCCAGGGTCAGCGCCGGCAGCATCAGGTGCTTGAGCCCGCCATAGCCGCCCATGGGGAACCACTCCAGCTGCACGGCGAAGAAGTACAAAAACAGCATGGCGGCAATAAATTGCGGGGCCGACACGCCGATAAACGACAGCGCCGTCAGCAGGCGATCGGCGATGCCGCCTCGGCGCAGCGCCGCGATCACACCGAGGCTGATACCGATCAGCAACTCAAAGCCGATACCGGCCGCCATCAATTCCAAGGAGGGCTGCAAGCGCGAACCGAGCAGCTCGGTCACCTGGCTGCGCTGGATATAGGAGCGGCCCAGATCGCCCTGCAGCAGGTTGCCCAGGTAATGGGCGTACTGCTGATAGAACGGCAGGTCCAACCCCAGCTGTGCGCGAATGCCGGCCACCACTTCCGGCGTGGCACTGCGCCCGGCAATCTGCCGCGCCGGGTCGGCTGGCAGCATAAACAGCAGCAGGTAGGTGATCAGGCTGACGCCGAGCAGAATCAGCAGCGAGTAGCCCATACGCCGGCCAATAAAGGTCAGCATTCAGCTTCTCCCCTGCAGCGTGGGATCGAGCTCGTCGCGCAGCGCGTCGCCCAGCAGATTGAAGGCCAGCGACAGCAAAATGATCGCCGCGCCCGGAATAAACACCAGCCAGGGTGCCGAAGTGAAATAGGTCTGGCTTTCGAAAATGATATTGCCCCAGCTGGGCGTGGGCGGCTGCACGCCAACCCCCAGGTACGACAGGGTGGCTTCCAGCAATACGGTGGTGGAAATGCCCAGGGTGGCCCAGACCAGAATGGTCGGCAGCAAATGCGGCAACAGGTGCGAAAACAGAATGCGCAGCGAACTGGCACCGAGGGTGCGCTCCACTGCGACAAAATCACGGGCGCTGAGGGCGATGGTTTCCGAGTAGATAACCCGCGCCACCTGCACCCAGTTGACCATGGCAATCACCAGGGCAACGATCCACACGCTGGGCTGGAAAATCGCCGACAGTGCAATCGCCAGCAGCAGCGCCGGGAAAGCCATCATCAGGTCGGTAAAACGCATCAGCGCACTGCCCAGCCAGCCGCGCAAAAAGCCCGCCGTCAGGCCCACCAAGGTGCCGATCAACACCGCCATGCCATTGGCCACCAGGCCGATAAAGAGCGAAGTGCGCGCGCCGTAAATCAACCGCGAGAGCAGGTCGCGCCCCAGCAGATCGGTACCCAGCCAATAGGTGTCGCCGGGTGCCAGTGGAGCGCCCTCCATCGACAACCCTTCGATAAATTGCTCAGACGGATCGAACGGGCTCAGCCACGGCGCCAGCGCCGCCAGCACCACCACCAGCACGATATACAGCAACGACACGGCCACCGTCGGCCGGCGCAGCAGGGCCAGCGCAGTGCTCATTGCAGACCGCCGCGTTGTTGCCCGTGATCCGCTGCCAGCTCCGCGCACAGCTCATCGATGCTGCGGTTAAGGCGCATCGACAACTCACGCAGCCGCTCATAGGCGGCACTTTCATCCAGCCCGTGTTCCACCATCAAGCGCGCCAGGGCCATGGCCAACTGCGGACGATTGGCCAGGCGCTGCTGCAGGTGGTCGATGGTTTGCGCGTCGCGGTCCAGGCGCTCACGCAGCCCGATGGCCATCATCAGCGTGGTGTACACCGAGCCCTGGGTGATGGGGCGGTTGAGCAGGGCCGTGGCACCCAGCTCGATGGCGCGCTGGATCTGCGACAGGGTTTCGTGGGGCGTGAGCGCCACCACCGGCACATTGGCCTTCGCCAGTTCGAGCAGCGTCTTGGGGCTGGCGAAATGCTCCAGCTCGACAATGGCCGCAAAGCAGCCCTGCAAGTTCTGCGGCGCATCTTCCAGCAACGGCTGCGCCTGGATGCCCAAACGCTGCAGGCTCTTTTCCAGGCTGTTCAGGGTGCGCGCTTCGCAGTCCACCAACAGCAAGGTGCCGTTTTCAAAATCGGGGCGGTTGAACGGGCTCATTTGACGATCCTCAAGCGCGGCACAGGCGCACTTAACTGGCGAAATTCGGTGAGATCGGTGGCGGTCATATACGGGTCGGCGGGCACCGCCTGCGGCTCGCTGTGCACAATCACAAAGCGGCCGTTGTGCAACTCGGCGATATGGCACGCCAGGCTGCTGTGGTTATTGCGCGGCGACACACGTAACTCGCCCAGTACACTCGGTTGTGGGTGCTGGTGCAGGTACGCGCAGATGGCCGCCGAGTCATCAATACCGCAGTGCTGCAACGCTCGGGCAAACAAATGCACAGCGCTGTAAGAGCCTGCATAGAGATGGGAGTAAACATGCCGGCCATGGCGCTCGGTCTGCCGTTGGCAAAACGCCGGGTCCGCCGCCTCAAAAAACGGCCCGCAGGCCAGCATGCGCAAATTCTGCAACGTACCGAGCTCGCTCAGCTCTGCCTCGGCCAGGTTGCTACTCAACACCGGCAGCTGCAGCCCGGCCACCTGACACGCCGCATCCAGCTGATGCAAAAACGCATACGAGGAATCGCCCACCAGGTTATTCAGCACAAACGCCGGCGGCTCGCTGACCACTGCCTGCACCAGCTCGGCCACCTGGGTGGCACCCAGGTGCATGTACTTCTCCTTCAACACCTCGCCGCCAGCCAGGGTGATCACCTCACGGGCGATGCGATTACTCTCCCAGCCCCACACATAATTCGAACCCACCAACAGCGCGCGCTTGCCGAACGTCGCCAAGGCAAAACGCAGCAGCGGGATCAGCGTCTGGTTCGGGCAACCGCCGAAATACAGCACGTTCTCGCTGCTCTCATAGCCCTCATAGGGGCAGGCATACCACAGCGTGCTGGCGTGCTGCTCGAGGTCGGGAATGATCTCCTTACGGCTCGCAGAAGTGGTGGTACCGAAGATATGCCGCACGCCCTGCTCAATCAGCCGCGCCGCGCCTTCGCCATAGCCCTGCAACACCCCCTGCGGATTCACATGGGTAGCCCGTAGCGTGAAATCGAACGCCTCACCGGCATTCACCTCCGCCAACGCATGCTGCGCCCCGAGCAAGCCATTACGGCCCATATGGCGGTAAGTGCCGTCAGTGGAAAACAGAAAGCCGATATCAACGGTGCGGCGCATTTATTCATTCCAAAAAAAAACCTGATCGACCAGCGAACTGGTGGATCAGGCTTCATTACCTGGCGCTGGGCGCGTTTGTGTTGTGCACAAGGCTTAATGGGCGTGGCCCGGCTTGTGGGAGTTGGGATTTGGTATGGAAGAAGTGTGCCAGGTGGTGGGGAAACCCGCTGCTGAGCGGCGCGGCGCGGAAGGGGTAGGGCGGGGTGCACTGGGATGAGGCGCGGATGAGGTGCACGGGCTCGTTTTTTGGGCGCGGGCTGTAACGGCAATACTCAGGTTGTTTGATGAGAAAGGCTGTAGCTGCGATGTTTTTACTTGATCGGTTACTTGATCGGTTACTTGGTCGGTTAGGTGATCACTCGCTTTTTACATCCTGCCTCAGTCCCAAAAATCGACTCGGTCATACATCGCCATCGCGAGTAAGTCCCTTCTGAGTAAGCGGGCGGTTTGTCATACAGCGGCACAGCAAGCAATCCTCGAGTGTCCATAGGTCGCGGCTTTTCGCCTTTCGTCTTTCCAAGCGAAAAAACTCGTAGCCGCTCTGCCGAGCCGAGCGGCAAGACGACCAATTCTTAGCGGTTAGGCTTTCGTCCACATTCAGGGTCGAGGGCTACAGGCATGAGTAAAGCAACCGCTCCACAACATTCAGGGGAAGACCGTTTCGATGAAGTGCTGACGCTTATCCACAGCGCTCGCCAGCGGGCTGCACAAGCGGTCAATACCCAACTGATTGAGCTGTACTGGCAAGTGGGTGCGTATATCAGCCGAAAGCTGGAAAGGGCGGAGTGGGGCGATTCAGTGGTTACGCAGTTAGCTGAGCATTTGGCGGTGACGCAGCCGGGGCTACGGGGCTTTACGCGCAGCAACCTGTTTCGCATGCGCCAGTTTTATGAGGTTTATCGCAATGAGGAGAAAGTCGCGCCACTGGCGCGACAATTGTCGTGGACCCAAAACCTCATCATTCTTGGCCAAAGCAAGCGCCCGGAAGAACGCGAGTTCTACCTACGTATGGCGGTTCAGGAGCAGTGGTCAAAGCGCGAGCTGGAGCGCCAGTTCAAAGCCGCTCTTTTCGAGCGCAGCGTCACCCAACCGGCAAAAGTCTCACCAGTGTTGAGACAAACTCACGCCGCCGCGCTAGATGTCTTCCGAGATGCCTATATGGTCGAATTTCTGGGCCTGCCGAGCGGGCACGCCGAGGCCGATGTACATGCGGGCTTGCTTGCACGCCTCAAGGATTTTCTCAGCGAGCTGGGCCGCGACTTTTGCTTCGTTGGCTCCAAATACCCGCTGCAAGTCGGCAGCCGCGACTTCGCCCTGGACTTGCTGTTCTTCCACCGAGGCCTCAATTGCCTGGTAGCCATTGAACTCAAGGTCGGCCGTTTCGAACCGGAATACCTCGGCAAGCTCGACTTCTACCTGGAAGCCCTCGACCGCGATGTGCGCAAACCCCACGAAAACCCCGCCATCGGCGTGCTGCTCTGTGCGAGCAAAGAGGACGAAGTGGTTGAGTACGCATTGAACAGATCGTTATCGCCCGCGTTGATCGCGGAGTACCAGACGCGTTTGCCGGATAAGCAATTGCTGCAGGCGAAGCTGCATGAGTTTTATGCGTTGAACGCGGCGCAGGAAGAAACGCTATAGGAGGGACTTGGAAGAAATCGTAGCCAATAAAAAACCCGCACTAGGCGGGTTTTTTGTCGTTTCCAATTGCCGGTTACAGCGCTTGGAAACTTAAAGATGGTGCCCAGGGACGGAATCGAACCGCCGACACGGGGATTTTCAATCCCCTGCTCTACCGACTGAGCTACCTGGGCCAACGGGGCGCTATTAGACGGATTTGGAGCACCTCTGTCAACACGCTTTTTAAAAAATATTTAATTAATCCGGGCGCTTACGATTTTTTCTCGGAATCGCTAGGCGCGACGTAGCCTTCGGCCTGGGCGTATTCCTCGCCGGAGAGGAATTTGTCCATCTCGGCCTGGAGGAATTTGCGGTCCTCGCTGTTCATCATGTTCAGGCGTCGCTCGTTGATCAGCAGGGTCTGGTGTTTTTGCCATTCGTCCCAGGCTTGTTGGGAGACGTTGTTGTAGATGTCTTCGCCTTTGGCACCGGGGTAGGGCGGGCGCGGCAGACCCGGCAGGTCTTGTTTGTGTTTGCGGCAATGTACGGTGCGGGTCATGTCGGTTCTCCAGCTTTCAATTCGTCGGCGGCGCGTTTCAGCAGTTTTTTCACTGGCGCTGCCAGCCCCAGGCGGGGCGGGGTGGCGAGGTTATACCAGAGCCAGTCGGCCTCGGCCACGCCGGGGGTGTCGCTCTCGACCTGGATCAGCCAGGGTTCGATGGCCAGTTGGAAGTGGCTGAAGGTGTGGGTGATGCCGGCCAGTTCGCGGCGGCTGCCTAGGGTCAGGCCGCGTTGGGCGGCGAAGGTTTCCAGGGCGGCGCTTTCGCTCAGTTCGGGCAGGCTCCACAGGCCGCCCCACAAACCGGTGGATGGGCGGCGGTAAAGCAGGATGTCGCCGTCGCGGTTGGCCAGGATCGGCATCAGGGTGTGTTTCTGCGGCAGGGCTTTGCGCGGCTTGGCGATGGGGTAGCGGATCTCCAGGCCGAGCATGTGCGCCTGGCAGCCGCTTTGCAGCGGGCAGAGCAGGCAGCTGGGTTTGCTGCGGGTGCAGAGGGTGGCGCCCAGATCCATCATCGCCTGGGTGTAGTTGTTTACGCGGGCATGGGGGGTGAAGCGCTCGGCGACGTCCCACAGCTGTTTCGCCACCTTTGGCTCGCCGGGGTAGCCCTCCTGGGCGACGTAGCGGGCCAGCACGCGTTTGACGTTGCCGTCGAGGATCGGTGCACGCACGCCCATAGACAGGCTGGCGATGGCGCCGGCAGTCGAGCGGCCGATGCCGGGCAGTTCAGTCAGTTGGTCGACGTCGCGGGGGAATTCGCCGCCGTGTTCGGCCATCACGATCTGTGCGGTCTTTTGCAGGTTGCGGGCGCGGGTGTAGTAGCCGAGGCCCGTCCACAGGTGCAGCACTTCGTCTTCGGGTGCTTCGGCCAGGGCTTTGACAGTGGGCAGCGCGGCCATAAAGCGGTCGAAGTAGCCCAGTACGGTACTCACCTGGGTCTGCTGCAGCATGATTTCCGACACCCACACGCGGTACGGGCTGATGTTGTGCTGCCAGGGCAGGTCTTTGCGGCCGTGGCGGTCGTACCAGTCGAGTACCGCACTACTGAATTGCTCGGGGTTCATCGTTTGAACAGGCCCTTGAGTGCATCTTTGAGTTCCGGGCTGACTTTGTCGCCGAGCTTCTCTTCGAGTTTTTCACTAAGTTTGTCGCCGGCCAGCTTGGCCGCCACCTTGCCCATGCCGTCCTTGTCCAGGCGGCAGGCTTTGGCACCCAGTTCCAGCGGGCCGCGGCAGCGCAGTGGCCATTCGAGGTCGACGTAGCGTTTGTTCACTTCACAGGCCGGGTCCGGCATATCGCTCTTGTCGCCGTCGATGATGATGCCGACGCGGTAGTCCATGCCCAATACGCGCAGGTCGATATCGCCATTGCCGTTCACCCGCAGGCCGGGGATGCGCACTTTCATGTCCGGGTTGCTGGCTACGCCGTTGCGCAAGGTCAGGGTGCCGTCCAATTGTTCGAACGGGGTGTCTTTGCCGCGTGGCTCGCCGCTCAAGGATTTGCGGTTGAGGGTGGCGATGCCTTTGCACAGTTGCTGTTCGAGGTTGGCGTCGACCAGTGCGCCATCGCTGAGGGCGAAGCTGGCGCTGCCGTTCAGGCCTTCGATCCAGGCTTTCTGGCTGTTGCCGCTGGTGCTGAGGTCGGCGTTAAGGTCGAGTAGGCCGCGCACCGGTGGTTTTTCCTGTTGGGTGGCGAGGAGTTTTTCCACCGGCACGCGGCTGATGTGTTTCTGCGCTTTCAGCAGCGGTACGGCGGGACGCACGTCGAGGCTGGCGGTGGCATTGAAGTTGCCGTTGTAGAGCTCGCCGCGCATGTTCTCCAGGGTCAGCAGGCCGTCTTTGCCGTTGGCTTTGATGCTGGCGTTTTCGATGGGCAGCTTGTCGATGGTCAGCAAGCCCAGACCGATATTCAGGTCGGCGGTGAGTTTGCGCAGTTGGTCGATGGGTAGCACCGGCGCTTCACTCCAAGCCTGCTGGGTGGGCGGGTTGGGCAGGTCGCTGTTGCCGTCCTTGCCGGCGCTGGCCAGGGTGCCGCTGACTTCGTTCTGGCGGCTGCTGCGCTGCTGATCGTCCTTGGACTTGGGCGGCAGGTAGTTGTCGAGGTTGAGCTTGTCGCCCTTGAGCTGAACGCTGAGGGCCTGCTTGCTCAGGTCGGTGACCGCCAGGGTGCCGGTAAAGGCGCTCTCATCGACTTTCAATTTCAGTTCGTTGAGGGCCAGGCTGTTGGCGTTGCCTTGCAGGCGGGTGACCAGCTCGACTTTGCTCAAGGCGTTGGCGTCGCTCATTGGCGGCAGCGGGCGGCCGATGCCTTCGAGGAATTCACGCAGGTTGAATTCGGCGATGGACAGGCCGCCGGTCAGCTGCGGTTCTTTATCCAAGTCACGCACGTTCAGCTCGCCAAGGGCGCGCAGTTGGTTGGCGGAGAGTTTCAGACCGTTCCATTCGGCAATCTGCGCGCCCTGGTCGAGCAGCAGTTGGCCTTGGGCGGCGAAGGTCAGGGTTTTGCCATTCAGCGGCTCGCCGGAGGCTTCGCCCGATAGCTTCAGGTCTTCGAACTGGTAGCGCTTGAGGGCGCGATCAAAGCGCAGTTGGCCGGCCAGTTCGGTTTTGGCGCGCAGCACCGGCTGGTTGGTGCCAAGGAAAGCGGTGAGTTTTACCGGGATATTGGCACCTTCGCGGATGGCTCCGGTAGTCAGCTCGATACCTTCGGCGCTGAATTGCTGGCCGCTCTTGGCATCTTTGTAGTCGATGCGGGTGTTGGCCAGGGTCAGGCTGTCGATGTCCAGTTTCATTGGCTGGGACGGCTTGCTGTCTGGTGTGCCGGGGTTGGCCGGTGGCGGGGTGCTGGCGCTCTGCGCTTGATCGGCGGGGGCGGCGGGTTTGGCTGGGCGTCCGATGTCCTGCCAGTTGCCATGGCCTTGTTCGTCGCGGGTCAGGGTGAGGTTGAGGCCGTCGACCTTGATGTCGCTCATCTGCACTTCGCGGCGCAGCAGCGGCAGTACGCGCACCGACAGGCCGATCATGCGCAGGTCGGCAAAGGGTTGGGTCGGGGTGGTGGCGCTGGCCAGGGTGGCGTCGTGCAGTTCCAGGCCGAGCCAGGGGAACAGGCTCCAGCCGATGTCGCCATTGAGGGTCAACTCGAGGTTGGCCTTGTCGCGGGCAATCTGGCGAATTTCGTCTTTGTAGTCGTTGGGATCGAACAGGTGGGTAAGGGCAAAGCCCAGCGCCACGAGGATCAGCAAGACTCCGAGGAAAAACAGACCCAGGATTTTGCCAAGCGATTTCATGGACGATTCCTTTTTTATGAAATGGAAAGCGGAGAGAGGGCTGGAAAAACCGATGCCGGAGTATAACGCCGACCAGCGGTAAGGGTGGCTGGAGGATTGGATGGGCACACCGGGCGGTGGTTCCGCTGCTGTGCCCGGGCCCCGCAGGGCCTCGCTTAGAGCGCTTGCAGAGGGAGGCCGGTTCTGGCTGCCAGGGCCTGGCTTTCCAGGTGATCTTGCGGTGCCGCCAGGTGCAGCGGCTTGCCGGCTTCGCGGGCCAGGCGTTGCGCTTCGGCGAGCAGGCGGCGGGCCACCCCGCGTTGGCGGGTGACGTTGCGCACGCACAGGTGCGACAGGCGCCAGCAAGCCTGGCCTTTTTCGACGATGGCAGCGGCCAGCAAACGATCATTGAAGCGGCCGGCCAGCAGTTGGTGCTGGGCGATGCCGTGTTCGATCAATTGGTTGCGATTGGCGAAGGGGGTGAGCAGCCAATCCGGGGCGTCTTGGTAGATCTTCTGCAGGTCGAGAAGATCCTGACTTGAGGGTTCACTTATTACTTCTACAAGTACCGGCATGCCTGATTTAGAGCCTCTGGATGGACGTTGATGTGGGTCAAATGTGCGTTGCACAACAAATGGTACGCGCAAACCTAGTCGTCGTACGTCCGTAGACGATATCCTCTCCCTGTTATCAGCTTCACCTTTTCTGCCAATACTAAAAAACTAAAGAGAGATCCTCTTATGAGTGACGCCCTTGCAGTGGACGGCGGCGCAGCGAAATCTGCGTTTTTGTCCAAGGAGCGCATCATCGCCGCTCCTGGTTTCAATCGTTGGCTGGTGCCGCCTGCGGCTCTGGCTATCCACCTGTGTATCGGTATGGCCTACGGTTTCTCCGTGTTCTGGCTGCCGCTGTCCAAAGCCATTGGTATCACCGCGCCGGTAGCGTGCGGTGCCGACTTGGGTTTCTTCCAGCAAGTCTTCGCCAGCGATTGCGACTGGCAGATATCCATGCTGGGCTGGCTGTACACCCTGTTCTTCGTTTTCCTCGGTTGCTCGGCTGCCATCTTCGGTGGCTGGCTGGAACATGCTGGCCCGCGTAAGGCCGGTGTGGTTTCCGCCGTGTTCTGGTGCGGCGGTCTGCTGATTTCCGCGCTGGGTGTGTATACCCACCAGATCTGGCTGATGTGGCTAGGCTCCGGGGTTATCGGTGGTATCGGCCTGGGGTTGGGCTATATCTCGCCGGTATCGACCCTGGTCAAGTGGTTCCCGGACAAGCGCGGTATGGCTACCGGTATGGCCATCATGGGCTTCGGTGGTGGTGCGATGGTTGGCGCGCCGCTGGCCGCACAACTGATGAGCCACTTCGCAGGTCCGGACGGCGTTGGCGTCTGGCAGACCTTCGTGGTCATGGCGGTTGTCTACTTCGTCTTCATGATGGGTGGCGCGCTGGCTTACCGCGTACCGCCTACCGGTTGGAAGCCTGAGGGCTGGACTCCGCCGGTGAAGAAGGCCAACAACGAGATGATCACCAAGGGTCACGTACACGTCAGCAAGGCGTGGAAAACCCCGCAGTTCTGGTTGGTCTGGGCGGTGTTGTGCCTGAACGTGTCGGCCGGTATCGGCATCATCGGCATGGCTTCGCCGCTGCTCCAGGAAGTGTTCGCGGGTCGCCTGATCGGTACCCACCAGAGCTTCGGCGAGCTGAGCCCTGAGCAACTGGCGCAGATCGCGATCATCGCGGCCGGCTTCACCGGTTTGCTGAGCCTGTTCAACATCGGTGGTCGTTTCTTCTGGTCGTCGTTCTCCGACCTGATCGGCCGCAAAACCACCTACTTCGTGTTCTTCGCCCTGGGCTTCATGCTGTACGCCCTGGTGCCATGGACCGGTCACCTGGGTAGCGTGGCGTTCTTCGTATTCAGCATCTGCCTGATCCTGTCCATGTACGGCGGTGGTTTCGCTACCGTTCCGGCTTACCTGGCGGACTTGTTCGGTACCCAGATGGTCGGTGCGATCCACGGTCGTCTGCTGACCGCCTGGGCGTTTGCCGGCATCGTTGGCCCGGTGCTGGTGAACTACATTCGCGAGTACCAATTGAGCGTGGGCGTGGCCAAGGCTGATGCCTATGACATCACCCTGTACATCCTCGCTGGCTTGCTGGTGGTTGGTTTTATCTGCAACGCCCTGGTCAAGCCGGTGGACCCGAAGCACTTTATGACCGAAGCGGAGCTGGCTGCGGAACGTGCGATTGGGCACGACACCGTGCTGAGCGCTGCCGATCTGGAGTGGGCGGCTGATCCGAAGAGCAAGCCTCTGGTGATTGCTGCCTGGCTTGCTGTAGGTATCCCGCTTGCTTGGGGTATCTGGGTAACGCTGCTCAAGACTGTCGTCTTGTTCAGCTAACCGGCTTCCGGGTCGTCGACCAGGCGGCGTTGCGTCCTCGCTTTTAATGCTCAGGTACTGGAGTACGCTGCGCTTAAAAGCCCCAGGGTGCCTTGCCTGGTCTTAGCCCGGAAACCTCGACCGGGTGTTAACAAAGCCGACCTTGCGTCGGCTTTGTTGTGTCTATTGAAGCGATAAAAAACGCCTGCATAAACGGTTCAGCCTTATGGCTTCAAGGTTTCCGACTTGTCGGCCTATAATGCCCACCCTTTTGTGAAACGATTTTGTGGAGCTGGTGATGGCCGAACGTACGGCGTCCGTCGAACGCAACACTCTGGAAACCCAGATCAAGGCGTCTATCAATCTGGATGGCACCGGCAAAGCACGCTTTGCCATTGGCGTGCCCTTTCTTGAGCACATGCTCGACCAGATCGCCCGTCACGGGCTGATCGACCTGGATATCGAAGCCGAAGGCGACCTGCATATCGACGACCACCATATGGTGGAAGACGTCGGTATCACCCTCGGCCAGGCCTTTGCCAAAGCCATCGGCGACAAGAAAGGCATCGTTCGTTACGGCCATTCCTATGTGCCGTTGGACGAAGCGCTGTCCCGTGTGGTGATCGACTTCTCCGGTCGCCCCGGCCTGCAGATGCATGTGCCTTACACCCGCGCCACCGTTGGCGGCTTCGATGTCGACCTGTTTCAGGAGTTCTTCCAGGGCTTCGTCAACCACGCCCTGGTCAGCCTGCACATCGACAACTTGCGCGGGCACAACACCCACCACCAGATCGAAACCGTCTTCAAGGCTTTCGGCCGCGCGCTGCGCATGGCTGTGACCCTGGATGAGCGCATGGCTGGGCAGATGCCGTCGACCAAGGGTTGCCTGTAATGCAAACGGTGGCAGTCATTGACTACGGCATGGGCAACCTGCACTCGGTGGCCAAGGCCCTCGAACATGTGGGTGCCGGCCGGGTGCAGATCACCAGCGATGCCAATGTAATTCGTGAAGCCGACCGCGTGGTGTTCCCCGGCGTCGGCGCGATTCGCGATTGCATGGCCGAGATTCGTCGTCTGGGCTTTGACAGCCTGGTGCGCGAAGTCAGCCAGGACCGTCCGTTCCTCGGCATCTGCGTGGGCATGCAAGCGCTGCTCGACCACAGTGAAGAGAACGGCGGCGTCGATTGCATCGGCCAGTTTCCCGGTGCCGTGCGTTTCTTCGGCAAAGATCTGGTGGAAGACGGCGAAGCCCTGAAAGTCCCACATATGGGCTGGAACGAAGTGGCGCAAACCCTCGACCATCCGTTGTGGCACAGCATTCCGGATCAGGCGCGCTTCTACTTTGTGCACAGCTTCTATATCGACGCAGGTAACGCCCGGCAGATCGCCGGTCGCGGTCACTACGGTGTCGACTTCGCTGCCGCCCTGGCCGATGGTTCGCGCTTCGCCGTGCAGTTCCACCCGGAAAAGAGCCACACCCACGGTCTGCAGTTGCTGCAGAACTTCGCCGCCTGGGATGGTCGCTGGTAATGAGCCGCGGCAAACAAAAGGTGCCAAGCCTGAGTCTCGAACCCGCGCAGGAAACTGCTGCGGTGGCTGTGCTCAAGCGCTTTCTCGAGGATCGTTTCGAGCTGGAACTGGGTAGCTTCGAAGCCCAGGAAGTGCTCGAGGTCTTTACCCGTGAAGTGGCCCCACTGTTTTACAACAAGGCGATTGCCGATGTGCAGGCGCACCTGGCTGACAGGTTCGTGAGCATCGAAAGCGACTTGTGGGCACTCGAAAAGAGCTGACCCTTTCCCCGACTTTCAAGACTTGAGCAGGTTCGACTGATGCTGATTATCCCCGCTATCGATCTTAAAGACGGTGCCTGCGTGCGCTTGCGCCAGGGCCGGATGGAAGATTCCACGGTGTTCTCCGATGACCCGGTGAGCATGGCCGCGAAATGGGTTGAGGGTGGCTGCCGTCGTCTGCATCTGGTCGACCTCAATGGTGCCTTCGAAGGCCAACCGGTCAACGGCGAAGTGGTCACCGCCATCGCCAAGCGTTACCCGAACCTGCCGATCCAGATCGGCGGCGGCATCCGTTCGCTGGAAACCATCGAGCACTACGTCAAAGCCGGCGTCAGCTACGTGATCATCGGCACCAAGGCGGTCAAGCAGCCTGAGTTTGTCGCCGAAGCGTGCAAAGCGTTCCCGGGCAAGGTGATTGTCGGCCTGGATGCCAAAGATGGTTTTGTGGCCACCGACGGCTGGGCTGAAGTCAGCACCGTACAGGTGATCGACCTGGCCAAGCGTTTCGAAGCCGACGGTGTGTCGGCCATCGTTTATACCGATATCGCCAAAGACGGCATGATGCAGGGCTGTAACGTGCCCTTCACCGCCGCCCTGGCCGCCGCCACCAAGATTCCGGTGATCGCTTCCGGCGGTATCCACAACCTGGGCGACATCAAGTCGCTGCTGGACGCCAAGGCCCCTGGCATCATCGGTGCCATCACCGGCCGGGCGATTTACGAAGGTACTCTGGACGTTGCCGAAGCTCAGGCTTACTGCGACGCCTACAACGGCTGAGGACTGACCCATGGCGCTGGCCAAACGCATCATCCCTTGCCTCGACGTCGACAATGGCCGCGTGGTCAAAGGCGTCAAATTCGAGAACATCCGTGATGCCGGCGACCCGGTGGAAATTGCCCGTCGCTACGACGAGCAGGGTGCCGATGAAATTACCTTTCTCGACATCACCGCCAGCGTCGATGGCCGCGACACCACGCTGCATACCGTCGAGCGCATGGCCAGCCAGGTGTTTATCCCACTGACCGTGGGCGGTGGCGTGCGTACTGTGCAGGACATCCGCAACCTGCTGAATGCCGGAGCCGACAAGGTGTCGATCAACACCGCTGCGGTGTTCAACCCGGAATTCGTCGGCGAAGCCGCCTCGCGTTTCGGTGCGCAATGCATCGTGGTTGCCATCGATGCCAAGAAGGTTTCGCTACCCGGCGAAACCCCGCGCTGGGAAATCTTCACCCACGGCGGGCGCAAACCCACTGGCCTCGATGCCGTGCTGTGGGCGAAAAAAATGGAAGACCTCGGTGCCGGCGAAATCTTGCTTACCAGCATGGATCAGGACGGCATGAAGAACGGTTTTGACCTTGGCGTTACCCGCGCCATCAGTGAAACCGTGGGCATTCCGGTGATTGCTTCCGGCGGTGTGGGCAATCTGCAGCACTTGGCCGACGGCATCCTGGAAGGCAAGGCGTCGGCAGTATTGGCTGCGAGCATTTTCCACTTTGGTGAATACACCGTGCCGGAAGCCAAAGCCTATATGGCGAGCCGCGGCATCGTGGTCCGTTAAAACTGCTGCGCTCGGTTATGTGGCGTTAAAAGCAGGCGCAAAAATGCTCATTGGCGAGAGCCCACTGCGCTTTTTTTTGCCCGCGTTTGCCTTGCCTGACCTTCGCTCGCTACGTTTTAAGCGTCATGGGCCTGAACCAACACTCCGAGCAAGTGAGTGTTCTGGCTGCTAAGTTGCATGTTGTTCTGCACGGCTTGGCCCGGGAGCATTAAAGGATCAACCCACTGGTCCTGCTCCCCAGCGCTGCGCCTCAAATCCCTTAGAGGTAGAGAGACCCAAATGTACAAACGCCTGCTGCTTGCGCTGGCAAGCACCGTAATGGTGCTTGCTGGCAGTGCTCGTGCTGAAGTAAACCCGGATTACAGCGTCGTGCTGCTGACCGAAAACTTCCCGCCTTACAACATGGCCATCAACGGCAAGAACTTCGCTCAGGAAGACAATATCGACGGCATCGCCGTGGACGTGGTCAAAGAGATGTTCAAACGTGCGGGCATCAAATACACCCTGACCCTGCGTTTCCCTTGGGATCGGATCTACAAGCTGGCGCTGGAAAAGCCAGGCTATGGGGTGTTCGTGACGGCGCGCCTGCCCGAGCGTGAGGCCTCGTTCAAATGGGTCGGGCCGATTGGTCCGGATGACTGGATCATGCTGGCCAAGGCCGATAGCCCAATCACCCTCAACAACCTCGACGATGCTCGCAAGTACAGCGTTGGTGCGTACAAAGGTGACGCCATCGCCGAATACCTCACCGAACACAAGCTCGAGCCTGTTACCGCACTACGCGATCAGGAAAATGCGCAAAAACTGCGCGATGGTCAGATCGATCTGTGGGCCACTGGCGACCCTGCCGGCCGTTACCTGGCCAAGCAGGAAGGCGTGACCGGTCTTAAAACTGTGCTGCGCTTCAACAAAGCGCAGTTGTACCTGGCCCTCAACAAGGAAACCCCCGACGAGGTGGTACAGAAGCTGCAGGGTGCGTTGGACAAGATGCGCAGTGAGGGCTTCGTCGACGAAATCCTCAACAGCTATCTGTAGGGTCAAGCCAGCCGGGCACTTCTAACTGCCCGGCCATCTGTTGCGGCGGCACCCTGGCATTCCAAGAAGAAGAGCACTGCAAGACGGGCCACAAGCCTGCCTTGCGCCGACCTATTTTCTCGATCCGTGCCGCTCGACCAACAGCAGTCTTGTCCGTCGCAATGGCGGGCAGGTGAGGGTGTAGCTATTGCGTCTTGGGGTTGGGTCGACAGATCGCAGACAGGACAGAATCATGCTGAAAGTGTTCACCCGTTCGTTGTTGCTGGGCCTGGCACTCGCTGCCAGCAGTGTCGCCCACGCCGAGTTGCCGTATGGCTACAAGGTGGTGTTGCTGACCGAAAACTTCCCGCCCTTCAACATGGCCATCGACGACAAAAACTTTGCCCGTGACGATGGTATCGACGGCATCAGCGCCGAGATCGTGCGCGAAATGTTCAAGCGTGCCGGCATCGAATACTCCCTGAGCCTGCGTTTCCCCTGGGACCGGCTGTACAAGCTGACCCTCGACAAACCCAACTACGGGCTGTTCTCCACTACCTACACCGAAGAGCGCAAGCCGCTGTTCAAATGGGTGGGGCCGCTGGCGAAAACCGGCTGGGTGCTGCTGGCCAAACCGGGTAGCACGCTGAAGCTCAAAAACCTCAAGGAAGCGAGCAAATACACCGTCGGTGCCTACAAGAACGACGCCGTCAGCCAGCATCTGGAAAGCCAGGGCATGGCCCCGGTGAACGCCCTGCGTGACCAGGAAAACGTCGCCAAGCTGATGGAGGGCAAGATCGACCTGTGGGCCACCACCGACCCGGTGGGCCGTTACCTGGCCAAGCAGGAAGGCGTCAGCGGATTGTCCACCGCCCTGCGCTTCAACGATGCCCAACTGTACCTGGCGCTGAACATCGACACCCCGGACGAAGTGGTGCAGCGCCTGCAAAAGGCCCTGGATGACATGCGTACCGAAGGTTTTGTCGACGACGTGACCAATAACTACCTGTAGCCCTCAAGAGCATCGCGGCTAACGCCCCTCCCACAGGAAATCGTGAATCCTGTGGGAGGGGCGTTAGCCGCGACTCCTGCGAACGAAGACTTCTTGTCCCAATCCGTCGCTATCTGTCCCTCCACGCTCTCTCCGCTCTGAGATCTGCGTCACAAAATTCTATGGAACTCTCTGTACGATTGCGCGCTTGCTGCGCCGGAACTCGGCTGCCCGAAAAAATCCTCGATAGGACATCACCCGATCATGCTGAAACTATTCACCCGTACCCTGTTGCTGGGCCTGGCCCTGGTCGCCAGCGCCGCCCGCGCCGAGCTGCCGGAAGGCTACGAAGTGGTACTGCTGACCGAAAACTTCCCGCCGTTCAACATGGCGGTGGGCGACAAGAACTTCGCCCGCGATGAAGGCATCGATGGCATCAGCGCCGAGCTGGTGCGGGAAATGTTCAAGCGCGCTGACATCAAGTACAACCTGACCCTGCGCTTCCCCTGGGACCGTCTGTACAAGCTGACCCAGGACAACGCCAACTACGGCCTGTTCTCCACCACCCGCACCGAGGCGCGCCAGGCACTGTTCAAATGGGTTGGCCCGCTGGCCAACACCAGTGCGGTAATTCTGGCCAAGCCGGGCAGCACCTTGAAGCTCAACAGCCTGGAAGAAGCCAACCAGTACAAGCTCGGTGCCTATAAAAACGCCTCGGTCAGCCAGTACCTGGAAGGCAAAGGCATGACTCCGGTGAACGCCCTGCGTGACCAGGAAAACGTCAGCAAACTGATGGAAGGCAAGATCGACCTGTGGGCCACCACCGATCCGGTGGGGCGCTACCTGGCCAAGCAGGAAGGTGTGAATGGTCTGGTGACCGTGCTGCGTTTCAACGAAAACCAGTTGTTCCTGGCGCTGAACCTCAACACCCCGGATGAAGTCGTACAGCGCTTGCAGAAAGCCCTGGATGCGATGCGTGCCGATGGCACCGTAGAGAAGATTTCCAGCAGCTACCTGTAAACCAACACCGCCGTAAACTAAAAAGCCGAACCCAGAGGGTTCGGCTTTTTACTTTTAACAGCGTCGATTCCTGGCAACAAAGTTACTGGCTGCGAGTAACGTTCAACCCTTTCAACAAGCTCAACGCCTGGCTCAACTGGAAGTCGTCATCCTGCGGGCGCGTCTTGCCGCTCTGGGCTTTCAGCTCGCTGCTGGTTTTGTCCTTGCCGCCATTACCGTTGCCCAGGTGGCCGGCCAGGTCGGCTTCCTTGTAGCTTTCGCCGTCGTCTTCGCGGGTGATCTTGGCGCGCGTCACTTCGATATCGGGAACGATGCCCTGGGCCTGGATGGAGCGGCCGTTGGGGGTGAAGTACAGCGCGGTGGTGATCTTCAGGGCGCGGTCATTGCTCAGCGGCAGCACGGTTTGCACCGAGCCTTTGCCGAAGCTGTTGGTGCCCATGAGGATGCCGCGCTTCTGGTCCTGCAGGGCACCGGCGACGATCTCCGAAGCCGAGGCGCTGCCGCCGTTGATCAGCACCACCAACGGCACGCCTTCGCTGGCGTCGGCCGGGTCGGCGGAGAAGCGCAGTTCGGAGTTGGCGATACGGCCCTTGGTGTAAACGATCAGACCTTTGGTAAGGAAGTGGTCAGACACTTCCACGGCCGCCTGCAGCACGCCGCCGGGGTTGTTGCGCAGGTCCAGCACCAGGCCACGCAATTTCTTGCCGTCGTTGTCTTTCTTCAGCTTGGCCAGGGCCTTGCCCACTTCGTCGCCGCTGTTGACCTGGAACTGGGTGATTCGCAGGTAGCCATAACCCGGTTCCAGGGTCTGGCTCTTGACGCTCTTGACCTTGATCACCGCGCGGGTCAGTTGCACATCGAAGGGGTCGCCGCCGTCGCGCACCAGGGTCAGCAGGATCTTCTCGCCGGCCTTGCCGCGCATCTTGTCCACGGCTTCCATCATCGACAGGCCCTTGGTGGGCTCGCCGTTGATTTTCACGATCAGGTCACCGGGCTGGATACCAGCTTTCGAGGCGGGGGTGTCGTCGATGGGCGAGACCACTTTGACGAAGCCATCTTCCAGGCCGACTTCGATGCCCAGGCCGCCGAATTCGCCGCTGGTGCTTTCTTGCAACTCAGCGAAGTCTTCCGGGCCCAGGTAGGCGGAGTGCGGGTCGAGGTTGCTGAGCATGCCCTTGATGGCGTTTTCCAGCAGGGTCTTGTCGTCCACCGGTTCCACATAGGCGGCTTTGATACGGTCCAGCACCTCGGCGAAGGTGCGCAGTTCGTCCAATGGCAGCGGTGCCTTGGCGGTCGCCGGCGAGGCGGCTGGTGCCTTGCTTTCAACATCGGTAGCGGCGTGCAGGAGCGGGGCGCCGAGCGCCAGCGCGATAGCCAGGGCCAGGGAATTAAGGCGAGACAAATGCGGCATATCGAACGAGCTCCACTAATAAGAGGTACTGGGCCTATCCCTGCGCCCGACACCATTGCGCGGGGTCGCTGGGGCGGCCCTGCTGACGAATCGCAAAATACAGCGCCGGGGTGTCCTGGCCGCCGCTGGTGCCGACCGTCGCAATCGGTTCGCCAGCTTTGACCACGTCACCCGCGTCTTTCAATAAGCTTTGATTGTGCCCGTACAGGCTCAGGTAGCCGTTGCCATGGTCGAGGATTACCAGCAGCCCGGAACCGCGCAACCAGTCGGCAAATACCACGCGCCCACCACTCACGGCACGCACTTGGCTACCCGCGGAGGCACCGATCAGCACGCCGTCCCATGTTGTACGAGCGTCATCGCCGCGTTGGGTTCCATATCGCGCCACGATGCGGCCATTCACCGGCCACGGCAATTTGCCGCGGGCACTGGCAAACGCGCCGCCAAATGTGGCGCCGTCGCTGGAAACCATCGGGCCGCTGGCGGCACTGACCGGCTTCTGACCGGGGCCGACACGGCGGTTGGCCATGGCCAGCTGCTGTTCTTCCTCAGCACGCTTGCGTGCTTCTTCCGCGGCCTTGGCTTCGCGGGCCTGACGGGCCAGGGTTTCTTCGATGGTTTTCAGCACATTGCCCAGCGCGGCTTGTTCCTGCTGACGGGCCTTGAGCTTCTGGTCGCTGCTTTTCGAATCGTTGTTGAGCTTGGCCAACGCCAGCTGGCGCTCTTTGCGCACTTGGGCCAACTGGTCGCGGCGCTGATCAAGGGCACCTTTGCGCTGATCGAGCTGGGCCTTTTCCTCGGCGCTCTCGCGTTCGACGTTGGCCAGTTGGCGCAGGGTTTCGTTGAAGGTGTTGAGCTGATCGAGGCGGGCTTGGCTGACGTAGTCGTAGTAGGTGAGGGTGCGGGCGAATTTTTCCGGATTCTGCTGGTTGAGCAGGAGTTTTAAATACTCCTGCCTACCACTCTGGTAGGCCGCTCGCGCCTGGATGCCGATCAGCCTTTGCTGTTCGAGGCGCGCACCTTCAAGTTTTTTTTTCTCACCATCGAGGCGCTGGATCTCGGATTCGCTGTCCTTGAGTTGCTCCTCAAGGGTTTTGATCTGTTTCTCCAGATCGCCCATCTCGGTTTCGGTGCCACGCAGCTGTTTCTGGATCCCGGATTTGTCCGCCTCGATCTTCTGCAGCAGCTTTTTCAGCTCGGCAACATCTTGCTGGGCGGCGTCGAGCTGCTTCTGGGTGTCTGCGCGCTCGTCGGCCAGGGCCGGGCACAGCAGGCAAGCGAGAACAATGGCGGTCAGGGTGCGAAGCATGGGGGTGGGCGATACCGGATGGAGACGGCCTAGTATGCCCGCGGTGCGCGGCAAAAAAAACGTCCGCACTGCTCAGCTGGAATAAATGTGGGGCACAGGCCTCAGGCCAGCCGTGAATCCCTGCGCGGCGCGGCGCATATACGCGTGTATCAGATATCCCACCGTCGTCCCAGCGAAGGCTGGGACCCAGATTTTTGCACAAGAAAAATGTTGTCTGATCTGTCACAGCGCCTGGGTCCCAGCCTGCGCTGGGACGACGGTGATGGAGCCATTAGCCCAGCATGGCCTTAAGCACGCCCGCAAACGCCTGGGCGCTGACCTGCTCGTCGCGGTGCCGCCCATCACGCACCAACCATTGGCCGGCCACCAGCACATCGCGCACCTGCCGATCACCCCCGGCAAACAGCCAGCGGTTGAGAATGGCGTCGCCTTCGGCGCAGGCAATGTACGGGTCGCTGCCATCGAGCACGACGAAGTCGGCGCGTTTGCCCACCGTCAGTTCACCAATCGGTTGCCCCAGGGCTTGCGCACCGCCGGCCAGGGCCGCGTCGTACAGGGTCCGACCGATCATGGGCTGGTCGCTGCGGTACAGGCGGTTGCGTTTCTGATCGCGCAGGCGCTGGCCGTATTCCAGCCAGCGCAGTTCTTCGGCCACGCTTACCGATACATGGCTGTCGGAACCTATCCCCAGCCGTCCACCCTGGGCGAGGTAATCCACCGCCGGGAAGACGCCGTCGCCCAGATTGGCTTCGGTGGTCAGGCACAAACCGGCCACGGCCTGGCTGGCCGCCATCTGCCGCACCTCGTCGGGATTGGCGTGGGTGGCGTGGACCAGGCACCAGCGTTGGTCCACAGGCACGTGTTCGAACAGCCATTGCAGCGGGCGCTGGTTGCTCCAGGCCAGGCAGTCGTCGACTTCCTTTTGCTGCTCGGCGATATGGATATGCACCGGGCTGTCGCTGGCGCTGGCGGCCAGCACCTGGTCGATTTGCGTCGGGGTGACCGCCCGTAGCGAGTGGAAGCACAGGCCCAGGCGTTGCGTCGCCTGCTCAGCGAGGGCGCTGTGCAGGCGCTGTTGCAGGTCGAGGTAACTGTCGACGCTGTGGATAAAGCGGCGCTGGCCTTCATTGGCCGGCTGCCCGCCAAAGCCTGAATGGGAGTAGAGCACGGGCAGAAGCGTCAGACCGATACCGCTGTCGGCCGCCGCGTGGCTGATGCGCAGGCCCAGCTCGGCCGGGTTGGCGTAAGGCTGGCCGGCACTCGCGTGGTGTACGTAATGGAACTCGGCGACGCTGGTGTAGCCGGCCTTGAGCATTTCGATATACAGCTGGCGGGCGATAATTTCGATCTGCTCGGGCGTCAGCTGCGCCACCAGGCGGTACATCAGGTCGCGCCAGGTCCAGAAGCTGTCGTTGGGGTTGCCGGCCACTTCCGCCAGCCCGGCCATCAGCCGTTGAAAAGCATGCGAGTGGAGGTTGGGCATGCCCGGCAGTAGCGGGCCGTGCAGGCGTTCGGCACCGTCGTCGCTGGCGTCGGCCTGCACCTGTTGCAGCAGGCCGTCGGCACCCACCAGCAGGCGTACATTGCGCGCCCAACCGTTTGGCAGCAAAGCGCGCTCAGCAAAGAAAACAGGCATATTCCGGGCGCTCCAGGGCGATGTTCAGGTTGTATATACATATACAGAGGCAAACGGGAAACGTAAACTCTCGCCACCGTCGCGCCGGCAGCGCTGACTAGCCAAGGAGATTCCTGTGTCTGCTCCACAGTCCGAGATGGCCACCCTGGCCGCGCAACTGGGTGAGGTGCCTGCACCCCTGTATGCGCGGGTCAAACAGATGATCAGCGCGCAGATCCACGCCGGCGTCTGGCCACCCCATCACCGCGTGCCTTCGGAGAGCGAGCTGGTCGCGCAGCTGGGTTTCAGCCGCATGACCATCAACCGTGCGCTGCGCGAGTTGACCGCCGAAGGGTTGCTGGTGCGCATGCAGGGCGTTGGCACCTTTGTCGCCGAACCCAAGGGCCAGTCAGCGCTGTTCGAAGTGCACAATATCGCCGATGAAATCGCCGCCCGTGGCCATCGTCACCACTGTGTGGTGGTGCGCCTGGTGGAAGAAAAAGCCGGTGCTGAGCGCGCGGTGTTGCTGGACGTCCGTGAAGGCGAGCGGGTGTTCCATTCGCTGATCGTGCACTTTGAGAACGACATCCCGGTGCAGATCGAAGACCGCTACGTAAATGCCAGCGTCGCGCCGGATTACCTCCAGCAGGATTTCACCGTCGCCACCCCTTACGCCTACCTGATGCAGATCGCGCCGATGAGCGAAGGCGAGCATGTGGTCGAGGCGATTCTGGCTGAGCCCGCCGAATGCAAATTGCTGCAGATCGAGCGCGGCGAACCTTGCCTGCTGATCCGTCGTCGTACCTGGTCGGGGCGCCGCACCGTCACCGTGGCGCGCCTGTTGTACCCGGGTTCGCGCCATCGCCTGGAAGGGCGTTTCGCCTCATGACCTGGCAGCTGCTGCGCGCTGCCGATTACCCGCGTATGCCGTGGAAAAACGGCGGCGGCAGCACCCTGGAAATTCTCCGCGATGGTGATGGCCTGGAGGCTTTCGTCTGGCGTCTGTCGATTGCCGACGTCGCCCAGCCTGGGCCGTTTTCTGCGTTCAATGGCTATCAGCGAATCATCACCGTGCTGGAGGGTGAAGGCATGCAGCTAGAGGTCGATGGGCAACTGTCGCGACCGTTGCGCGCCTTGGATGCCTTCGCCTTTTCCGGGGATAGCCAGGTGCATTGCACGCTGCTGGGCGGGGCGATTCGTGACTTCAACCTGATCTATGCGCCAGAGCGTTGCCAGGCACGGTTGCAGTGGATGGCGGCGGGGGAGAGCGCGGTGTTTACATCGACCAAAACCGTTCTGTTGTTCAGTACCGGTGAGGCGTTACGCGTGAAGTTAGCGGGAGAGGCGGTGGAGTTGGGGCAGTATGATTGCCTGCACGTTTCCGGCGAACACCTGCAAACGCTGCGGTGCCAGGCCGCTCATCCGTACTGCCTGATTGAGCTCTCGTAGGAGCGGCTTTAGCCGCGATCCCTGCAAACGCAAGAGCATCGCGGCTTAAGCCGCTCCTACGAATGCTCGTCAGGCATACAGACGATCAAACGCCAACCAGCGCCCAAACGCGCCGTTCTCCACCCACGCCCGCGCTGCCGCGATGTCTGGAGCGAAGTAGCGGTCTTCGTCGTAGTGCGGCACTTCGCTACGCACCAGCTCGATCACTTCCAGCAGCAGCGGCGAGGTTTTCAGTGGCGCATGCAGTTCTACGCCTTGCGCTGCGCCAAGCAGTTCGATAGCCACGACTGCGCTGCTGTTGCCGGCCATATCCAGTAGCCGGCGGGCGGCGAAGGTGGCCATGGAGACATGGTCTTCCTGGTTGGCAGAAGTCGGCAGGCTGTCGATGGACGCCGGATGGCCGAGGGTTTTGTTTTCCGAGGCCAAGGCCGCGGCGGTGACTTGGGCAATCATAAAACCGGAGTTCAAGCCGCCTTCCTTCACCAGGAACGCGGGAAGACCGGACAACGCCGGGTCAACCAGTTGCGCAATGCGCCGCTCCGATAGCGCGCCGATTTCGGCGATGGCCAGGGCCAGCACGTCGGAGGCCATGGCCACCGGCTCGGCGTGGAAGTTGCCGCCCGACAGCACATCACCATCGGCACTGAATACCAGTGGGTTATCGGATACGGCGTTGGCTTCACGCAGGAAAATCTGCGCAGCAAAGCGCATATGGTCCAGGCAGGCCCCCATCACTTGTGGCTGGCAGCGCAGGGAGTAGGGGTCTTGCACGCGGGTGCAGTCGGCGTGGGATTCGCGGATCTCGCTGGTGTTGCCCAGCAGCTCGCGATAGAAGGCCGCCACGTCGATCTGCCCGGCCTGGCCGCGCACCGCTTGAATACGTGGGTCGAACGGCACGGCCGAACCTTTCAGCGCTTCCACGCTAAGGCTGCCGGCGACCACGGCGGCGCTGAACAGTTTTTCGGTGGCGAACAGGCCACGCAGGGCCAGGGCGGTGGACACCTGGGTGCCGTTGATCAGCGCCAGGCCTTCTTTCGGTCCCAGCACCATGGGTTGCAGACCGGCAATCGCCAGGCCTTCGAGCGCATCCATTTCACGGCCTTGGTGGCGCACGCGGCCAATGCCGATCAGCACCGCCGACATATGCGCCAACGGTGCCAAATCACCGGAGGCACCCACCGAACCCTGGGACGGAATGCACGGATAAACCTTGGCGTTGTACAGCGCTGCCAGGGCCTGGATCACTTCCCAACGGATACCGGAAAAACCACGGGCCAGGGAGCCGACTTTCAGCGCCATGATCAGACCGACGCTGGCATCGTCGAGCAGCGGTCCGGTGCCGGTGCAGTGCGACAGCAACAGGTTGCGTTGCAGTTTGGCCAGGGATTCGGTGGGGATCGAGGTGCGCGCCAGCAGGCCGAAACCGGTGTTGATGCCATACACCGTGCGCTGATTGGCGATGATTTCCAACACCGTGCGGTTACTGGTGTCGACCACTGCCTTGGCCGCCGGATCGAGTTCGAAAGGACATTGCTGCTGATAGATCGCACGCAAGTGTTCGAGGGTGAGCTGGCCGGGCTGAAGAAGCAGTGATTGCGACATGGGAGTGGTCCTGGAATTTGCCGGTAGAGGAAAACGAGCACATATATACGCTTGTATATACAGGTTAGGCAAATCGGCCGTGAAAGTCTTCTGCGAACTGCGTTTTCACACGAAAGCGCGAGGCGTGCCTCAACGGTGGTTGATAGTCGCCGCTTCGTTTGCGTGGGCGGCATCGCGGCCGAAGCCGCTCCTAAAGGGTTGAGGAGCGCGCCTAAAACGAGCCATGGCCTCTGGCCATCAATGCCGCCAGCAATGGCAGCACCAGCAGGCCCAGCAGCTCCAGGCGAATCACCAGAGTCACCAGCCTGGCCTGCTGGGCACTCACCTGCGGCACCTCGCCGGCCTTTACCGCCGAGCGCCATTTGAGGAACACCACGGTGGGCACGGCAGACAGCAGGCCAACCAGAATAAACAGGCCGAACTTGGCGTGGAACACGCTGTTGTGCAGGTAGTAGTCGAGCCCTTTGCCATACCACAGCACCCGCGCCGCGCCGGTGGCCAGCACCAGGCCGGCGGCGACTCCGTAGGCGGTATCGATACGCATCAGGCTGCGCGCGCGGGCCAGGTCCAGCGGCAGCTTGAACAGCTGGTGTTCCAGGGTCAGCAGGGCGAATAGCAGAAAGATCGCCAGGTAATGCAGGTACGCAGCAATGGCAGCGGCCATGGGAGTTCCTCGGGGGCTAGGGTGGTGAATCGCTCCGGAGTCTGCGCGCCGGATGCGCGGGCTCAGTTAAGGGTTTTGGGCACGGGATTGGCTTCGAACGCGGCGAATTCCACGCGGTTCCGGCCATTGCCTTTGGCGTGATACAGCGCCTGGTCGGCACGCTTCAGCGCGCGTTCGGGGTTTTCCTGCGGCTCGGCCAGCGCGCAGCCGACACTGATGGTCAGCTGCAGCTCGACCTCGCCGGTATCGATGGGCGTGCGCGCCAGGGCGGCGCGGATACGCTCGCCAATCATGCGCAGCTCTTCTTCGTGATGCACCTGGGTCAACACCACAAATTCCTCACCGCCACTGCGGGTCACCACATCCTGCGGACGCACCGCCGCGGCGATGCGCCGCGCGCTTTCCCAAAGCACCTTGTCGCCAGCGTCATGGCCGTGGGCATCGTTCACCCGCTTGAAATAATCGAGGTCGCAGAACAGCAGACCGAGCTTCAGGTGACGCTCTTCGGCACGGGTCTGCTCGCGGGGTAGAAAGTGCTCGAGGCCGGCGCGGTTCCACACCTGGGTCAGGCTGTCGAGCATGGTCTTGCGCTGCTCGCGGCTTAGCGCCGCGCGCAACTGTTGGGTCTGCTCACTTATATTCCGCAGCTTCAGGTAACCCTCGGCGAGGGTGGCCATGTCTTTCAGGCGCTGTTTCTGTTTGCGGTTCAGTTGTTTGGGCTTGGGGTGCAGTAGGCACAAGGTGCCGATCGCATGGCCATCCTGGGCATACAGCGGCTGGCCGGCATAGAAGCGCAGAAAGGGCGGGTTGGTGACCACCGGGTTATCGACGAAGCGCGGGTCCTGGTGGGTGTCTTCGACCATGAATAGATCCTCCTGGAGGATTGCGTGGCCGCAGAACGACAGGCTGCGCGGCGTTTCCGGAATCTCCAGGCCGCGACGGGCCTTGAACCATTGGCGGTCGCGGTCGATCAGGCTGATCAGTACGGTTTTCACCTCGAACATCTCGCTGACCACCTTCACCAGTACATCCAGGTACGGGTCGGCGGGCGTGTCCAGCAACTCCTGGTTATCCAGTACCTCCTGACGAATAAGCTCGTTAGCTGGGATTGCCGGGCTGAACATGCGCTGATCCTTCAAGGCTGGGCGGAACGAACCACTGGTCGCGGCGGGTCAGGTGGTAAGCATAGACACCCAAACACAAGCTTCGCAGCAACATGAACGCAAGAAAGGCCAACCACAGACCGTGGTTGCCGAAGTCGCGCAGCAGCCAGGCCAGGGGCAGCGCCAGGGCCACGCTGAGGAGCATGGCATCGCGCATTTCCCGTGCGCGGGTGGCCCCGATAAACAGGCCGTCGAGCAGGTAACTCCACACCGCCACCAGCGGCAGCAACGCCAGATAGGGCAGGTAGATATCCGCAGTGCGGCGCACTGAAGGGATATCGGTTTGTACGGCGATAAACAGCGACCCGCCGACGGCGAACAACAGGGCGAACAGCAGGCTGGCAAGCAGCGACCAGCCCCCAGCCACCACCAGGCTGCGCAGCAGCCCCAGGCGATCCCGGCCGCCCAGAGCATGGCCGCACAGCGCCTCGATGGCATGGGCGAAACCATCCAGGGCGTAGGCCGTCAGCAGTAGGCCATTGAGCAGCAGGGCGTTGGCCGCCACGGTTTCATCGCCCAGTCGCGCGCCTTGTACAGTCAGCAGAAAGAACACGCCCTGCAGGGCCAGGGAGCGGATAAAGATGTCGCGGTTCACCGCCAGCAGCGGCCGCCAGTTGCGCCATAACGCCATGGCCGTCCATTGGGTGCGCCCGGGATAACGGCGCAGGGCACCGCGGGTCAGGGCCAGGCCGAGCAGGGCACCGCCCCATTCGCTGAGCACCGCCGCCCGCGCTGCGCCCACCACCCCCCAGTCCAGGCCGAGGACAAACCACAGCGACAGGACGATATTCAACAGATTGGTGCCGAGCAGAATCGCCAGCGGCGCTCGGGCGTTCTGGGTGCCGAGAAACCAGCCGATCAGGGCGAAGTTGGCCAGCGCCGCCGGCAGGCCGAACAGGCGGGTATGGAAGAACGCACGGGTGTGTTGGTCGAGCTCGGCGGAGGGGTTCATCAGGTCCAGCGCCAGATCACCGAAGGGCAGGGCCAGCAAACCCAGGGTCAACGCCAGCAAGGCCGCCAGCGCCAGGCCCTGGATCAGCACCTGGCGCAACGCTCCGCCATCGGCACGACCGCTGGCCTGGGCGCTGAAGCCGGTGGTGCCCATGCGCAGAAAACCGAGGATGCCGACGATCATCACATACAGGGTGCTACCCACCGCCACTGCACCCAGTTGATGAGCATGGGGCAAATGGCCGACCACCGTGCTGTCCACCAGCGCCACCAGCGGTACGGAGATATTCGACAGAATCATCGGTGCCGCCAGGGCCCAGACTTTCCGGTGGGTGGGGCTATGGCTCCAGGCTTCGCGCAGCATCGGTAACTCCCTGTGGACGACGCAGTATAGAGATCACGTCTGGCGCGCCATAGGCCGTTATACGCAGGCTGAATAAGACCCAGCGGTCATCCACGGCGGGCACCGCTGGCCTACGCTGAAAGAACGGAAACATTCCACGAGGATGCCGTTATGACCCTAAGAACAAGAAAGTACCTGATCGCCTTCGGCCTGCTGATGGTCTGCGGCATTTACGCTGCCGCCGCCATCCGCGTGGAGCTGGCGCGGCAGGGGCCGCCGGTGGCGTCGGTGTCCTGCAAACATGATCTGTGCGTGCCACACACCGGGTGGCTTAGCTCGATGCGCTAAGGCAGTCGAGCGGCGAAATCGGCGCATACCGGCAAGCGGGTATGCGCCCTAACGCAATTCCTCCACCATCCCCGCCGTCACACTCAACACATCCTTGGCCAATTGCTTGGAGCGTTTGCCATCCCAACCGGTTTGCGGGTTGGGGCTGTCGTCGTGGTCTTTGAACGGCATTTCGATGGTGAACGACAGGCAGTCAAATTCTTCCCCTACCGCATTGCAGGCCAAGGTCATATTGGCCTTGCCCGGCTCGCTGCGCGGATAGCCAAAGCGCGTCTGGAATTCCGCGCCCTGCGCCACCAGGCGCTGGCGGAAGCGCTTTTCCAGTTCGGCAATACGCGGCGTATAGCCTGGGTTGCCTTCACAGGCGGCGGTGAATACATGGGGGATTTCTTCGTCGCCGTGGATATCCAGGAACAGGTCGACGCCCATTTTGCGCATCTGCTGCTGAATAAAAAACACCTCGGGGGTTTCCGCCTCATTGGCCGACTGCCACGCACGGTTCAGGTCCTTGCCGGCCGCATTGGTGCGCAGGTGGCCGCGGTAGGCACCATCGGGATTCACATTGGGTACCAGATACAGATCGGCTGTGCTCAGCAGGGCATCCAGTTCGGCGTCGTCGCGCAGCTTGAGACGCTCGATCAGCCCTTCCATAAACCACTCGGCCATATGTTCGCCGGGATGCTGCTGGGCAATGATCCACACCTTGCGCTGGGCATGGGGATTGCGGCTGATGCGCAGCAGTTGGATATCGCGGCCTTCGACGCTTTTGCCGCAGGCGACCAGCTCGGCGTCGGCCTTGAACAGCGCCTGGTCGATCAACCAGTCATGGCGTTCGCGGCTATAGGGTTCGAAGTAGGCGAACCAGATCTGTGCCTGCTGCACTTCCAGGCCAAAACCGAGGGTGCCGTCGGCGTAGGTGCTGGGCACGCGGAACCAGGTTTTCTGATCGTAGGAAGCGGCGGCGTGGTAACCCGACCAGGCCCAGTTGTAGGCCGACTCACCGGCATTGGTGATGCTGAAGTCGTAACGCTGGCCGGGCGTAAGGTCTTCGGCCTTGAAGTGAAACCACTGGAAGTGGTGGCTGTTGAGGTCCTTGCGCATCTTCAGCAACGGATGGTGCGGATTGCTGGAGTCTTGGACTTCGATATTGCCGCTGTCGAAGTGGGAGCTGATCTGCATGGTGAACCTCTACATCTATCTAATGCCCGGATGCCGTGTAGCTTCGCAGCTGAGCGCCGGCTTGCAAACGCAGAAGGCGACACAAACGTGCAAGGCCCCCAGGCAGTTGAAAAATAGACTGAGCTGATGAAAAGGCTCAGCTGATCAATAGACTCAGCAGCCACAAGCCCAGCACCAGCCAGATCAGCCCCAGCACCAGTGAGCGACGCATAAAGGCGCGCACCGCGCTGTAGAGCAATAACAAGCCAACGATCAGTGCGACGATGCTGAGCAGTGACGGGGTAATGCCCAGGGCGCTCGACAGACCATGGAGAAACTGTCGGCCGGCATTGCCGATCAGATGCAGCAGGCCACTCAAGCCGTCGACGATAAAACGGATAACGCTACCCAGCGCGTGGCCAAGCCAATCGAAGAATCCTTCTACCTGCATGCTCTGTCCTCGGTTGTTGTTCTGGTTGGGCAAGCGCAGCGGCTGGCGGTTCCATCTGAACGGCCGGCCGCTGGCGAGCTTGGCGCAGCCGCTCTAAACAGCAGGAAACACCTTGGCGTGCAGGTGATGTAACCTGCCATTGCTACGCTACCGGCCACCCAGGATGAATAAGCCGCTTGTTATGACTTCAGCCGCATTACGTTTGGACACTGCCGTAACGCCGGCACAGTTGCTGGTGAGCGGCGACTGGACCTTGCCCCACTACAGCCAGCTGGCTCGCGAAGTGGCCGCCTTGCGCCCGCAGTTGCAGGGCGGCACCCGGGTGCAACTGGCCGGGCTGCAAGGTTTGGACACCTCCGGTGCAGCCTTGCTGGCCGATCTGCTGGGTGCCGAGCGGCTGATCGATCTGGCCGCCAGCGACCCCAGTCTCAACCCCGCCCGCCAGGCATTGCTCAATTCGGTAGGCAGTGCCTTGCGCGAATACTGCCAACCGGAAAAACCCCAACCGCGCGCCGGGCTCGCCGATGTGCTGGCGCATATCGGCGACTTTGTCGTCAGCCTGTGGGCACGGGTGGCGGCGCTGCTCGGCTTTATCGGTCTGGTGCTGGAAACCCTTATCGGCGGTCTGTTCCGCCCACGCCGCTGGCGGTTCACTTCGCTGGTCGCCAATATCGAACAGACCGGCCTGGACGCCGTGCCCATCGTTGTGTTGCTGACCTTTATGGTCGGCGCTGTGGTGGCCTTTCTCGGTGCCACGGTGCTGGCCAACTTCGGTGCCACCATTTACACGGTGAACCTGGTGGCCTTCGCCTTTCTGCGGGAGTTTGGCGTGCTGCTCACCGCCATCCTCATGGCCGGCCGCACCGCCAGCGCCTTTACCGCGCAGATCGGTTCGATGAAGGCCAATGAAGAGGTCGATGCGATTCGCACCCTGGGTCTCAACCCCATCGAGTTGCTGGTGCTGCCACGGGTGCTGGCGCTGCTGGTGTCGCTGCCGATTCTGACCTTTCTGGCCATGCTCTCCGGCATTCTCGGCGGCGCGGTGGTCTGCCTGCTGGTGCTGAATATCTCGCCGACCATGTACCTCACCATCCTCCAGACCATCGATGTACAGCACCTGCTGGTGGGCCTGAGCAAGGCACCGCTGTTTGCCTTTCTGATTGCCGTGATCGGTTGCCTGGAGGGGTTCAAGGTCAGCGGCAGTGCGCAGTCGGTGGGTGAACACACCACTTCGGCAGTGGTGCAGTCGATCTTTGTGGTGATCCTGCTGGATGCCCTGGCGGCGATGTTCTTTATGGAGATGGGCTGGTGACGACGGATGCAATCATCGAAGTGCGCGACCTGACCAATGCCTTTGGCACCCAGGTGGTCCATCAGCACCTCGACCTGGATGTAGTGCGCGGCGAAATCCTCGGCATCGTCGGCGGCTCGGGCACCGGCAAGTCGGTGCTGCTGCGCTCGATTGTCGGCCTGCAGCGCCCCACCGCCGGCAGCGTAAAAGTGTTTGGCGAGAACCTGCTGAGTCTCTCGGCGGAAAAACGCTCACAGGTGGAGCGGCGCTTTGGCGTGCTGTTTCAGTCCGGCGCGCTGTTTTCCTCGCTTACCGTATTGGAAAATATCGCCCTGCCGCTGATCGAACACGCCGGCCTCAGCCGCGAAGAGGCGGAAAACCTCGCCGTGGTGAAACTGGCCCTGGCCGGTCTGCCTGAAACCGCGGCATACAAATACCCGGACTCGCTGTCTGGCGGCATGATCAAGCGTGCTGCCCTGGCGCGGGCATTGGCCCTGGACCCGGAGATCGTGTTCCTCGACGAGCCGACCGCCGGCCTCGACCCGATCAGCGCGGCGGCCTTCGACCAACTTATCCTGACTTTGCGCGATGCCCTCGGCCTAACCGTGTTTCTGGTGACCCACGACCTCGACACCCTCTACACCATCTGCGACCGGGTGGCAGTGTTGTCGCAAAAACGCGTGCTGGTGGCCGGCGATCTGCCCACCGTGGCTGCCACCAAAGACGCCTGGGTGCACGACTATTTCCATGGCCCCCGTGGCCGTGCGGCGCTGCAAGCCAGCGTCCGTCTGACGGAGAACAACTGATATGGAAACCCGCGCCCATCATGTGTTGATCGGCTTGTTCACGGTGCTGGCGGTAGCCGCAGCGCTGCTGTTCGGCTTGTGGCTGGCCAAGTCCACGGCCGACCGCGAATTTGCCCTCTACGACATCGTTTTCTACGAGGCGGTGAATGGCCTGTCGCCTGGCAGCACGGTGCAATACAGCGGCATCAAGGTCGGCGAGGTGATCGCCCTCAAACTCGATCCCAAAGACCCGCGCAAAGTGCGTGCGCGCATTCGCGTGGCGGCCGACACCCCGGTCAAGCAGGACACCCACGCCAAGCTGTCGCTGGTGGGGATCACCGGCGGCTCGTTTATCCAGATGCACAGCGGCTCGCCGGAAAGCCCCAAGCTGGTGAGCAAGACCGGCAAGGTGGCGGTGATAGTCGCGGACAAATCGCCGATCACCGCGCTGCTGGCCAGCGGCGAAGACCTGCTGACCAATATCAACAAGCTGGCCGCCAGCGCCAACCTGCTGGTTTCGCCGGACAACGTCGCCCGCGTCAGCCGTACCCTCGACCACCTGGATCAGGCCACCGGCGCCATTGCCGATGAGCGAGAAGACATGCGTGCCATCGTCAAACAACTGGCCGCCGCCTCGCGTCAGGCCAGCGTGACCCTGGAGCAGAGCAGCAAGGTCATGGCCACCGCCAACAACCTGCTCGACCAACAAGGCAAGGAGGCCCTCAATAGCGCCCGCGATGCCATGGCCGCGCTGGACCGCGCCAGCCAGAGCATCGAACGCCTGCTTAACGAAAACCGTGACTCGCTGAACGCCGGTGCCCAGGGCCTGAGCGCCATCGGCCCGGCGGTGGGCGAGTTGCGCGAAACCCTCAGCAGCCTGCGCGCGATCACCCGTCGCCTGCAGGAAGACCCGGCCGGCTACCTGCTTGGCGGCGAGAAGAACAAGGAGTTCCAACCATGACCCGTGCCCTGCTGACCCTGGGTTTGCTCAGCCTGTTGACGGCCTGCTCGATTCTGCCCAAGAGCGAGCCGAGCAATGTCTACCTGCTGCCCGGCGCGCCGGCCGTGGCTGCCAGCAGTGCGGCGGCGGTGAACTGGTCGCTGCGGGTGGCCAAACCGCAGGCCAATATGGCCCTGGATAATCCGCGCATTGCCGTGGTGCCCGAGGGTAGCGTGATCAGCAGCTACAAGGGTTCACGCTGGAGCGACAACGGCCCGGTGTTGTTGCGGGATCGGCTGCTCGATGGCTTTCAGGCCGACGGCCGCATCCATCAATTGAGTAGCGATGACGCCCAGCTGCAGGCCGACCTGGTGCTGGTCAGCGACCTGCGCGCATTCCAGAGCGAATACCAGAACGGCCAGGTGCAGGTGGTGGTGCGTCTGGATGTGCAGCTGGTGGATAGCGCCAGCCGCAAGATTCTCGCCGCGCGGCGCTTCGATGTGCGCCAGGCGGCCAGCAGTGAGCAGGTACCCGATGTGGTGCGCGCCTTCGGTCAGGCCAGCAACAGCCTGAGTGCGCAGCTGGTGCCCTGGGTGCTGGAGCAGGGGCAACAGCGCGCGCGACCCTGAGCAGTGGTTGGCGGGGTACGGGATAAGGGCTAAAGCTAGTTATGCCCTTGGTCGATAAGAGCAAAGCAGCGGGTCATAAACGCGTAACTTTCTGCGCGAATCGCCAGGTGCTTTGTATACAATCTGTCGCCGTATCCCCCCAAAAGTCCACACAGGTAATAGCCCATGCGCCTCTGGCAACGCAGTATTCAGTGGCAGTTGATCCTCAGCATGGGTGCCGCCCTGCTGGCCAGTATTCTGATTGTGGTGGGCATCTATGCGGCGGTGGTCAATCGCCTCGCGGAAAAAGCCCTGGTCGAACAAGCCCTTCCTGCCAGCGTGGCGGCGATTGGCAACGACCTCGAACGAATTCTTACCGAACCCCTCACCGCCGCCCGCGGTATCGCCGAAAACGCCATGGTTCAGGAGTGGCTGAGCAACGGCGAAGACCCTGGCCAAAAGGATGCCTTCGTTCGTTATCTGCACGGCGTGCAGGTTCAGCAGAAGGCGCTGACTACCTTTATCGTGGTGGCCGGCAGTGGCAACTACTTCACCGAAAAAGGCCTGGACCGCACCCTTAGCCGCGGCCCGGCAGAGAACGGCTGGTTCTACAGCTTCGTCGATGGCAGCGACAGCCGGGTGGTGCAGATCGACTCGGACAAGACCACCAACCAGCCAACCCTGTTTATCAACCAGCGCATCAGCGCCAATGGCAAAACCCTCGGTCTTGCCGGCCTGGGCTTTGGTTTGCAGGCCATGTCGGACCTGGTGCGCAACTTCCACTTCGGCAAGAGCGGACGGATTTTTCTGGTCAGTGCCGACGGTAAGGTGAAGATTCACCCGCAATCCGAATACAACGACACCCGTCAGCTCAGCGACCTGCTGGGCAGCGAGGCCGCCGGCAAGCTGCTGGTGGACAGCGGCAAGGCCGTGCATTTCCAACGCGATGGCGAAGCCTACCTGGCCCTGGCGCAACCGCTGAAAACCCTGGGTTGGCTGCTGGTCAGCGAAGTGCCGGAAGCGGAAATCTATGCCGATGCCAACCAGGCGCTGGTGACCAGCAGCCTGATCGGCGTGCTGGTGGCGTTGTTCTCCCTGGGTCTGGTGGTGTTTCTCGCCCGTGGCCTGGTGCGGCCAATCAAGCAGGTGACCGCGGCCCTGGTGGAAATCGGTGGCGGTGGTGGCGACCTGACGCGCCGTCTGGATGAAACGCGGCAGGACGAATTGGGCGATCTGGCCCGCGGCTTCAACCGCTTTATCAGTAGCCAGCGCGAGCTGATCAGTGCCGTTCTGGGCACCAGCGTGCGCCTGCGTACTGCGGTGGGTCAGGTTGCCACAGTGGTGGAAAACACCGCCGGGCGCGCCAGCCGCCAACATGAAATGACCGATATGGTGGCCACTGCTGTACATGAGATGGGCCTGACGGTGCAGGAAATCGCCCGCAATGCCAGCAGTGCTGCCGGCACCTCGCAGAGTGCCCGCGATGAAGCGGTGCAGGCGCGCGAGGTGGTGGGCGGCTCGATCAAGCAAATCGAGAAAATGTCCGGTGACATCGGCGAAGCCTCTGACGCCGTTGCCGAGCTGGCCAATGAAGTGGCGTCCATCGACCAGGTGCTATCGGTGATTCGCGGCATTTCCGAACAGACCAATCTCCTTGCGTTGAACGCCGCCATCGAAGCGGCGCGCGCCGGCGAGATGGGCCGCGGCTTTGCCGTGGTGGCCGATGAGGTGCGGACCCTGGCCAGCCGCACCCAGGCTTCTACTGGCGAGATTCAGCAAATGATCCAGCGCCTGAAAACCGGCGCGCAGACTGCCGTGAGTTCGATGCAGGCCGGTCAGGCGGCGACGGGCGATGGCGTGCAATCCAGCCAGCGCACCGGCGAGTCGCTGGGCTCGATCACCGCGCAGATCGAACGCATCAGCGATATGAACACCCAGGTGGCGGCGGCCACGGAGGAGCAATCCTCGGTAACTGAAGAGATCAACCGCAACGTCCAGGGCATCGCCGACCTGGCGCATGCCACCGCGGACGAAGTGCAAGCCTGCCGCCAGGACTGCCAGACCTTGCAGGGCCTGGCGGAGGACTTGGGCAAGCAGATGGGCAGTTTCCGGCTTTAAAGCTGGTCGCGACTTCCTTGTTGGGTTGAGCCAAAGGCGCAGCCCAACAATGGGCATGGCATCTGAGTTGGGCGGCGCTAGCGCTTAGCCCAACCTACGGCTACACCGCGGCTAACTCGAGGCGGTCGCGGCCATTGCGTTTGGCCTGGTAAAGGGCGCTATCGACGCGCTTGAAAAAGCTTTCCGCATTGTCATCCAGGCGAGGGTCGAAGCGACCTACACCCAGGCTGGTGGTCAGCGGCTGGTGCTCGCCTTGCAGGTCGATGCCGTTGTGCGCCAGGTCGCGGCGAAATTGCTCGGCCAGCAACTGCGCCTGCTCCAGGCTGGTGTTGGGCATCAGCACGCCAAACTCTTCGCCGCCCAGGCGCAACAAGGCGTCGCTGTCGCGGCGGAACACCAGACGCATACGTTGGGCGAACGCGCTCAGGCAGGCATCGCCGCCTGCATGGCCGCGCTGGTCGTTGACCTTTTTGAAGAAGTCGATATCCAGTAGCACCAGGGCCAGTGGCTCGCCGGTGCGTTTGGCAGCGGCCACCATGCTCTGGAACAGGCTGTTGAATTGGTAGCGATTGCCCAGTTGGGTGAGGCTGTCGGTGCGGCTCAACTGGTCGAGGCTGGCTTGCTGTTGCAGCAGACGCAGCTCCAGGTCGAGGGTGGCGAGGTATTCGCGGTGACTGCGGTTCAGCGCCAGCAGCAGGTAGCTTAGGTAGAACAGCAAGGTGATCAGCTGGCTGTGGCCCGCGCGCCAATCCAGGGCCATCACCGCCAGCCCCGGCACATACAGCAGCAGAAGGGCGATAAAAGCGCGCTTTTTACGCATGGCGAAGTTGAAGGTCATCGCCGTGCTGAAGGCTACGGTGCTCAGGGTAGCGATCATCGCCGAGTCATGCAGGGCCTCGCTATACAGTGCCCAGGCATGCGCCTGGCCCCAGCACAGCGAGGTCAGCAGTACCAGGCCCCAATGGCGGTCCAACCAGCATTGCAGCTGGTCCTGGGTGTGGGGCGGGGTGTGCAGCAGCCGGCCGGCCATCAGTGCGGCAAACAGCAGGGTGCCGGCAACGCCGCTGACCCAGATGGCCGCAGGATTGCCGCTGAACAGCCAGGTGAGCAGCCAGGCCAGCAGGTAATAGATGCCCCCCAGGCGGGTGCGTACCCGGGTGTCCTGGACTTCGCGCCACAGGGCAAAGGCCTGGGGCGAACGCGGCAATTCGGCGTCGGTCATGATTTGTGATCACAGCAGCTATGTTGCCCGAGCATAGTGCTTTCGCCGGGAAAAAAATATCAAAAGGCTATCACCGCGAGCTCTGTCTAAAGCCGCTGCCAACGGGGCTATCAGAGCGTCTTGCGAAACTGCAGCAGGGCCACGCGCTGGCCGCGGTGATCGCGGCGTTCTTCCACGCCATACACCTGATAGCCCAGGGCAGGGTAGAGCAGCAGCCCGGCGCTGTTGGCATTGAAGCAGCTCAGTTGCATTTCCTTGGCGGCGAAGCGCTGGCGGGCGATCTGTTCCATCTGCGCGATCAGGTAATGGGCCACGCCCTGACCGCGCGCCCAGCTCGCCACCATCACATTGCCGAGGGCGCAGTATTCGCCGCGCTGGCTGCTGTAGAAGTTGGCGAAGGCGGCAATTCGTCCGTCCAGTTCCACCACTGTGCTGGCTTCCCGTGCGGCCACGGCGTCGGCCAGCTGCGCCAGGGTGAATGGCCAGCTGCCTTTGGGGTAGCAGAAGAACAACTCTTCGGCGTCTTGGGGAATGGCCACGACCTGGGGCAGGTCGTCGGCCGTGGCGGGGCGATGGCTGAGTGGGGGCATGCGGGGCTCGACAGTGGCTGGCAAGAGCTGGGCAGCTTAACCCGAGCGGTTCAGCCAGGTGGCTGGGCGAACATCCTGATCAGCACCGAAGTCGCTGTTCTGCGCGGAAGAACTTGCGCTGATCCCGTCGAGCAGCGCGACGACCATTCGTCCATCACCTCGCACTCTTGGCCAACGCAACGGCTCCAAGCTGTACATCAGACAATGAGCCCCCGGCTCAGGGAGTGACAGATGAACGCTTTGATTCGCCGGCCGGCCCTGCTGGGCGCGGCTTTGCTGTTGGCGCTGGGTGCCAGTGCGCCGAGTTTCGCCGTCGACGCCAGCGCCCCGGCTCGCGCGGTACAGGGTGCCAGCCCATCGGCACCGTCGACCCAGACTGCGCCTTCCGGCACTGGCACCACGGGCGGCAACAGCAACTCCAATACCAATGGCCTGAACAGCAATGGCTATAACGACAACACCAATAACAGCGGCTCGATCAACAACGGTGCGGATACCGGCACCAGCAATCCGCAGCTGAATAACCAGACGGGTTCAGGCAGCACCGGCACCGAGAGCAGCGGCAGTCTGGAAGACCAGCGCCGCGCCAGTGGTGAGGCGATGGAGCGGGAACGTACCGGCGAATAGGGCGTTTCAGCTCGCACAATTTACTGTGGGGGAGAGGGCCTCTCCCACAGTCAGTTCACTGGGCGCTGTTGCCATCAGCGTGGCGGGTATTGGGAAAGTAGCTTGCTGACTGTCTCGCGAATCGCAGTTTCGCGCTCCACCGGGCTGGTCTGGTTGTTGCGCACGATCTGCTCGGCGCTGCCACGCCAGACCAATTTGCCATCCTTGCCGTCGAACAGATCGACCTGCACGGTGCCGACCTTGTAGTCGACATTGCGCGTTTCGGTGTACGCCGGGCCGCCCCAATAGGCACCGCCATTCCAGTAGTTACCCCAGGCACCGCCGTAGCTGGTGCTGACCTGGTCGGTGCGGTTTTCCACAATCAGCCAGGCTTGCACACTGACATCGCCCTTGCTGCCGGCCGGTGCCAGGCGCACGCCACGCTGGTCGAGCTGTTCGCTGACGGCGTCACGGATGCGTTGTTCGGTGAGGTCGCTTTTGATCCGCGGGTCATCGGGGCTGTACTGCAGCCCGGGTTCTTTCCAGGTAAAGGTGCGGTAGGCGGCGAAGTCGCGGTGTTTGTCGAAATCCTGGTCCAGCTGGGTGGTCTGGCAGGCAGCCAGCATCAGCAATAAAGGTACTAACAGCAAACGGGCCAGCAAACGGGCAGTCATGGTCGGTCTCCCTACTCAAAAGCATTGGTGCGCTTGAGTCTAGTCGTGGTTGCGAGGCTCTAGCGCGGCGGATAAGCGCTAAGGGCTTTATTTACTGCCGAGCGCAATGCATCGACGCGCTCGCTCTGGCTGCCACGGTTACTGGTTTCAGCACTGCCATTCCAGATGCTCTGTTGGTTGTGGGAGTCGATCAGCTCGACCTGCACCACCTGCACCTCTTCTTCATAGGTACGCATGATCGGCACGCTGCCGTACATGCCACCGTAATTGTTGCCGTAGGGGCCGCGGCCGTAGTAAGTGCCGTAGTCACCGCGTTCTTCGCGCAGGCGGCGCTCCACGCGTACATCGGCATGCACCTGGACATCGGCGGGCGTGCCTTGACGGGCCGGGCGCAGGCCGCGCTGGTCGAGGCTGTTGCTGAGGATATCGGCCATCTGCTCGGGGGTGGCACCGGCGCTGCCGCCCGGCAGGCGGCCGTTGGCCCAGGCCCAGGTCTGGTAGCGACTGTAGTCGCGCGGGGCGGCCGGGTAGGCGCTGAGATCAAGGGTTTGCGCCGCTTGCGGCGGCGCGGGCGGCAGGGGGTTGGAGCTGGGCGTGTAAGGGTTCTGGCTCTGGCAGGCAGCCAGGCCGAGGCAGCAGATCAGCAGCGGTAAACGGCAGTTCATCACGCACTCCTCGGCAGAGCCGCCTGGTCAATGCGGGCGGCAGATCCAATGCAAGTAGCGCCCAAGGCCCATGAAACTGGGATGGCGACGGTGGGCCAGTTCCATTTCCAGCAGGTCGAGCAGTTCGGCCTTGTGCTGGAATTCGCTGGGCATGTAATCGTGGAACACCCGGACGCCGCTTTGGCTTTCGACTCGCCAGTCAGGGGCGAGTTGCGTCGCCAGCTCCCATGGGTCCAAGGGCATTTGCGGAGTCAGGCTTTGTTTCTCGCCGGCGAATTCCTGTTTGCGCAGCTTACGGAAGTGGCCCTTGAGCAGGTTGCGGTAAATCAGCGCGTCCTTGTTGTAGAAGGCCAGCGACAGCCAGCCACCCGGTGCGGTCAGTTGATGCAGCACCGGCAAAATGGCATGGGGTTCGGCCAGCCACTCGAGCACGGCGTGGCAGATCACCAGGTCGTAGCGCTCGGTCAGTTGGCCGAGCAGGTCCTGCCAGGGCGCTTGAATAAAGGTGGCGGTTTGCCCGGCGGCGGCGAAGCGCTCACGGGCACCCTGCAGCATCGGTTCGGCGGGCTCGGTGAGGGTCACCTGATGGCCGCGTTCGGCCAGCCACAGCGACATATGCCCCAGGCCGGCGCCGATATCCAGCACCCGCAGCGGTCGCTCCGGCAGTGCTTCGGCGAGGTCGGCCTGGAGCACGGCGAGGCGAATGGCCCCCTTGGCACCGCCGTAGATCTTCTCGGCGAAACGAGTGGCCAACTCATCGAAATGACGGTCGCTCATTTGCTGAACCGCCGCTCGCTGTCGGCCAGCTTGGCGCGCACCACCTCGTTCATATCCAGGCCCAGCTCGCTGCACAGCAGCAACAGGTAGAGCACGATATCGCCGACTTCCTGGCCGGCATGGGCCAGTTCGTCAGCCGGCAGTTGCCGTGACTGGTCTTCGCTCAGCCACTGGAAAATCTCCACCAGCTCGGCCATTTCCACGCTGGCGGCCATGGCCAGGTTTTTCGGGCTGTGAAAGCCGCGCCAGTCGTTGCGGTCACGAATGGCATGCAGGCGGGTGGTGAGTTCGTCGAGGTTCATGCGGCTGTCCTGAGTGAAGAACCGCATTGTTTCACGCAGCTAGATCACTCGCCAGCTACCGCTCATATGCGGCAAATCGTTGTTACCGCTCAGCCTGAACTGGCCGCTGGAGGCCGGGTTGCTGGCTTGCAGGGTGACCGCGCTGGGCAACAGCACCGGCTTCTGGAAACGGACCTCGACCACATAGCCGGACGTCGGCAGCCGCTCGCCGAGCGCCGCCAGGGCACGCGCCTTGTTCCACAGACCATGGGCGATGGCGCGCGGAAAGCCGAACAGCTTGGCGCTCAGGGCCGACATATGGATGGGGTTGTAGTCGCCCGCCACGGCGGCATAGCGTCGGCCGATATCGGCGGGCGCGTGCCAGTGGGCGATGTCTTCCAGTGGCAGAGTGATTTCTTCGCCGCGCTCGGCCGGCTGCCCAGGCAGTTTCAGGGCGCGGCAGAGAATCCGGCTGTCACCCTCCCAAAGCAGGCCAAGCTGATCTTCCAGGCGGGTGATCAGGCTGAACACCGCGCCCTTTTCATGGGGCTGCAGGTTTTCCACCTGCACGCTGACAATAAATGGCCCCAGGCCACCCAGGGGGCGCACGCCACGGATACGGTTTTCCAGGTGCACCAAACCCAGGAGCGGAAAGGGGAAGCTGGGGTCGGTGAGCAGTTGCATTTGCAGGGGGAAGGCGAGGATATGCGGATAGGTGGGCGGCAGATGACCGTCGTCGCTGAAGCCACAAATCTGTCGATAACGCGCAAGCTTGTTTGGCTCCACGCTGATCGCGCAGCGTAAGCCGAAATCGGGCAGGGTCTGTCCACGCACTCCCCGGCGCAGCGCCGCACGGGCGAACAGGCCGGGCAGGGCAGGGAGGGCGGGCAGGTCGAGCCAGTTGGTGGGCATAGCGTCTCCTTAGCTTTTGCGCAAAAACGGCAATGCCCGAAGCTTAGACTGCCAGCACCACGCCACATTGGCCGCCCGGCCCGCTCGGGCGGCAGCCCAGCCAATAGCCTGTTGCAAGGCAATGCGCGGCCTTGAGCCTGCGGGGTAAAACTGCCTAAGATGGCCGCGCCTCACGGACAAATAAGAATCCTAAAAAATGACGCGTGATCTGACCGACGATGTGGCGCTGATGCGCCCGGTGATCGACGCCCTGCGGGCCAGCGGAACCGACCCTGATCGAGTGCTGGCGCGGGTCGGTTTACCGCCTGGTGGCTTGCCTGCCGGGCGCTTTCCCCATTCGGCACAGGCGTTGTTCTGGAAAGCCGCCAGCGAGGAATGTGGCGAAGTGGATGTCGGCCTGTTCCTGGCCCGGCACCTGCCGGCCTTCCATGGCCTGCTGCTGGAATACCTGTTTCTCTCCAGCGAAACCTTTGGCGACGGCCTGCGCCACGCCCTGCGCTATGTGCGCCTGCTCTCCGATACCCTGAACGCGCGCCTGGACGTCGATGGCGAACTCGCCACCCTGGTGCTCGGCATGCCTGCCGGTGTGCCCCGGCACTTCCCGGAAATGCTCGCAGGCGCGGTGATTCGCCTGTTCGACGCGCTCACCGAAGGCCACTTCAAACCGCGCCTGGTGCAACTGATCCACAGCGAGGGTGCGGCACTGGAGCGCTACCTTGATGTGTATGGCTGCCCCGCCCAGTTGGATGCCGAGCGTTATGCCCTGCAATTCGATGCCGAGGTGCTGAATCGCGCCTCCCGGCATGCCGCCCCGGAACTCCTGCGCATGCACGAATCCTTGGCGCGGCGGCAGTTGGCCGAAGTGGAGCGCCTGGACCTGGTGCGCCAGGTGCGCGAATTGATTGGTGAACTGCTGGTGGACAGCGGTGCCACCCTCGAACAAGTGGCTGGCCGCCTGAATATGCCGCCGCGGCGCCTGCGCGAACGCTTGGCCATGGCGGGGGTGCGCTTCAACGACCTGGTCACCGACTACCGCTGTCGGTTGGCCAAGGAATTGTTGTTGAAGACCGATGAGCGCATTGAAGTGATAGTCGAACGTACCGGTTTTTCGGAGCCGAGCACGTTTTACCGGGCGTTCAAGCGCTGGGTGGGGGAGACGCCGGTGGAGTTTCGCAAGCGCGGTAAGCCTTGATACTGCTGTTGGGCTTCGTTGTACTCAACCCCACCTACACGTCGTAGGTGGGGTCGGTCCGCGTTCGGCGAAGCCCAACAAGGAAACTAACTAGGCACCCAACAAACTCTGCCCACACACCCGCAACACCTGCCCGGTCACCGCGCCACTGGTGGGCTGGGCAAACCACGCCACCGCCTCGGCCACGTCCTGTGGCAAACCGCCTTGCCCCATGGAGTTCATCCGCCGTCCGGCTTCCCGAATGGTCAGCGGAATCGCCGCCGTCATCTGGGTTTCGATAAAGCCCGGTGCCACCGCATTGATGGTGATGCCGCGCTTGGCCAAGGCCGGTGCCCACGCCGCCGCCAGGCCGATCAGCCCTGCCTTGCTCACCGCGTAGTTGCTTTGGCCCATATTGCCGGCGATGCCGCTGATGGAGGCGAGCAGCACCACGCGCCCGTTGTCGTGCAGCTTGCCGCCGTCGAGCAGTGCCTTGGTGAGGATCTCCGGGGCGCGCAGATTGACGTCGATGACCATGTCCCAAAACGCTTCGCTCATCTTGGCCAGGGTTTTATCGCGGGTAATGCCGGCGTTATGCACCAGGATATCCACCCCTTCAGGCAGCGCCGCCAGCAGGAGCTCTGCGGCATCCGGCGCGCAGATATCCAACGCCACGCTGCGGCCACCCAGACGGCCAGCCAGGGCGTCGAGGGCATCTTTCATGGCCGGCACATCCAGCAGCACCACCGTGGCACCATCACGGGCCAGGGTTTCGGCGATGGCGGCACCAATGCCGCGGCTGGCACCGGTGACCAAGGCCACCTGGCCACCCAGCGGGCGGGTCCAGTCTTTTACCGCGGCGCTGTTGGCGGCCAGGCGCACGACCTGGCCGGAGACATAGGCGCTTTTCGGCGACAGGAAAAAGCGCAGCGCGCCCTCCAGTTGGTCTTCCGCCCCCTTGGCCACATAGAGCAATTGCACGCTGCCGCCACGGCGGATCTCTTTGCCCAGGGAACGGGTAAAACCTTCCAGGGAACGCTGGGCGCTGGCGGCGAAGGGGTCCTTCAGCGATTCCGGCGGGCGGCCCAGCACCACAATGCGCGGGCACAGATCGAGGCCCTTGAGCGCCGGTTGGAAAAACTCGCGCAGCTGTTTGAGTTCTTCGGCGCTGCTGATGGCACTGGCGTCGAAGATCAGTGCCTTGAGTTTGGGACCGTGTTCGGCGGTCCAGCGACCCAGGCCGAACAGCCCGTCGGCGCTGGCAAACGCCTGGTCGGTGAGGCGATTGAGAAAACCGCTGGCCGCTTCGGCCAACACGCCGCCATTGATCAACAGCGCGCCTTCCACCGGCCGCATGCGCCCGGCGGTCCAGCGCTCCAGGCGTACCGGCGCGGGCAGGCCGAGGGCACCGACCAGGCGGCGACCAGTGGGCGAGTTGGCAAAGTTCAGGTAACGATCGGACATGGCAGAAGGCTCCAACAGGAGAGTCAAATGTAGGCCCACTCTACGCAGACCGACAGGATGCGCAATTGACCGTGCCGCTTGCGGCGTTGGCAAGGCGGCCAATGCGAGCGGCATCAGGCAAGCTAGTCTGTGCCAGACCCTGTGAAAACGTATCTCCCAAGGAGTTTCCAATGACCCAGCTGCGCCGGGTCGCCATTGTTGGCGGCAACCGTATTCCCTTCGCCCGCTCCAACACCGTGTATGCCACCACCAGCAATCAGGAGATGCTCACCGCTGCGCTGGAAGGCCTGATCGAGCGTTACCAGCTGCATGGCGAAATCATTGGCGAAGTGGTGGCCGGCGCGGTGCTCAAGCATTCGCGCGACTTCAACCTCACCCGTGAGTGCGTGCTCGGCTCGCGCCTGGCCCCGGAAACCCCGGCCTACGATATTCAACAAGCCTGCGGCACCGGCCTGGAAGCGGCGATTCTGGTGGCCAACAAAATCGCCCTGGGGCAGATCGACAGCGCCATTGCCGGCGGCGTCGACACCACCTCCGATGCGCCCATCGGAGTCAACGAAGGCCTGCGCAAGATTCTGCTGCAAGCCAACCGCAGCAAAACCACCGGCGACAAGCTCAAGGCGCTGCTGCAGATCCGCCCCCGTCACCTGGCCCCGCATATTCCGCGCAACGGCGAGCCGCGCACCGGGCTGTCGATGGGTGAGCATTGCGAATTGATGGCGCAAACCTGGTCCATCCCCCGTGATGAACAAGACCAGCTTGCCGTCGCCAGCCACCAGAAACTCGCCGCTGCCTACGCCGAAGGTTGGCAAGACGACCTGCTCACCCCCTACCTGGGCCTGACCCGCGACCAGAACCTGCGCGCCGACATCCGCCTGGAAAAACTCGCCACCTTGAAACCGGTCTTCGAAAAAGGCCCGCGCGGCACCATGACCGCCGCCAACTCCACGCCACTTACCGACGGCGCTTCAGTGGTGCTGCTGGCCAGCGAAGAATGGGCGAAAGCGCGCGGTTTGCCGATCCTGGCCTACTTCCGCGACGGCGAAGCGGCGGCGGTGGACTTCGTCAACGGCAAGGAAGGCCTGCTGATGGCACCGGTCTATGCCGTACCGCGCCTGCTCAAACGCAACGGGCTGAGCCTGCAGGACTTCGACTACTACGAAATCCACGAAGCCTTTGCCGCTCAGGTTCTGTGCACGCTTAAAGCCTGGGAAGACCCCGAATACTGCAAAACCCGCCTGGGATTGGACTCCGCATTGGGCTCGATAGACCGCAGCAAAATGAACGTCAAAGGCAGCTCCCTGGCCGCCGGCCACCCGTTCGCCGCGACCGGTGGGCGCATTGTCGCCAACCTGGCGAAACTGCTTTCGGTAGCAGAAAACGGGCGCGGCCTGATCTCGATTTGTGCGGCTGGCGGGCAAGGTGTGACTGCCATCATCGAAAAGTGATCTAACCCCTGCCGACACAATCGATCGTGCCGGCAGGATGTAGCAACTCCGTGATTTCTCTTCATCGTAAGAGCAACGGCAGCGCCCCCCCAGGCGCTGCCGTTTTTTTTGCGTGTTCGGCAACCAGCGGCTGCGCATCGGCATTGCCGCGTTAAAAACGCTTTTCCATTGCCCATGGGCAGCAGCCCAGTGCTCGCTCGATCTCGAGTGGCGTGAGCCTAGGTTTGCTTTTTATCTCTGCGCCTGAATCCCAGCCTGCGCTGGGATGACGGTGTTCTGGACAAAAACCTCCGTCTTCCCCAGGCGCGAAACCACACGGCCAGTGCACGCGGTAACGAAGAATATCGCGATAGTCGGCACCCCCAAATCAGTGCTTACGCAGCTGATAAACCCCACGACTCTCCGCCACCACTTCCCCGCTACCATCCACCAACTTCAGCTCCAGCACGTATTCGGCCTTGCCGGTCTCGTTGGCCGCACCCTGCAGCCGCTCAATCTCATCCGCGGCCAACACCGCCTCCACACGAATATCCCCCGTAGCCGGGCGGCGAAACCGCAGGTTCATTTCCTTGATGATCGGGTAGAAACGCTGGGTATCGAAGCTGGTGAGAAACAACGCCCCGCCAGGAATCTCGGCCAGGGTGAACAGCGCTCCGGCATACATACTGCCGATATGGTTCTGATTGCCAGCCAACGGCATACACAGGCGCACGCGCCCCGGTTCCAGCACCTCGGCCTTGAGTTGGCAGCGCTTGACGAAGGCGATTTGTTCTTCAGTGAGCTGACGAGCGATCTCGACGGGAAATGCCACGGGCTGAGTTCCTTCTTGTTATTGAAGGCTCAGCCTAGTCTTTAGTTGGCGTTGCTCAATGACGCTTTCGCTCGCCCTGCCTGACCGAAAGTGACGCCTCAGATGCCTTGCGACTTCAGCCACGCCATAAGTTGAGGCAGCGGCATGGCACCACTTTGCCGCGCCACTTCCTTGCCATTCTTGAACAGCAACAGGCTGGGGATCGAACGGATATTGAGCTGGGCCGAAAGCTGCTGATTGGCCTCGCTATCCAGCTTGGCCAGCCGCGCACGGCCGACCAGCTGCCCGGCGGCTTGCTGGAAGGTCGGCGCAAAAGCCTGACACGGGCCGCACCAGCTGGCCCAGACATCCACCAGCAGTGGCAGGTCGCCTTTGATCTGGCTGGCGACGCTGGCTTGGCTCAGGTCGAAGGGTTTGCCTTGCAGCACGGCGTCTTTGCATTTGCCGCAGCGCGGGCTGTCGCCCAGGCGCTCGGCGGGAATGCGGTTAAGCCCGTTGCAGTGCGGGCAGGGAATGACGAGTGAATCAGACATGGTCGGCTCCAGAGGCTATGCAGCGTATTTGGAGCCGACCGGCGAAGCTTTCAAGCCGAGAAGGCCATATAGATGTTGTAGGCGCTGATCAGGGTGATCAGGCTGCCGATCATCATCAACAGGGTTTTCGCATGCAGCTTCTTGCACAGCAGCGCGGCAAACGGCGCAGCGAACAGGCCGCCGAAGACCAACCCGGCCACCAGCTGCCAGGTGCTTGGCTGGCCGGCCAGCAAGATAAAAGAAGTGGCGCTGGCGATGGTCAGAAAGAACTCGGCGAAGTTCACCGAGCCGATGGTGGTGCGCGGGTCGCTGCCGGAACCGATCAGCGTGGTGGTTACCACCGGGCCCCAGCCACCGCCGCCGGCCGCATCGACGAAACCACCGAACATTGCCAGCTTGGCGATATGTTTGGGCTCACGTTTGTGCACCACATGCAGAAACGCCTTGCGCAGGATATACAGGCCCATGATCAGCAGATAAGCCGAGATAAACGGCTTGAGCACCTTGCCGTCGAATTGGGTAATCACCACGGCACCGAGTACCGCGCCGATCATGCCGGGAATCAGCAGGCGCAAGAACAGCTGGCGATTAACGTTGCCCAGCTTTACATGTGAAATGCCAGACAGGCCGGTGGTGAATACTTCGGCGATATGCACGCTGGCACTGGCCGCCGCAGGCGTGGCACCGGCACTGAGCAGAAAGGTGGTGGCGGTAATACCGTAGGCCATGCCTAGCGCCCCATCGATAGCCTGGGCAAAAAAGCCAACGGCCACGGCACTCCAGAACAGACGGCTGCTAAGGGCTGCTTCGATAATTTCCACACCGCTGCTTTCGTGATTGCCGAAGAACAGACGCCAGGCGAGAAAACCCAACAGACTGAGCAGAATGGCCACAGCCAGCCACATGGCGATACGCAGCACAGGGTGGTTGGCGGGGTGGGAAACGTAGTCTTCGACTGGCGGCAAGCCCATTGCCTGGTGTTCGGTGTTGATTGGGCTGGGGGTGTAATCGAGTTCGCGGATTTTCATCTACAGCGGGGCCTTGAGCGGGGCGAGCGGTTAGCCGTTCGGTGGCGCAACGATAGAGAGCTTTGCTTAGAGAGTCTAAGAATCATTGGGCAGGTTTATATGTCTTCTGGTTATCGTTGCGGCTGTACTGTTGCCTCTGGTCGTCGCTGTATCGGTGTTTGGCGACGGGGCCAGGCTAGGCTGCAAGTCTGGATCTCGCCTGCGGGGATGACGGAAGTGTTTGCCCAGACCACCCTCGCCCCGGCGCAGGCTGGGGCCCAGAATCGCGGATGAATCGACGGTGGAGAGAGCGATGCACACCCTTGGCGTTCTAGGCGGTATGAGTTGGGAATCGACGGTGACCTATTACCGCCTGCTCAACGAAGGCGTGCGCGAGCAGCTGGGTGGGCTGCATTCAGCGCCCTTGCTCCTGCATTCGGTGGACTTCGCGCAGATCGCCGCCATGCAGAAAAGTGGCGACTGGCTGGGTGCCGGCGAGGTGCTGGCGAATGCTGCCTTCGGCCTGCAACAGGCCGGTGCCACGGCACTGCTGCTGGCCACCAACACCATGCACAAGGTGGCACCGGCTATCGAAGCCGCAGTGAGCATTCCCTTGCTGCATATCGGCGATGCGGTCGGCCAGGCGCTCAAGGCCGATGGGGTAAAGAAGGCAGCACTGCTCGGCACCCGCTTCACCATGCAGGAAGCGTTTTACCGCGACCGGTTGAGCGAGTGTTTCGGCATAGAGGTGCTGGTGCCGTCCTTGGATGAGCAAGGCGAAATCGACCGCATCATTTTTCAGCAGCTGTGCCTGGGGCAGTTTCCGGAGGAGTCGAAGCGCTATTACCTCGACTGCCTGACGCGCCTGAAAGAGCGGGGTGCCGAAGCGGCGATTCTTGGCTGTACGGAAATCGGGTTGTTGCTCGAAGGCTGCGCGTCGCCGCTGCCCTTGCTCGATAGCGCCCATCTGCATGTGCAGATGGGGCTTGGCTGGATGCTCAAGACGAACAACTGATCTCCAAGTGTTTGCCCCACTCTGGGGGCCGCTCGGCAAAGCGCTCCATGCCGGGCTGCTCATCAAACGGCTTGCTCAGCACCTCATGCAGTAACCGTACTTCGCGGTAATCGCCTTTCTCCGCCGCGTCGATGGCCTGCTGCGCCAGGTAGTTGCGCAGGATGTATTTCGGGTTGGCCGCGTGCATACGGCTTTTCCGCTCAGTCTGTTCAAGCCCTTGGGTCGTGCTGCGGGCCAGATAGTCCGCTGCCCAGGCATCGAAGCCGGTGAGGTCGACAAAGTCGTCGCGCAAACGCTGCAGGGCATCCGCCGGCGCGCTATCGCCCAGCTCACGGAAGAAACGACTGTAGTCCACCGGGCTGGTCTGCATCAGTTGCAGTAAGCGTTCGATCAGGCTGTTGTCGTCATCCTGCGCCTGGTACAGGCCCAGACGTTTGCGCATCAGGTCGAGGTAATGGGCCTGGTACAGCGGCAGAAACAGATTGAGGGTGTCGCGCAACGCTTCCACGCTGATAAAGGGCGTCAGCGCCTGAGCCAGGGCAGAGAGGTTCCAGTGGGCAATCGGCACCTGATTGCTGAAGGAATAGCGGCCGCTGTCGTCGGAATGGTTGCAGATAAACCGCGCATCGAAGTCGTCGAGGAAGGCAAAGGGGCCGTAGTCGAAGGTGATGCCGAGGATCGACATATTGTCGGTGTTCATCACCCCATGGCAGAAGCCATACGCCTGCCAGTAGGCAATCATTTCGGCGTTGCGCTCCAGCACTTCGCGGAACATCGCCAGGTAGGGCTCGGGTTGCTCCAGGCACTGCGGGAAGTGGCAGCGCAGCACATGCTCGCCGAGGGTTTTGAGCTGTTCTTCCTGCTTGGTGTAATAGAAGTACTCGAAGTGGCCAAAGCGCACATGGCTGGGGGCCAGACGCAGCACCATGGCGGCACTTTCCTTTGTCTCGCGCCACACCGGGGTGGTCGAACCGGTTACGCACAGCGCCCGGCTGCTGGGGATGCCCAGGGCGTGCAGGGCTTCGGAGGCGAGAAACTCGCGGATCGAGGAGCGCAGCACCGCGCGACCATCGCCCATGCGCGAGTACGGCGTTTGCCCGGCGCCTTTAAGGTGCAGGTCCCAGTGCTCGCCGGCTTCGTTTACCACCTCACCCAACAGCAGACCGCGGCCGTCGCCCAGGCGCGGGTTGTAGGAGCCGAACTGGTGACCGGAATAGACCATGGCCCGCGGCTCGGCACTTTCCCAGAGCTTGTGGCCGGCGAAGATTTCGGCGAACACCTGCTGCTCGGCTTCGTTCGGATCAAGATCGAGCAAGGCCATGGCGGCCGGGCTGGCAACCACCAGACGTGGCTCGTCGATGGGCTCGGGCAGCACCTCGGTGGAAAACCCATCGCCCAAGCGGGCAAAGCGGTTATCGAAATTCAGCTCGGCGAGGGTTTTCAACGGCAACGTCCCTTGGTAATGGGTGAGCGTAGGTTGGGCGTCGCTGTGCTCAACCCCAACCTACGGTTTGGGCGCGACCGGTTCCGGCTCGTCGCCATGGGCAATCTTCTGCTCCTGACCATCCCGATTGGCCAGGAAAATTTCCATTTTCGGCGTGCTACTGGAGTTGATGTCGTGGTCGCGGAACAGCTGATCGATGCGCCGGTTCAGCTCGTCGGTAGCGGGGCCGCGGTCGCCCAGTTCACGCACGTAAATCTTCAGTTCATGGTCCAGGGTGCTGGCGCCGTAAGACGTCAGTTGCACGGTTGGCGCCGGGTCGCGCAGTACGCGGGAGTTTTCCTGGGTGGCCTGCAGCATCAGTTTGCGCACCAGATCCAGATCGGTGCCGCGCTGCACATTGAAGGTCAGCACGATGCGCGTCACGGTGTCGGTCAGGGTCCAGTTGATCAACTGGCTGGTGAGGATGGTCTGGTTCGGCACGATCACCGCTTTGCGGTCGCCGTCGGTGATATGGGTGGCGCGGATGCGGATACGGTTGACCGTGCCGGTCACCGTGCCGATGGTGACCAGATCGCCGATGCGCACCGGGCGCTCGAACAGCAGAATGATCCCGGAAATAAAGTTGGCGAAAATCGCCTGCATACCAAAACCGATACCTACCGATAGCGCGGCCACCAGCCATTGCAGCTTGTCCCAACTGACCCCCAGGGTCGACAGGGTGCTGACGATACCGATGCCGGCAATGGCATAGGACAGCAACGTGGTGGTGGCATAGGCGCTGCCCTGGGCCAGGGACAGCCGCGACAGCACCAACACTTCCAGCAGGCCGGGCAGGTTGTTCGCCAGGGCAATGGTGACACCGATGATCAGCAGCGCACCGAGCACGTCCATCAGGCTGATCGGTACCTGGGTGGCGGTGGCACCGGTGCCGGAGGCGTATTGGTAGAGGGTGACGTTGTCGAGGTAGGCGAACACGCTGATCAGGTCAGCCCACACCCAGTACAGGCAACCGATGAAGCCGGCCAGCAACGCCAGGCGGATCAGGCGCAGGGACTGCTGGTTGACCTGGTCGATATCCAGGGTCGGGTTTTCCACCGGCACTTCATCGCCGTCGATATTTTCCTTGGCCTGCGCCTGGCGTTTGGCCAGAGCGCGGGCATAGGCCAGACGCCGGGCGGCAACTGCCAGACCGCGGACGAAAGTGGCCTCGATAATCAGCCAGACGATCAACAGGTACAGGGTGTTGATCAGGCGGTCGGTGAGCTTCAGCGAGGTGTAGTAGTAACCGAACCCCACCGCGATGATCAGCGCGAATGGCAGCAGGGTGAAGGCGGCACCCACCACCAGGCGGAACGGCGAGGCATGTTCGCGCAGTTGTTCGCCCAACAGCAGTTTGCCCAGTAGCCAGGTCATCAGGCAGAAGCAGGTCAGCACGATAACGATGCCGATCACGTCTTCGGCCAGAGCTGCCGGTTGTTGTTCGGCCACGCTCACCACGGCCACCAGGGCCATCACCACCAGGCCGAGGTTACGGACTTTTTTGCTAAGGAAGTCCACCTGCGGCCGCGGCCAGCGGAAGTGCAGCTCGGCCACGCCACCGGGAGCAAGAATTCGGTACAGGGTGTAGAACACCAGCCAGGCCTGGGCCATTTCCAGCAGCGCCAAGCCCAGCGCCGCGTTCTGCCCGCGGGCGTCGGCGCGCAATGCCAGGCCGCCAAGGGCCAGGAGCAAGGACACCGGCAGGGCCAGAAGAATGTTCAGCAGCAGCGCCAGGGGCGTGTGCAGCTGGCTGTCGCGTTTGTAGTGTCCGATGTCTTCATGCAACTCGCCGAGCTTGCGGTAGATGGTGCTGCGCCGCCAGATCAGCAGGCCGCTGACCAAGGCCAGGGGCAGGAAGAACCACGGCCGTTCGCCCAGAGCTTCGACCAGTTGCGTCAGGCCGTCGCCCCACGGCAGGTCGGCCATCTGGCTTTCCAGGTAGCGCGGGGCGACACGCAGCCACGAGAGGTCCAGCGGCTTGTTGCTGGGAATCCAGAACATCTGCTCTTCCAGCGTGGCGCGCAGGGCCTTGGCGGTGGCTTGCAGCTGTTTCTGGTTGAGTTGCAGGGTGATCGATTCATTGAGCAGGGCGTTGAGCTCGCGGCTCAGCCGATCCAGCAGTTCGGCGCGGGTATTGGCCAGATCCAGCAGGGTGCGGCGTATTTCCGGGGTCACCTGTTCGGCCGGCTGTTTCGCCAGCAGGCTGTCCACATAGGCTTGCGGGGAGCTGTATTGGTCGCGGCTCTGGTCGAGGTTGAACTGGTACAGACGGATATCGGCAATCTCGTCGGCCAGGTCTTTGTTCATCGACAGGTGCGGCAGTGATTGCTTCTGCTGGTAGAGGATCTTCGACAGCAGCAGGCTGCCCTTGAGCACGTTGATCTGTTCTTCCAGGGACTGGTCGGCCTGGTTGACGCTATCCAGTTGCTGTTTGGTCAGCAGGTTTTCTTTGGTCAGGTCATTAAGGCGGTCGGTGGCGCGCAGCAGGTAGTCCGACAGCTTCAGGTTCTGCGCGCTTTCCAGCGCCACCACGCTGTCGGAGCTGACGTTCTGTGCTTCCTTGGACAGCTCCACCAAGGTCTTTTCCGACTGCGCCCGGCGTTTCTCGCTGATCAGGTTTTGCAGGTCGTTGCTGTTCTGTTCGGCGCGGGCGATGCGCTCTACCAGTAGGTCGCGCTGGCCGTTGCCAAGGTCTTGCAGCAGGTTGTTGCCGGCCAGTTCGGCGCGGCGCAGGGTGATTTTCGCGTTAAGCGCCGCCTGCTCGGCGTTCAGTTGATCGCGGCGTTCGGGAATCAGCGGCTTGCCGGCTTCTTTGCCGACCTTGAGCAGGTTGCCGATTTCCTGCACGCGGGTCTGGCCGCTGCTGATTTCCGCCTGGGCCCGCTCCGGACGGGTTTGCGCGGTGAGGATGTCGCTGTTGGCCACGGCCAGAGCCTTTTGCCAATCACTGAGCTGGGTACTGAGGTCAGTGAGCTTTTGCTCCAACTGCGGAATGCTCAACGGGCCGAAGCGTTGGCGGAAGTCCTCGGGCTGGTGGGCTTTGAGTCGGGTCAGCTCGTGCTGGTTGTCTGCGGTGAGCTTGGGCGCTTCGGCAAGTTTCTGTTTCAGCTGGATCAGGCGGGTTTCCGCGTCACTTTTCTCGGCCAGCAGGGCCAGGGTGTTTTCCAGGATCTGCTTGACGTTGGCGGCATCGGTTTCTGCCAGCTTGCGCGCGGCCAGGCCGTCCAGACTGCGCTGCACGTCATCGGCAGACGGCGGCTCGGCGGCGTGCAGGGAAGGAACAATAAGGGCAAGGCCAAGCAGGCTGGCCGTAACAAAGGAACGGAGCGAATACGGGAACAGAGACATGGTCGCCAATCGTGCGGCTCGGGAAGCGAGCAGTTTAGAGGAACAAGCCAGGGCCGGGGCGGCTGCCTTCGGGGAATTTGACGCCGACCTTGCGGATCTTGTTCCCTTCCATGGCCGCCACCGTCCAGGTCAGGCCATTCCACTCCACCTGGTCGCCGATCACCGGCTCGCCACCAATCTCGTGGGAGATAAAGCGGCCCAGCGGCATAGTGCCGTCGACATCGCCGACTTTAAGCCCGTAGAGGGCGGCGATGGCGCTGAGTTCGGCGTCGCCTTCGAGCACGAAGTCGCCGAAGAAACGCAGGTCCAGGCCACGCTTGGGCGCCTGGCTGAACAGCTTGCCGAGGGCTGGCAGGTCATGTTCATGGCCTACCACGCAGAGCATGTCGCCAGCTTCCAGGGTGGTACTACCAGACGGGTGGAGCAGTTCGGTGCCGCGGAACAGCGCGGCGATCCGCGTGCCTTCGGGCATATTCAGCTCGCGCAGGGCGGCACCGATGCACCATTTCTCCGCGCCCAGGCGGTAGACGAACAGCTCCCACTGGCTGGTAGGGTGCACTTCCAGACCCGCGCGGGAAATCGGTGCCGGCTCCGGCGGTACGGTCACCCGCAGCCACTTCGCCACCCATGGCAGGCTGGTGCCTTGCACCACCAGCGACACCAGGACGATAAAGAAGGCCAGGTTGAAGTACAGCTGCGCATGTTCCAGGCCGGCCATCAGCGGGAACACCGCGAGAATGATCGGCACCGCGCCGCGCAGACCGACCCAGGCGATAAACACCTTTTCCCGGTCATGGAAGGCTTTGAATGGAAACAGGCCGACGACCACCGACAGCGGTCGGGCGATCAGGATCATCCACAGCGCCAGAGCCAGGGCGGGCAGGGCGATGGGCAGCAAGTCATGGGGCGTGACCAGCAGGCCAAGGACCAGGAACATGCCGATCTGCGCCAGCCAGGCCAGGCCGTCGAGCATATGCAGAATGCCGTGGCGCGAGCGAATGGCCTTGTTGCCCAGCACCAGGCCGCACAGGTACACGGCCAGAATGCCGCTGCCATGCAGGGCGTTGGTGAGAGCGAAGGTCAGCAGGCCGCCACTGACCACCAGCAACGGATACAGACCGTGGGCCAGGTGAATGCGGTTGACCAGCTTGAGAATCACCCAGCCGCCGCCCAGGCCGATCACAGCGCCGATGCCGAATTCACGCAGCAGATGCAGCAGCAGACCGAAGCCGAATTGATCCTGACCGCTGGCCAGCATGTCGATCAAGGTAACGGTGAGAAACACCGCCATCGGGTCGTTGCTACCGGACTCGATTTCCAGGGTAGCGTTTACCCGTTCGTTCAGACCTTTACCGCCCAGCAGCGAGAACACGGCCGCCGCATCCGTGGAGCCGACGATGGCACCCACCAGTAGGCCCTGCATCAGATTGAGATTGAACAACCAGGCGGCGGCCATGCCGGTAAGGCCGGTGGTGATCAGTACGCCCACCGTGGCCATCGACAGCGCCGGCGACAGCGCCACGCGGAAGCTGGACACCCGCGTGCGCAAGCCGCCATCCAGCAGGATCACTGCCAGGGCCAGGTTGCCCACGAGGTAAGAAAGGGGGTAGTTGCTGAAGCCGATACCGCCGGGACCATCGACTCCGGCGATCATGCCGACCGCGAGAATGATCACCAGAATCGGGATGCCCAGACGCGAGGAAAGCGAACTCACCAGAATGCTCGCGCCCACCAGCAATGCGCCGATCAGGAACAGGCTATTGATGGCGGTTGCATCCAAGGGCAGAACTCCAGGCAAAACGGCGGATAGATCGAAAATGACCTACAGCATGCAGCAGGCATGCCAGACGATTCTAACCCGCGTTTTCCTGCGCCTGTCAAAAAAAAGCCCCGCGTGTGGGCGGGGCATGATTTTTGTTGTTACGGATGGGTGTTCGGCTTGCGATTCTGGGTCTCAGCCTGCGCTGGGACGACGGTGTTCTTTGCCACTCCCTCCGTCACCCCAGCGCAGGCTGGGGTCCGGAATTTTGGATCGAAGAGCGCGTTAGAACCAGGCGTCTTTCATCCCCAGACACGTATCGTCTTTGGCCTCGAGAATCGCCAGGTCGTGGTGCATGCTCGGCACTTCCCAGGTCAGGAAGTAGCGTGCGGCTTGCAGCTTGCCGGTGTAGAAGTCGTGGTCCTGGGCATTGCCCTTGGCTAGCCCTTCTTCGGCGCGAATCGCCTGTTCCAGCCAGCGCCAGCCGATCACCATATGGCCGAACACCTTCAGGTACAGGGCCGAGTTGGCCAGGCTTTCGTTGACCTTGCCCTGCATCAGGTCACCCAGCAGCGCCAGGGTCACGGTGGTCAGGCGCGATAGCAGATGTTCCAGCGGCTCACGCAGGGCATTGAGCGATTGGTACTCGGCGGCGCGCTGGCAGCAGGTCTGCACCAGCTTCACCAGTTGCTTGAGCGCGGCACCGCCATTCATCGACACCTTGCGACCGAGCAGGTCCAGCGACTGGATGCCGTAGGTACCTTCGTGGATCGGGTTCAGGCGGTTGTCGCGGTAGTACTGCTCCACCGGGTATTCGCGGGTGTAGCCGTGGCCGCCGAGAATCTGGATCGCCAGTTCGTTGGCCTTCAGGCAGTAGTCCGACGGCCAGGATTTGACGATCGGGGTCAGCAGGTCGAGCAGTTCCAGGGTCGACTTGCGCTCTTCCTCCGTGGCCAGGGTCTGGGTGTCGTCAAACAGGCGGGCGGCGTACAGGGCCAGGTCGAACGAGCCTTCCACATAGGCCTTCTGGGTCAGCAGCATGCGGCGCACGTCGGCGTGCTCGATGATCGCCACTTGTGCGGTGGTGGGGTCTTTGCCGTCTGGCAGGCGACCTTGCGGACGCTGACGGGCGTAGTCCAGCGAGTACAGGTAACCGGCGTAGCCGAGCATCACCGCGCCCATGCCGACGCCAATGCGCGCCTCGTTCATCATCTGGAACATATACGACAGGCCCGCGTGCGGCTTGCCGACCAGATAGCCCACGCACTCGCCGTTATCGCCGAAGTTCAGCGCGGTGGAGGTGGTGCCGCGCCAGCCCATCTTGTGGAACAGGCCGGCAAGGATCACGTCGTTGCGCTGGCCCAGGGAGCCGTCATCGTTGACCAGGAACTTGGGCACGATAAACAGCGAAATACCTTTCACGCCGGGCGGTGCGTCCGGCAGCTTGGCCAGCACCATATGCACGATGTTTTCCGACAGCGGGTGGTCGCCGCCGGAGATAAAGATCTTGTTGCCCTTGATCCGGTAGCTGCCATCGCCGGCTGGCTCGGCGCGGGTACGCAAGTCCGACAGGGAAGAACCGGCATGGGGTTCGGTGAGGGCCATGGTGCCGAAGAAACGGCCGTCGATCATCGGCTGCAGGAAGCGCTGTTTTTGCTCTTCGTTGCCGAAGCTCTCGATCAGGTTGGCCGCGCCCATGGTCAGGAACGGGTACGAGGTGGTGGCGGCGTTGGCCGACTGAAAGTGGCAGAAGCAGGCCTGCGACAGCAGGGTTGGCAGCTGCATGCCGCCGGCTTCGAAGTCACGCGAAGCATTGAGGAAACCGGCTTCGAGGAAGGCGTCAACGGCCGGTTTCACTTCCGGGATCAGCACGGCAGCGCCGTCGACGAATTGCGGTTCGTGTTCGTCGTTCTTGCGGCAGTGCGGGGCAAACAGGTTTTCCGCGATGCTGCGGGCGGTGTCGATGGCGGCGTCGAAGGTTTCGCGGCTGTGTTCGGCGAAACGCTCGCGCTGGGTCAGGGCTTCGGCATCCAGCACTTCATAAAGCTCGAAGGCCAGGTTACGGGAGCTGAGCAGAGTCTCGGACATGCGGCTTACCTGTTTTTGTTGGACGGTTAAAAACTACGTTGCCGGAGTCTATTGCGGCTTCATGGCAGCGCCTAGCTTCATACAGGCCAGTGATAAAGCAGCAAAACCCACTAACCATGGCAGTCTAGCGGGCTGGTAAACTTCGCCGCCTTAGCGCGCCCGAGGACCTGCACCATGAACTACCGCCACGCCTTCCATGCCGGCAACCATGCCGATGTGCTTAAACACCTGATCATCAGCCGCATCATTGCCTTGCTGGCGCGCAAGGAAGCTCCGTTCGTATGCCTGGATAGCCACGCGGGCCTGGGCCTGTACGACCTCAAGGGCGATGAAGCGAGCCGTACCGGTGAATGGCTGGAAGGCATTGCCAAGCTGTGGAGTGCCGACGACCTGCCGGCCAGCACCGATGACTACTTCGACGTGCTCAAGGCCATGAACCCGGACGGCGAACTGCGCTACTACCCAGGTTCCCCCGAACTGGCGCGGCAGCTGACCCGCGACCAGGACCGCGTGTTGCTCAACGAAAAACACCCGCAAGACGGCCAGCTGCTCAAAGAGAATATGCGCGGCGACCGCCGCGTGGCGGTCCACCTGGGCGAAGGTTGGCATGTGCCGCGTGCCTTGCTGCCGGTGGCGGAGAAGCGCGCCCTGTTGTTGATCGACCCACCCTTCGAACAGAGCGATGAACTGGATCGTTGCATCACCGCGCTGAACGAAAGCATCAGCCGCATGCGCCAGACCATCGTCGCCATCTGGTACCCGATCAAGGACGAGCGCCAGCTCAAACGTTTCTACCAAGGCCTGAGCAAATCCAGCGCACCGAAACTGCTGCGTGCCGAGCTGTTTGTGCATAGCCCGGATGATGCCACGCGCCTGACCGGCTCCGGATTGGTGATTGCCAATGCGCCGTGGGGGTTGGAGGAGGAGTTGAAAGAATTGCTGCCGTGGCTGGCCAAGCACCTGGCGCAGAGCGAAGGGAATTGGCGCCTTGACTGGTTGATTGCTGAGTAACCTAAGGCAATCACCGTCCCTGTAGGAGCGGCTTTAGCCGCGATGCTTTTGAATTAGTAGTGTGCAGAAATCGCGGCTGAAGCCGCTCCTACGAAGATCAAACGCTTATTTCGGGCGCTTGGGGTCGACGTAATAACTCAACTGCTGCCGCGGATTCAGGTAGTCGCGGGCCGCTTCATCCAGCTCCGATGCCCGCACGCTCTTGGCAATCGCCAGTTCGGGCTCCTGCTCCAGGTTGATGATCAGCGCCTCGCTCTTGGGAATATTTGCCTCGTATAGAATCAGCGTCGGCTTCAGCGGCAGCGTCGGGTGCATGCCCAGCACCAGGCCGAAGCGGCCGTCCTGCAACTGCACCAGACTGCCCGGCGGATACACGCCCATGCAGCGGATAAAGGCTTTCAGTGCCACCTGGTCGAAGCGTTCCTTGTACTGGTTGAACATCCGCGCCAAGGCTTCGTGGGGGCTGATGGCATCGCGCGGGTTTGCGGGGTTGCACAGGTTGTCGAAGACGTTGGCGATGGTCACCACGCGGCTCAATCGGCCGATGGCGGCTTCGTGCAGGTGGTTGGGATAGCCGCTGCCGTCGCAGTATTCGTGGTGCTCGTAGATGATCCGCAGCACTTCATCGTCGAGCATCAGCTTGTGCCCGCGGCGGCGGCCGAATTCGGTGTGCATCTGCAGAAACTGTAATTCCGGGCGGTTCAATGGCTCGGTTTTCAACAGCACCTTGCTCGGTACATCCATCTTGCCCATGTCATGCAGCAGGGCACCCAAGCCCAGGGAGTGACAAGCCTCGCTGTCATAGCCGAGCTGCCGGCCGAGCATCATCGACAGCACGGTAACGTTCAGGGCGTGGGAGTAGGCGTCTTCGGCGGCCTTGCCGTTGATGCTGTGCAGCACCACGCCATCCTCGGCCATCATCGCGTCCACCAGCTCGCGAACCACGGCGCCGGCCTGTTTCACCACGTCTTCGGGGGCGCGGTGCAGAGTGTGGTTGAGTTCTTTGACCATCTGGCTGGTGTGGATGAACTTGCGGTCCACTTCGGCCAGGCGTTTGCGCAGCTTGCTCAGCTTTACCGCGCGGGCCTGGGCGGCTAGCTCTGCGGCGCTGGGCGGCGGGGGTTCTGCTTTGGCTGCTTCGATAACGGTTGGCGGCAGTTCGTCCGGGTGGGGCAGCGGCGGGCAATCGCTTTTCGCCGGGTCATAGCGCACACGGGTCAGGCCCAGGTCGAGCAGGGCGTCGAGCTGGGCCTGGTCCTTGATCTTGAAGTTGCTGAAGGCGAAATCGTGTTCCCACCAGCCGAGGTCGAGCTGTACAAACAGCCCTATGCAGAGCTGTTCGGGGACGATGTAGCGTTTGGCGGAATCGGGCATGCAGGGAACTTGGGCCGGGGTCAATGAAAACCTAAGTCTAGCCGGCCTTTGTGCCCATAGCAGCCTGCCTAATGGCTAACCGCCAGCAATTACTTGCCGGCGTTTTTGCGGTTGACCTGCTCGGCAGCATGCACGATGTCACTGCCGATCTCCGCTTCGTACTGTTTCCACACCGGTTGCATGGCTGCGCGCCAGGCGCTGCGCTCTTGCTCGGTGAGGCTGATCAGGTGGGTTTTACCCTGGCTCAACTGCTGGCGAGCGACAACGTTCTGCTGCTCGGCGGCGTTGTTCACGGCGAAGGTCACCTCTTCGATGATGCCTTCCAGTTCGGTGCGGGTGGCGTGGGGAATGGCGTACCAGAACTTGGTATTGGTCACCAGCATATAGTCGAGCACGCCATGGTTGGTTTCGGTCATATACGGCTGCAGCGGGGCGTATTTCTGACTGTAGAGGTTCGACCAGGTGTTCTCGGTGCCCTGCACCTTGCCCTCTTGCATGGCTTGCAAGGTGGCGGCGAATGGCAGTTTCACCGGCGTGGCACCAAGGGCGGTGAACTGGCTTTCGATCACCGGCGAGGGCTGGATGCGGAAGGTCAGGCCTTTGGCATCGGCCGGGTTGTTCAGCGCCTTGGTGGCCGACAGCTGCTTCATGCCGTTGTGCCAATAGGCCAGGCCAGTGATGTTGTGCTGCTGCATCCCGGTCAGCAGCTGACGGCCCTTGGCGCGCTGCTGGAAGCGGTCGACTGCCGCCAGGTCGTCGAACAGAAAGGGCAGGTCGAAGATTTGCAGTTGCTTGTTGTACTCGCTGAACTTGGCCAGCGACGGTGCCAGGATCTGCACCTTGTTGTCACGCAGGGCCTGCAGCTCATCGGCATCGCCATACAGGCTGGAGTTGGGGTAGATCTCGACGCTGACCTTGCCGGCCAGGCGTTCCTCGGCGAGTTTTTTGAACAGCAGCGCGCCTTGGCCCTTGGGCGTGTCTTCGGCGACGACGTGGGAAAACTTGATAACGATGGGTTCGTCACTGGAAGCGGCGCCGACGGCCCCGGCAAAACTCAGCAACGCGGCAAACCCTGCGACCAGGCGGCTACGCCCGAGGTGAAACGTGTTCATGCAGACTCTCTCTCTTTTTATAGGCGCATCCGGTGCAGCCACTGGGCAAATCGGCAGCGGTATGACAGCTGGCAGAGAGTGATCCTACAACTTGCTTGTTACCGTCGCTCTAAGACCTTCGCAAGGCGTGAACCACGTCGTGACTGCCGCGCAATCACGACGTGTTCGCGCGTTTTACAGCAGGCAAACCCCGGTGCCGCCCAACCCGCAATAGCCATTCGGATTCTTGGCAAGGTACTGCTGGTGGTACGCCTCGGCGTAGTAAAAGGTCGGCGCTTCGATGATTTCCGTGGTGATGGTGCCGAAACCGGCAGCCTCCAGTTGTTCCTGGAACGCGGCCTGGCTGCTCAGCGCTGCATCCAGCTGGGCCGGGCTGGTGGCGTAGATCGCCGAGCGGTACTGGCTGCCGACGTCATTGCCCTGGCGCATGCCCTGGGTCGGGTTGTGAATTTCCCAGAAGGTTTTCAACAGGGCGGCATAGCTGGTCACTTTTGGATCGAACACCACCAAAACCACTTCGGCATGGCCGGTCAGGCCCGAGCAGGTTTCGTCGTAAGTGGGGTTGGGGGTGTGGCCGCCGGCATAACCGACGGCCGTGGTGAACACGCCGGGTTGCTGCCAGAAGCGCCGCTCAGCGCCCCAGAAACAGCCGAGGCCGAAGATCGCGGTTTCCAGGCCGGCCGGGAACGGGCCCTGCAGCGGGTTGCCGTTGACGAAATGCTGCTCCGGCACCGGCATCGGGCTTTCACGGCCGGGCAGGGCTTGCTCGGCGGTAGGCAGGTCGAGCTTGTGGGCGAGAATTTGCGAACGCAGCACCATGGCAGGCTCCTAACGAGTTGGCTTAACAGATGGGTTTAGCTGATGTGGCGTTGCAGTGGACCGAATACAAGGCCCAGCGTTACAGCGAATTAGCTCGCCGGTCGGCACGGGTAGCGACGCAGGCTTTCCAACAAGTCGCGGCCGGCAATCGGCCGGTCGAACAGATAACCCTGGCCGATATCGCATTTATGCCGGCGCAGAAAGCTCAGCTGGGCCGCATTCTCGATGCCTTCGGCCACGACTTTGAGCTTGAGGTTGTGGGCCATGGCGATCACCGCCGAGGTGATTTCCATATCATCCTGGTTGTCCGGGATGTCCTTGATAAAGCTGCGATCGATCTTGATCACATCGATGGGGAATTTTTTCAGGTAGCTGAGGGACGAGTAGCCGGTGCCGAAGTCGTCCATGGCCAGGGTCAGGCCCAGGCTCTTCAGGCGATTGAGCTGCTGGCGGGTGTCGTCGGTGGCTTCCAGCAGCAGGCTTTCGGTGAGTTCCAGCTCCAGCAGGTGCGGCGGCAGCATTTCTTCCTGGAGGATATCGGCAATCGAGCCCACCAGGTCGGGGTCGGAGAACTGTTTGGGCGACAGGTTGATCGCCACCTGGATATCACCCAGGCCGAGGGCGGTGAGCTGCTTGCTCATGCGGCAGGCCTGGCGTGCCACCCATTTGCCGATGGGGATGATCAGCCCGGTGTCTTCGGCCACGCTGATAAATTGGTCCGGGTTGATCATGCCCTTTTCCGGATGGTTCCAGCGCAGCAGCGCCTCCATGCCGGTGAGATGGCCGCTGCGCAGATCGAGCTTGGGCTGGTAGAACACTTCCAGCTCGTTCTGGGTCAGGGCGCGGCGCAGGTTGTTTTCCACAAACAGCTTGTAGTTGGCCTCGGCGTTCAGCGCCTCGGTAAAGACCTGCACCTGGTGTTTGCCGTTGGCCTTGGCTTTGTGCAGCGCCAGGCCCGCGTGTTTCATCAGGGTGTGTGAGTCCTCGCCATGCAGCGGCGCGCAGGCCAGGCCCACCGAGCCGGTGACGCTGATCAGTTGGTTGTCGACGAACAGGGGTTTGTCGAGGGTCTGCAGAATCTGCCCGGCAATCCGTTGGCCTTCAGCGACATCGCAGTTGTCCAGCAGCACGGCGAACTCGTTGCTGGCAAAGCGCGCCAGGCTGTTGTTGGCGTTGAGGCTGTTGCGTAAACGACGGGCCAGACTCATCAGCAGCTTGTCGCCGGTCTGGTGGCCGAGGCTGTCGTTGATCCGCTTGAAGTTGTCGATGTCCACCAGCAGCAGGCAGGTGGGCTGCTCGCTGTTGCCGGAAAAGCGTTCTCCCATGCTGCGGATAAAGGCCGGACGGTTGCCCAGGCGGGTGAGGTTGTCGGTATAGGCCAGGCGCTCGATGCGCTGTTGGGCCAGTTTGGTCTGGGTGATGTCTTCGTAGATGCCGATGTAGTGGGTCAGCTCGCCGTCAGCGCCATACACCTTGGAAATCGACAGATGGCCCCAGTAGGGTTCCAGGCTCTTGCGCCGGCTGCGGAACTCGCCGTGCCAGCTGTTCTGCTGAGCCAGGTTGGAGTGGGCATCGAACAGCAGGTCGCTGAGGTTGGCCAGGGCTGGCAGCTCGGATAGCCGGCGGCCCTGCACTTCTTCCGGGCTGAACAGGGTGATGGCGGTAAAGCTCGGGTTGACGTATTCGACTATGCCTTCGCGGTCGATCAGCAGAAAGGCGCTGGCGCTCTGCTCGACGGCGCGGCGAAACAGTTGCAGTTCGCTGCTGGCACTGCGGCGCTGCTGGTTGACCATGGCGTGGGCGAACTGGTCGGCCAGCTCGCCGGCGAAGGCGATTTCATCGGCCTGCCAGACCCGTTCGCTGCCCACATTTTCCAGGCACAGCACCGCCACCACTTCGCCGGCGACCCGCACGCTGGCATCCAGCATGGCGCTGACGCCACGGGGCAGCAGATGGGTTTCGGCCAGCTCGCGGGTCCGCGGGTCGCGCATCGCGCTGTGGGCATCGATGGCGCGGCCGCTGTGCAGGGCGGCGAGGTAATGCGGGTACTTGCTCGCGTTGATCGGCGGCGGCAGCTCATGCTGACCGATATCGGTGCTGTACATGGTGATCGGGTCGAGCTGCTCAGCGCGCAGGTGCCAGAGGCTGGCGCGGGCGACACTGAAGGTTTCGCAGGCGGCCTTGGTGATCAGTTGCGCGGCCTCGAATACCTGGTTGTCCGAGCTGTAGCGATGGCGCGCCAGACGCACGATCATGCTTTGCTGCGCCCGGCTGCGCACCAGGTGCTGCAGGTGTTCTTCCTGGGAGCGTTGGTAAAGTTCGAGGGAGGCTTGCAGGCGGTTGTTCTGGATTTGCAGTTCGGACTGTTGCGGTTGGCGGTCGGGGAACACCGGTTCGTCTGCCGGCAATAGATAGCCGCGCAATAACTGTCGTCCGTGCTGCTTGAAGGCCTCGCCGAGCTCCACCAGGTGCAGGACGCCCTGGGGCGTATGCAGCTTGTAGTGGACTTTGTAATGCGGACTGTCTTTAAGTTGCAGCTGGATGGTGTCGTGCAACTGATAGCGCTGTTCCGGCTCCATCAGGCTGGCGTAGGGCGAGCCGACCAGGCCGCACAACTCACCAGCTGCCAGGCCCAATTGGGCTTCGCAGGAGGCATCGAGAAACAGCAGAGTCCAGCTAGCCTCATTAAGCCGCTCGAAACGCAACATGCCGAGCCGCGAGGGCACTGGCAACTGCGTCACAACCTCGACCGCCGGACGGCTGGCGGCATCGGTATGGCTTTTCATCGAGAGACCCGCTTCCAGTATGCTGAACGAGTGGCTCGGGGCCACTTCAACGGTAAGGGTGCATCATGCGAACAAGACTGACAAGGCGGCTCGGGATTTTGCCTGCAATCGCCTTCTTAATGCTGGCAGCGTCTGGCGTGCAGGCGGCAGAGCCGGAAGCAGAGTTGAGCGGTGCCGAGCAGGCGCGTTACCTCAACGAACTCAAGCATCTGTACCTCACCAGCGACGAGCGCCAGGCCCTGCTGGCGCAGAGCAATGAACTGCTGGATACCTATGCGGTGCGCGCGGCTTTTCAGGTTGGTCAGGCCGAACGCCGCGACCAGGTATATCAACTCAGCGTCGGCGGCTCGGGGGAATTGTTGATCCACGAGAAAACCCGCGAAGCCCAAGGGGTAGGCCTGGCCGTACGCAATCAGCGCCTCTCGGTGTTTGGTGTAGATCCCTATATCAAATACGACTGCCCGCCCACCGAGCAGGTCTGCATACTGAAAAATCCCCAGGATGGCAGCCCGTGGCTGACCATTCGCCGCGACCACCAGGGCGCGGCGGAGTTGGCCAAGGCGTTGTCGTTCCTGCTGCGCAATCTGCAGAAGGGCTGAACTTCTTCCGGACACACCGTCGTCCCAGCGCAGGCTGGGACCCAGAATCTTCAGTCGATTTGCGTCTCTCGTCCTATCCGAGACTCTGGATCCCAGCCTGCGCTGGGATGACGGATGTTTTGTTCCAGTGATTGTTTTCCCCTCAAAAAACACGCAAAAAAAAACCCCGCCAAACGGCGGGGCTGAGGTACGAGCGTGGCATGCCCGAAATATGAAGCGCTAAAGCCTTAAAGCAGCATGGTGCGGATATCGCCCAATACGTCGCTCAGACGTTTGGTGAAACGGGCGGCAGCAGCACCATTGATGACGCGGTGGTCGTAGGACAGGGACAGCGGCAGCATCAGCTTGGGCTGGAAGGCTTTGCCATCCCAGACCGGCTGCATGGTCGCCTTCGAAACCCCGAGGATCGCCACTTCCGGCGCGTTGACGATCGGCGTGAAGCCGGTGCCGCCAATGTGGCCGAGGCTGGAAATGGTGAAGCAGGCACCTTGCATGGCGTCGGCCGAGAGCTTCTTGGTGCGCGCTTTTTCCGCCAGTTCGGCGGCTTCGGCGGCCAGCTGCAGCAAGCTCTTCTTGTCGACGTCCTTGATCACAGGCACCAGCAGACCGTCCGGGGTGTCCACGGCAAAGCCGATGTTCACGTACTTCTTGCGGATAATCGCTTTGCCCGACGGTGCCAACGAACTGTTGAAGTCCGGCAGTTCCTTGAGCAGGTAGGCGCAGGCCTTGAGCAGCAGCGGCAGCACGGTGAGTTTCACACCGGCTTTCTCGGCCACGGCTTTCTGCGCAATGCGGAAGGCTTCCAGCTCGGTGATATCGGCCGAATCAAACTGGGTAACGTGCGGCACATTGAGCCAGCTGCGGTGCAGGTTGGCGGCACCGACCTGCATCAGGCGGGTCATCGGCACTTCTTCGATTTCACCGAAGCGGCTGAAGTCGACTTCCGGAATCGGCGGAATACCCGCACCACCGGTAGCGCCGGCAGCCGGTGCTTCCTTGGCCTTCTGCATCATGGCTTTGACGTACACCTGCACGTCTTCTTTCAGCACCCGACCGTGGGGACCGCTGGCGGTTACGGCGCTCAGTTCCACACCAAACTCACGCGCCAACTGGCGTACGGCCGGGCCGGCGTGGGTTTTGGCACCGTCTTTGGCTGGCGCGGCGGGAGCAGCCGGGGTCGCTTCAGCTTTGGCTGGTGCCGCAGCCGGTGCAGGCGCTGCGTCGGCTTTGGCGGCCGGTGCGGCTGGTGCTGCGGCTGGCGCAGGGGCGGCAGCCGGTGCTGCACCTGCCACTTTCAGCTTCAGAATCAGATCGCCGGTGCCGACTTCGTCGTCCAGCTTGACGCTCAGGCTTTCCACCACGCCGGCAGCCGGCGAAGGGATTTCCATGCTGGCCTTGTCCGACTCCAGCACCAGCAGCGATTGATCGGCCTCAACCGTGTCACCGACCTTTACCAGCAGTTCGATGATCTTGGCTTTGCCTGACGAGCCGATATCCGGCACGTGGATATCTTGCACCGAGCTGGCCGCAGCCGCAGCTGGAGCTGCCGCCGGTGCAGGCTCGGCTGCTTTGGCCGGTTCAGCGGCAGGCGCGGCTTCGGTCTTGGCGGCTGGCTCGGCGGCGGCAGGGGCTGCTTCAGCGCCGTCCACTTCCAATTCCAGCAGCTCATCACCTTCTTTCAGGCGATCACCGAGTTTGACCTTCAGGCTTTTCACCACGCCGGCTTTCGGCGCAGGGATTTCCATGCTGGCTTTATCCGACTCGAGGGTCAGCAGGCTTTGATCGGCTTCGATCCGGTCGCCCACTTTCACCATCAGTTCGATGACTTCACCTTCACCGCTGCCAATGTCGGGTACGCGAATTAATTCACTCATGTGTGCGCTCCCTTAGCAGTCCAGTGGGTTGAGTTTTTCTGGGTTGATGCCGAACTTGACGATGGCTTCGGCCACCACTTTCGGTTCGATATCACCGCGATCAGCCAGGGCTTCCAGTGCGGCCAGGACCACGAAGTGACGGTCCACTTCGAAGAAGTGACGCAGCTTCTTGCGGCTGTCGCTGCGGCCGAAGCCGTCGGTGCCCAGCACTTTGTATTCCTTGACCGGTACCCACTGACGAATCTGCTCGGCGAACAGCTTCATATAGTCGGTAGAGGCAATCACCGGACCTTTGCGGCCGCTCAGGCACTCTTCGACGTAGGTCTTCTTCGGCTTCTGGCCCGGTTTCAGACGGTTGCTGCGTTCCACGGCCAGACCATCACGGCGCAGTTCGTTGAAGCTGGTAACGCTCCACACATCGGCACCGATGTTGAACTCGTCACGCAGAATCTTCGCCGCTTCGCGCACTTCCCGCAGGATGGTGCCCGAGCCCAGCAGTTGCACGTGGTGGGCTGCGTCGCGCTTGTCTTCTTCGAGCAGGTACATGCCCTTGACGATGCCTTCTTCCACACCGGCCGGAATGGCGGGTTGGGCGTAGGACTCGTTCATTACGGTGATGTAGTAGAAGACGTCCTGTTGCTCTTCGGTCATCTTCTTCATGCCGTCCTGAATGATCACCGCCAGCTCGTAGCCGTAGGTGGGGTCATAGGTGCGGCAGTTGGGGATGGTGCCGGCCAGCATATGGCTGTGACCGTCTTCGTGCTGCAGGCCTTCACCGTTCAGGGTGGTGCGCCCGGCAGTACCGCCGATCAGGAAGCCACGGGTGCGGCTGTCGCCAGCGGCCCAGGCCAGGTCGCCAATACGCTGGAAGCCGAACATCGAATAGAAGATGTAGAACGGCAGCATCGGCTGGTTATGGCTGGAGTACGAGGTACCGGCCGCAATGAACGACGACATGGCGCCGGCTTCGTTGATGCCTTCTTCGAGAATCTGGCCCTTCTTGTCTTCGCGGTAGAACATCACCTGGTCTTTATCCACCGGCTCGTAGAGCTGGCCGACCGAGGAGTAGATACCGAGCTGGCGGAACATGCCTTCCATACCGAAGGTACGGGCTTCGTCCGGGATGATCGGTACGATGCGCTGGCCGATTTCCTTGTCCTTGACCAGCTGCGACAGGATGCGCACGAAGGCCATGGTGGTGGAGATTTCGCGGTCGCCGCTGCCGTCCAGAATCGCCTTGAGGCTATCCAGCGGCGGGGTCGGAATGCTGAAGCTCTTGGCCCGGCGCTGCGGCACGAAACCACCCAGGGCGGCACGGCGTTCGCTCAAGTAACGGGCTTCGGCACTGCCTTCTTCGGGTTTGAAGAACGGCAGGTTTTCCAGTTCTTCGTCTTTCACCGGAATATCGAAGCGGTCGCGGAATTTCTTCAGGCTGTCGACATCAACTTTCTTGGTGTTGTGCGCGGTGTTCTTCGCTTCGCCGGCACCGGTGCCATAACCCTTGATGGTCTTGGCCAGGATGACGGTGGGTTGCTCTTTATGGTTGACCGCCTGGTGGTAGGCCGCATAGACCTTGTACGGGTCGTGGCCGCCGCGGTTGAGCTTCCAGATTTCGTCGTCGGACAAATCAGCAACCATCGCCTTGAGTTCTGGCGAGTTGAAGAAGTGTTCACGGACGAACGCGCCGTCTTTGGCTTTGTAGTTCTGGTACTCGCCGTCGATCACTTCGTCCATCCGGCGTTGCAGGATGCCGTCGGTGTCTTTGGCCAGCAGTGGGTCCCAGAAGCGGCCCCACACGACTTTGTTCACGTTCCACTGCGCACCACGGAACACGCCTTCGAGTTCCTGGATGATCTTGCCGTTACCACGCACCGGGCCGTCGAGGCGCTGCAGGTTGCAGTTGATGACGAAGATCAGGTTGTCGAGTTTTTCGCGGCCAGCCAAGGAGATGGCGCCGAGGGATTCCGGCTCGTCGCACTCGCCGTCACCCATGAAACACCAGACTTTCTGCTTGCCAGCCGGGATGAAACCACGGCTTTCCAGGTACTTCATAAAGCGTGCCTGGTAGATCGCCTGGATCGGGCCAAGGCCCATGGACACAGTCGGGAACTGCCAGAAGTCGGGCATCAGCCACGGGTGTGGGTACGAAGACAGGCCGTTGCCATCGACTTCCTGACGGAAGTTGTTCATCTGGTCTTCGCTGATGCGCCCTTCCATAAAGGCGCGGGCATAAACGCCGGGGGAGGCGTGGCCCTGGAAGTAGATAAGGTCGCCGCCGTGTTCGTCGGTCGGTGCCTGGAAAAAGTAGTTGAAGCCAATGTCATACAGCGTGGCGCTGGAGGCGAAGCTGGAGATATGGCCGCCCAGATCCGAGTCGCGCAGGTTGGTGCGCATCACCATCGCCAAGGCGTTCCAACGGACCAGCGAACGGATGCGGCGTTCCATGAACAGGTCGCCAGGCATGCGTGCTTCGTGGGTAACGGGGATGGTGTTGCGATACGGCGTGGTGATGGCGTAGGGCAGTTGCGCACCGCTGCGGGTGGCGAGTTCGCCCATACGGGTCATCAGATAATGAGCACGGTCTTCACCTTCACGGTCTAGGACGGATTCAAGCGCGTCCAGCCATTCCTGGGTTTCGACGGGATCGAGGTCTTGCATGGCTTGCTCCATGGCGGAAAGGCTTCCAGAATCGAAAACCTTGTGTTCGTTGCCGGCCTTATGGGCGGGCACGTAAATTCTTGGATTTACCGGAGGTAGGACCGGCCGCGTGTAGTTTTACTACAAATCGACGGACGTTTCAGCCCTTGGGACACATTCTTTAGTAGTAAAACTACATTGTGTACACATTAGAACGAAAAAATCGCGACAATCCTGGGCTTAGAGCGCTTTGCCACTGTCGAGCCAATCTCAGTGGCTGCAAACACCCTGACCGAGATGTACGCCGATCCAAAGGATAGATCATGAACCTGCCGCCGCTCGTCGACTTGCCTTCCTCGTTACAGCCTTTCGTCCAGCGGGCGGAGCAATCGCTGCGTGCAGCGTTAGGGGAGGCCAGCAGACAATTTGATGCCTGGCCGGCGCAGCGCCTCGATGTTTTTAAACGCGTGGTCGGTGCCAGTGATTTCGTCAGCGAACAAAGCATTCGCGACCCGCAGATGCTCTTGGCTCTGGCTGAAAGCGGCGAACTTGAGCGGCCCCTGCAGCCCGGCGAATTGCGCCAGCAAATGGCCGAAGCCCTGGCCGAGTGCACCGATGAAGCCCAACTGGGCCAGGTGCTGCGCCGCCTGCGCAACCGTCAGCAGGTGCGGATCATCTGGCGCGATATCAGCCGTCAGGCGGGTCTGGCGCAAACCTGTCGCGATCTTTCCGATCTGGCCGATGCCAGTATCGACCTTACCTACAACTGGTTATACCCGCGCCACTGCGAACAGTTCGGCACCCCCATGGGCCGGCGCAGCGGCGAGCCGCAGCATATGGTGGTGCTGGGCATGGGCAAACTGGGTGCGGTGGAGCTCAACCTGTCCTCCGATATCGACCTGATCTTCGCCTACCCCGAAGGCGGTGAAACCGAAGGGGTGAAGCGTTCGCTGGATAACCAGGAGTTCTTTATCAAGCTCGGTCAACGCCTGATCAAGGCGCTGGATGCGATTACCGTCGACGGCTTTGTGTTTCGCGTCGATATGCGCCTGCGTCCTTACGGCTCGGCCGGTTCCCTGGTGTTCAGCTTCAATGCCCTGGAGCAGTACTACCAGGACCAGGGTCGCGACTGGGAGCGCTACGCCATGATCAAGGCGCGGGTGGTCGGTGGCGACCAGGCCGCCGGCGCGCAGTTGCTGGAAATGCTGCGCCCCTTCGTTTACCGCCGTTACCTCGATTTCTCCGCCATCGAAGCGCTACGTGCGATGAAACTGCTGATTCAGCAGGAAGTGCGGCGCAAGGGCATGGCCGACAATATCAAGCTGGGCTCCGGCGGCATTCGTGAAGTGGAATTTATTGCCCAGGCCTTCCAGCTGATCCACGGTGGCCGTGACCTCAGCCTGCAGCAGCGGCCGCTGTTAAAGGTGCTGAAAACCCTGGAAGGGCAGGGCTACCTGCCGCCGGCTGTGGTCGCCGAAATGCGCGACGGCTATGAATTTCTGCGTTACACCGAACACGCCATCCAGGCCATTGCCGACCGCCAGACCCAGATGCTGCCGGACAACGACGACGAGCGTGCCCGCGTCGCCTTTATCATGGGTTTCGATAGCTGGGCGGCTTTCCATGAGCGGCTGATGTACTGGCGTGGGCGCATCGAATGGCATTTCCGCCAGGTGATCGCCGACCCCGACGAAGACGAAAACGGCGAAGCCGACCTCTGCGTCGGCAGCGAATGGCTGCCGCTGTGGGAAGACGCGCTGGACGAAGAAAGTGCCTGCCGGCAACTGGCCGATGCCGGTTTCGCCGATGCGCAATCGGCCTGGCAGCGCCTGGCGGGCCTGCGCAGCGGCAACCAGGTGCGTGCCATGCAGCGCCTTGGCCGGGAACGCCTGGACGCCTTTATTCCGCGCCTGTTGGCGCAGGCGGTCGAACACGATAATCCTGACCTGGTACTAGAGCGCGTGTTGCCGCTGATCGAAGCGGTGGCGCGGCGTTCTGCCTATCTGGTGCTGCTCACCGAGAACCCGGGGGCCCTGCAACAGTTGCTGACCCTGTGCGCCGCCAGCCCGTGGATTGCCGAGCAGATCAGTCGCTTCCCGCTGCTGCTCGACGAGCTTCTTAATGAAGGCCGCCTGTTCAAGCCGCCACTGGCACCGGAACTGGCCGCCGAGCTGCGCGAGCGCCTGACCCGGATTCCCGAAGACGATCTGGAACAGCAGATGGAGGCCCTGCGCCACTTCAAGCTGGCCCACCGCCTGCGGGTGGCCGCTTCGGAAATCTCCGGGGCGTTGCCGCTAATGAAGGTCAGCGATTACCTGACCTGGCTGGCCGAAGCCATTCTCGACCAGGTGCTGGCCCTGGCCTGGCGGCATACCGTGGCCAAGCACGGCACACCGCAACGCGCGGATGGTGGGCTGTGCGATCCGGACTTCATCATCGTTGGCTACGGCAAGGTCGGCGGTATCGAGCTGGGCCATGGTTCCGATCTGGATCTGGTGTTTATCCATGACGGCGACCCGCAGGCGGAAACCGATGGTGCCAAGCCCATCGATGGCGCGCAATTCTTCAATCGCCTGGGGCAGCGGATCATTCACCTGCTCACCGCGCAGACCAACTCCGGCCAGTTGTATGAAGTGGATATGCGCCTGCGGCCCTCGGGCTCGGCGGGGCTGCTGGTCAGCTCCCTCGGTGCCTTCCGGCGTTACCAGGAAAATGAGGCCTGGACCTGGGAACACCAGGCGCTGGTGCGGGCGCGGGTGCTGGTGGGCAGCGAGCGGGTCGGCAAAGCCTTTGAGGATGTGCGTGCCCAGGTGCTGGGGCGCAGTCGCGATCTGGACAAACTGCGCGTCGATGTCAGGGAGATGCGCGCCAAGATGCGCGACAACCTCGGCAGCAAGCAAACGGCCGCCGGCACCGGGCAAAATGCCTTCGAAGCCGCAGCGCCGTTCGATCTCAAGCAGGATGCCGGAGGTATCGTCGATATTGAATTTATGGTGCAATACGCGGCCTTGGCTTGGTCTGGCGCGTATCCGCCGCTGTTGCAGTTCACTGACAACATTCGCATTCTGGAAGGCTTGGAACGCCTGGGCTTGATGCCCGCGGCCGATGCCACCCTGCTACAGGAGGTCTACAAGGCCTACCGTTCCGCCTCGCACCGCCTGGCTCTGCAGAAGCAGCCGGGCACGGTCAGCGGCGAGCAGTTCCAGCATGAACGCCAGGAAGTGATGCGCATCTGGCGGGAACTGGGGCTTGGTTGAACGGCCCGCAGCAAACGCAAACCCTGACGCAAGCAACCCGAACTCAAGCAACCCTACTGAAGCAAGTTTCTGAGGAGCTGAACGATGTCGATGGCCGATCGTGATGGTGTGATTTGGTATGACGGCGAGCTGGTGCAATGGCGCGACGCAACCACCCACGTGCTGACCCATACCCTGCATTACGGCATGGGTGTTTTCGAAGGCGTCCGCGCCTACAACACCCCCCAGGGCACCTCGATTTTCCGCCTGCAAGCGCACACCGACCGCCTGTTCGATTCGGCTCACATCATGAACATGAAGATGCCGTTCACTAAAGAGCAGATCAACGAAGCCACCCGTGCGGCGGTACGTGAAAACAACCTCGAAAGCGCCTATATCCGCCCGATGGTGTTCTACGGGTCTGAAGCCATGGGCATCCGTGCTGACAGCCTGAAAGTACATGTGATCGTTGCTGCCTGGCACTGGGGCGCGTACATGGGCGACGAAGCCCTGCAAAAAGGCATCAAGGTGCGCACCAGCTCCTTCACTCGCCACCACGTCAATATTTCCATGACCCGCGCCAAGGCCAACGGCAACTACATCAATTCGATGCTGGCGTTGCAGGAAGCGGTCTCGGCCGGTGCCGACGAAGCCATGCTGCTGGACCCGGAAGGCTATGTGGCCGAAGGCTCGGGCGAGAACATCTTCCTGATCAAGGACGGCGTGCTCTACACCCCGGAAGTCACCTCGTGCCTGAACGGCATCACCCGCAGCACCGTGCTGACCCTGGCCGGCGAGCTGGGTATCCCGGTGGTGGAAAAACGCATCACCCGCGACGAGGTGTATATCGCCGACGAAGCCTTCTTCACCGGCACCGCCGCTGAAGTAACGCCGATCCGCGAAGTGGACGGCCGCAGCATCGGGATCGGCAGCCGTGGCCCGGTCACCGAAAAACTGCAGAAAGCCTACTTCGACCTGGTGACTGGCCAGACCAGCGCTCACGCCGAGTGGCGTACCGCCGTCAAGTAAACCGCCAGGTAAAAACAGCAATTAGCAGTGACAGGGAGGCTTAAACGCCTCCCTGCTCATTTGCGGAGTTTGAATGAACATATTGATCGTAGGGCCGAGCTGGGTTGGCGACATGGTGATGGCGCAGACCCTGTTCCAGTGCCTGAAACAGCGTCACCCCGACTGCCAGATCGACGTGCTGGCACCCGACTGGAGCCGGCCGATTCTCGAACGCATGCCCCAAGTGCGTAAGGCGCTGAGCTTTCCCCTTGGCCATGGCGCGCTGGAGTTGGGCACGCGGCGGCGCATCGGCAAATCCCTGGCTGGCCAGTACGATCAGGCCATTTTGCTGCCCAATTCGTTGAAGTCGGCACTGGTGCCGTTCTTCGCCGGCATCCCGAAACGCACCGGCTGGAAAGGCGAGCTGCGCTATGGCTTGCTCAACGATGTGCGCAAACTCGACAAAGAGCGCTATCCGCTGATGATCGAGCGCTTTATGGCCCTCGCCTACGAGCCGGGTGCCGAACTGCCGCAACCTTATCCACAGCCCAGCCTGCGTATCGAGCCGCAAAGCCGTGATGCCGCCCTGGCCAAGTTCGGCCTGACTCTGGATCGGCCGATATTGGCCCTGTGCCCCGGCGCCGAGTTCGGTGAAGCGAAGAAATGGCCCAGCGAGCATTACGCCAAAGTGGCCGAGCTGAAAATCCGTGAAGGCTGGCAGGTGTGGTTGTTCGGCTCGAAGAATGATCACCCGGTGGGCGAAGCGATCCGCAGCCGGCTGATCCCTGGTCTGCGCGAAGAAGCCCATAACCTGGCGGGCGAAACCTCGCTGGCCGAAGCCATCGATCTGCTGTCCTGCGCCAATGCCGTTGCCTCCAACGACTCGGGCCTGATGCATGTGGCGGCGGCGCTGAACCGCCCGCTGGTGGCGATTTACGGTTCCACCTCGCCGGGCTTTACCCCGCCGTTGGCCGACCAGGTGGAAATCGTCCGTCTGGGTATCGAATGCAGCCCGTGCTTTGACCGCACCTGCCGCTTCGGCCACTACAACTGCCTGCGCGAGCTGAAGCCGCGTCCGGTGGTGGAAGCCCTGGCGCGTGTGGCGCCGAATCCGGCCGAGGTCGATTGATGCGGGTTCTGCTGATCAAAACCTCGTCGCTGGGCGATGTGATTCACAGCCTGCCGGCGCTTACCGATGCCGCCCGCGCCATTCCCGGCATCCAGTTCGACTGGGTGGTGGAAGAGGGCTTTGCCGAGATTCCGGCCTGGCATCCGGCCGTGGCCCAGGTGATTCCGGTGGCCATCCGCCGCTGGCGCAAGAACCTCTGGCAGACCATCAAACACGGCGACTGGAAACGCTTCAAACAGCGCCTGGGCGAAACCAGATACGACCTGGTGATCGACGCCCAGGGCCTGCTGAAAAGCGCCTGGCTGACCCGCTATGTGCAAGGCCCGATCGCGGGCCTGGACCGCGACTCGGCGCGCGAGCCGATTGCCTGCCGTTTCTACGACCGCACCTATGCCGTGCCGCGTGACCAGCATGCGCTGGAGCGGATTCGCCAGTTGTTTGCCCAGGCCCTCGACTACCCGCTGCCGGCGGGCATTGGCGACTACGGGTTGAACCGTGCGCAGATGGCTGACCCCGCTGCGCCGCCGTATCTGTTGTTCCTGCATGGCACCACCTGGGCCAGCAAGCATTGGCCCGAGGCTTACTGGCGGCAGCTGGCCGAACAAATGAGCGAACTGGGCTATGCCATTCGCTTGCCTTGGGGCAATGCCGTCGAGCAGCAACGCGCCGAACGTATCGCCCAGGGCTTGGAAAACGCCGTGGTACTGCCCAAATTAAACCTGGCGGGCGTGGCCAAGGTGATTGCCGGCGCGCAAGCCTGCGTGGCGGTGGATACCGGCCTTGGCCATCTGGCCGCCGCCCTGGATGTACCGACCATTTCCCTGTACGGCCCGACCCTGCCGGGCCGCGTGGGTGCCTATGGGCGCTCGCAGATTCATCTGTGCGCCACCGGCCCGAACGCCGGGTTGGGCGACCGCGATAAACCCTGTTTCGATGACCTGCTGCCCGAGCGTGTGGCCACCGAGTTACAAGCCCTGCTTTTGGCACCGGAGACTGTGTGATGCAACTGGCTTTTGTTCTGTACAAGTACTTTCCCTTCGGCGGCCTGCAGCGCGATTTCATGCGCATCGCCCTGGAGTGCCAGCAGCGTGGCCACAGCATTCGCGTCTACACGCTGATCTGGGAAGGCGAGGTGCCGCCCGGTTTCGAAGTGCTGGTGGCACCGGTCAAAGCCCTGTTCAACCACCGTCGCAACGAAAAACTGCTGGCCTGGGTGCAGGCCGACCTGGCCAAGCGCCCGGTGGACCGCGTGGTAGGTTTCAACAAGATGCCCGGCCTGGATGTGTACTACGCCGCCGATGGCTGTTTTGAAGATAAAGCGCAAAACCTGCGCAACTCGCTGTACCGCAAATTCGGGCGCTACAAGCACTTTGCCGACTACGAGCGCGCGGTGTTCGCGCCGACCGCCAGGACCGAAGTGCTGATGATTTCCGAAGTGCAGCAGCCGCTGTTCGTCAAACACTACGCCACCCCGGCCGAGCGCTTTCATCTGCTGCCGCCGGGCATCGCTGCCGACCGCCGCGCGCCGGCCAATGCTGCCGAGATCCGTGCCGAGTTCCGTCGCGAGTTCAACCTGGCCGACGATGACCTGCTGCTGGTGCAGATCGGTTCCGGGTTCAAAACCAAGGGCCTGGACCGCAGCCTGAAAGCCGTGGCGGCGTTGCCCAAAGAACTGAAAAAACGCACCCGGCTGATCGTCATTGGCCAGGACGATCCCAAGCCGTTTCTGCTGCAGGTGGCGGCCTTGGGCATTAGCGAGCAGGTGCAGATTCTCAAAGGGCGCAGCGATATCCCGCGTTTTCTCCTGGGTGCCGATCTGCTGATTCACCCGGCCTACAACGAAAACACCGGCACCGTGTTGCTGGAAGCGTTGGTGGCGGGGCTGCCGGTTTTGGTCACCGATGTGTGCGGCTACGCCCACTACATCGAAGAAGCCGATTGCGGCCGCGTGGTGCCCAGCCCGTTCCAGCAGGAGCAGCTCAACAGCACCCTGCAAACCATGCTTGAAGACGACGCGCAGCGTGCCGCCTGGGCGGCCAATGGCCTGGCGTTTGCCGATACGGCGGACCTCTACAGCCTGCCGCAGCGCGCCGCCGATGTGATTCTGGAGGCGCGCGCGTGAAGCTGATGCTGACTGAGCCGTTCAAGCGGCTGTGGGCCGGGCAGGACGCTTTCGAGGCCGTCGAACGCCTGGATGGCCAGGTGTACCGCGAGCTGGAAGGCAGGCGCACCCTGCGCACCGAAGTCGATGGCCGTGGCTACTTTGTGAAAATTCACCGAGGCATCGGCTGGGGTGAAATCTTCAAAAACCTGTTTACCGCCAAATTGCCAGTGCTCGGTGCCGGGCAGGAGCTCAAAGCCATTCAGCGCCTGACCGAAGTGGGTGTGCCGACCATGACGGCGGTTGCCTACGGCGAGCGCGGCAATAACCCGGCGGCGCAGCATTCGTTTATCGTCACCGAGGAACTGGCACCCACCGTCAGCCTGGAAGACTTCAGCATCGACTGGCTCAAGCAGCCGCCTGCGCCGCGCCTGAAATGGGCGCTGATCGCCGAAGTGGCGCGCATGACCGGGATGATGCACCATGCCGGGGTCAACCACCGCGACTGCTATATCTGCCACTTTCTGTTGCACACCGATAAAGCGGTGACCGCCGATGACTTCAAGCTGTCGGTGATCGACCTGCATCGCGCGCAAAGCCGCGAGAAAATCAGCCGCCGCTGGCGCGACAAAGACCTCGCCGCCCTGTACTTCTCGGCCCTGGATATCGGCCTGACCCAGCGCGACAAGCTGCGCTTTCTGCGCGCCTATTTCCTCGCGGCCCGGGGTACCTGCAACCTGCGCCAGATTCTCCGTGAGGAAGCGACGTTGTTGGCCTGGCTGGAACGCAAGGCCGCCAAGCTGTATGACCGCAAGCAGCGTTACGGGGACGCGCTCTGATGGCGTCGTGGCATCTGGAACCCGCTTATCAGCAGCTGGCCGCCGACTTCGGTGATCTCGATGCGGTGTTCGCCCTGACCGGCGAGCGCATGACCCGCGACCCGGTTTCCGAAGTGATCCGCATCGAGCGCGAAGGCGTGCGTTATTACGTCAAACGCTACCGCAGTGCCGGCAAGGGCTTGCGGCCGTACCTGGCGCGCCTGCGGGTACGCAGTGAGTGGCAGAACCTGAAGCGCTTCGCCAAGTGGGGCCTGCCCACCGCCGAAGTGGTAGCGCGTGGTTTCGAACGCCGCCATGGTGCGTTCGTGCGCGGTGCCATGATCACCCGTGAACTGCCCAACACCGACGACCTCGGACGGATGGCGAAAAAGGGCGATGTGCGCCTGCAGGACGCCGCCTGGGTAGACGGCATCAGTCGCCAGCTGGCCCACGGCACCCGCGTGATGCACGACAACTCTTTCACCCACAACGACCTAAAGTGGCGCAACTTGCTGGTCGATGACCAGGCCAAGCTGTTCTTTATCGATTGCCCTAACGGTGCGTTCTGGCGCGGTTTCGTGTTGCGTTACCGGATCATCAAAGACCTCGCCTGCCTCGACAAAGTGGCCAAGTACAAGCTTTCCAACACCCAGCGGCTGCGCTTCTACCTGCAGTACAGCGGGCACGCCAAGCTCAATCCAGCGGACAAGAAACAGATCCGCAAGATCGTGCAATTCTTTGAGGGTCGGGAATGAAGGACTTTATCGCCGCCGAAGACCGTGCGGTTCTCGCTGCTCATCAACTCGACTCCTTCGATGCCCTGTGGGCCCTGGAGCTGGACGCGGTGGATGAACCGAACACCGAGCGCGGCGGGTACAGCACGGTGTCGCGGCTGGTGCTGGGCGAGTCGGCCTATTACCTCAAACGCCAGACCAACCACCTGACCCGCAGCCTGCTGCATCCCCTGGGCGAGCCGACCTTCGCCCGCGAGCTGCGCAATATCGAGCGCTACCAGAAGCTCGGTATTCCGGCTCTGCACGCGGCCTTCTTCGCCCAGCGCGAAGTGGACGGCAAGCAGCAGGCCATCCTGCTCACCCGTGCTCTGGATGGCTGGCAGGACCTGGAATACTGGTTGCGCGATTGGACTGAGCGCAGCGAGGCTCAGCGCATGGCCATTCTGCGCGCCTGCGGGGAGCTGGCGCGGCGCCTGCACGATGCCAATCAGATGCATGGCTGCTTCTATCCCAAACATATTTTTCTGCGCGAGTCGGCCAGCGGTTTCGACGCGCAATTGATCGATCTGGAAAAGACCCGCCGCCTGGTGTTCGGCAAGCGCGACCGGATCAAGGACCTTGAGCCGTTACTGCGCCGTGCCAGTAGCTGGAGCCAGGAAGAAGTCTGGCAATTGCTGTTGGCCTACGTCGGCGACAAGGGCGATGCCAAAGGCTGGAGCAAGCGCCTGGGCGCGCGCAGCGCGCATAAGGCAGCTCGCCGATGAACCTCGGCGAGCTGAGCAGCGCCGGGCGCACACCAGCCTTGCCGCTGAGCGTGCAGGTGGGCGGCGAAACGCTGCAGCTGCAGAGCCTGCTGCGGGTGTTGCCGGGCCAGCGTTATGTCGGCGTGGCGCAGTGGCAGGGCCGCCCGGTACTGGCCAAGTTGTTGGTGGGGGGCAAGGCCGAGCGCCACTTCAACCGTGAGTCCAAGGGCGTGCATCTGCTGGCCGAGCAGGGCCTGCTGACCCCGGCGCTATTGGCTGAAGGCTATACGGCGGGCGAGGGCGGCTGGTTGCTGTTCGAGTATCTGGCTGGCGCGCAAAGCCTGGGCGATGCCTGGCGTGCGGTGGCCCAGCAAGCGCCGGCATCCGACGGCCAGCAGCAGGTGCTGGCCCAGGCCCTGGGTGCCATTGCGCAGTTGCATAGCAAAGGCCTGTGGCAGGCTGATCTGCATCTGGACAATCTGCTGCAGTACAACGGCCAGCTGTACCTGATCGATGGCGGCGGCGTGCAGGCGCAGGTGCCGGGGCAGCCGCTGGGGCGTGATGAAGTGCTGCGCAACCTCGGAGTGTTTTTTGCCCAGTTGCCGGCCAACCTCGAACCCTTCCTCGAAGAACTGCTGATTCACTACCTGCTGGCCAACGGCGAACATGCCCTGCCGCTGGAAAAGCTCTTGGCCGAAGTCGCCAGCGTGCGGCGCTGGCGGGTGCGCGACTACCTGAAAAAGGCCGCCCGCGAGTGCAGCCTGTTCAGCGCGCGGAGTGGTGCCTTCGGTTTGCGTGTGGTGCGCCGCGAGGCCGAGCCGGGGTTGCAGGCGCTGCTGGCCGACCCGGATAGCGCCATCGACGCCGGTCATCTGTACAAAACCGGGGGCGCGGCTACTGTGGCGCGGGTTGAAGTGGCGGGCGCGCCACTGGTGGTGAAGCGCTACAACGTGAAGAACTTCGCCCACTGGCTGAAACGCTTCTGGCGCCCCAGCCGCGCCTGGCACAGCTGGCGTGAAGGCAATCGCCTGCAGGTACTGGGCATCGCCACCCCGCAGCCGCTGGCGGTGATCGAACGGCGCTGGTGCTGGCTGCGCGGCCGCGCTTATCTGGTGACCGCTTACTGCGGCGACGAAGACCTGATTGCGCGCTTTTCGCCGTACCTGCACAGCACGCCGCCGGATAGCGAATTGCAGGCCTTGGACCAACTGTTCGCCGCACTGCTTCGCGAGCGCATCAGCCATGGCGACTTCAAAGGCCACAACCTGTTCTGGTTCCAGAACCAATGGACGCTGATCGATCTGGATGCCATGCAGCAGCACGGCAGTCAGGGCAGTTTTGCCAAAGCTTATGCCCGGGATCGTGCGCGGTTTTTGCGTAATTGGCCCACAGACTCGGCGCTATACAAGTTGCTGGATCAGCGACTACCCACACTTTAAATCGCCGTTTCCAGGAATCGCGGCTGAAGCCGCTCCTACGGATTGTGCGGTCTTGTAGGAGCGGCTTCAGCCGCGATTGGCCGTTACTCGAACTGATAGGAAACCCCGGCCCCGGCATACCAGCTGCGTCCGGGTGCGGCTTCGTAGTAGCGGCTGTTGCCGTCGCCGACTATCACCGAGCCGACATATTGGCGGTCCAGCAGGTTATCCAGACGCAGCAGCTGGTGCACGGTCCATGGGCCGTAGTGCTGTTCGAAGCGGGCGCGCCAGTTGAACACGCTGTAGGCCGGTGCCGGTCGGGCATTGTTGCTGTCGTTGACGTACACCTTGCTGCGGTACAGCCCCTCGATGGCGGTGCTGACGCCGTCGAGCGGCCGCCAGTCGAGTTCGGCGAACAGGGTGGTGCGCGGCACGCCCGGCAGGTTGTTGCCGCTGTCGACCGTCTGCGCCGTGCTGCCGGTGCCGCTGACGAAACTGGAGTCGTACTGCGCCGCCAGGTAGGTGTAGGCGAGGTTGGCTGACCACTGCTCGCTGAGTTGGCTTTCTATGCCCAGCTCGAATCCCCGCCGCAGCGTGCGCCCGGCGTTCTGGTAGCTGGTGCGGCCAGCGTCGCTGCTAAGCACCACGATTTCATCGTCGGTAGTGATCTGAAACACCGCTGCATTCACCCGTGTACCGCTACCCAGAAGAGCCTTGAGGCCTAGTTCATATTGGGTGCTGGTGGACGGGTCGAGGTTGTAGTTCACCCCGCTGCTGCCCGGCGCGCCGTAGGCCAGTTCACCCTGGGTGGGCGTTTCAAAACCCCGGCCAACGCTGACGTAGCCATTCAGTTGTGGTGTGAAGGCGTAGCCCAGGCTCAGTGCCGGGCTGGCCTGTTCGTAACGTCGGTCGCCACTGTCATCGCCATTGCTGCTGGTGATGTAGTGGTCATCCACCTCGATTTCCACCGTGCTGTAGCGCAGGCCGCCTTGCACGGTCCAGTTGCCGTAGGTCCAGGTGGCTTGGGCGTAGGGGTCAAGGCTGGTGGCGGTGTCGATCTCGTCGCGGCGCAGTTCGCCCTTTACGCCCAGCTGGTTGCCCGAGAAGTTTTGGTAACCCTGACGATCATCCTGGCTTTGGTCGTAATCGAGGCCAAATACCAGGTCCAGATCGCCGACCGGTTGCAGCCAGCGCAGGCTGCCGCCATGGAAGGTGCGGTCAAAAGCCACCACGCCGCCACCGTTGTTGTTGGCCGGCGTGCCTTTGGGAATCGACAGATACTGAATCACGCTGCGCTTGCCGCTATAGGCCGTGGCCTGCAGCGTCGCCTCACCAAAGTAGCGCTCATAGTTGGCACCCACCTGCTGGTGGTCGATGCTTTTGCGCGTGTTGTAGGTCAGCGCTGCGGGGGCCACCGAGCGTGGGTCGGCTTTGTAGCCCGCCCAGGTTTGCCCCAGCGGGTCCTGGGTGCCGTTCTGCTCCAGGCTGCTGTAGATCAGCGCCAGCTTGCTGTCGGCATCGGGCTTGAGGTTGAGCTTGGCGAGGGTCTGGTCGCGGCGGGCGGCGCTGTGGTCGCGGTAGCCATCGGTGTCCATGCGCGAGGCATCAAGGAGAAAACCGGCCTGCTCAACCGCACCCTCGGCGCTGAGGTGGTTTTTGTTTATGCCGTCGCTGCCGAAAATGCTTTCGGCAGCGACTTGCGGTGGCCCTTCGGGATCGCGGGAAAATACCTGAACCACGCCGCCAGCGTTGCTGCCATACAGGGTAGACGCCGGCCCGCGCAACACTTCGATGCGCTCGGCGGTGTCGAGGTTGAAGGTGGCGGCCTGGCCCTGACCGTCCGCAGTGCTGGCTGGAATGCCGTCGCTGAGCAGCTTGATGCCGCGTACACCAAAGGCCGACCGAGCACCGAAACCTCGGGAAGAAATCTGCAGGTCCTGGGCGTAATTCTGGCGGTTCTGTACCACCAGGCCGGGGACGCGGTTCAGGGCCTCCGAGGCATTGATGGCTAGTTGGCCGTCGCTGATCTGCTGACGATCTACGCTATCTATCGAGAACGGCAGAGCAAAGCTGTCACTGGCTTGGCGGGAACCACTGATCACCAATGTGTCGAGTTCCAGCGGGGCAAGCTGATCGTTGCGGGTTTCAGCGGCCTGGGTGCTGGCAACCGCGAACAGTGTCAGCAGCAGGGAGTAGGGCGGTAGTCGGTTCAATGAAGTCATCGCCGGCGTTATACAGATCAACAATGCCGCTGCGGTCGCGGGCTGAGCATAGTGGGCGATTATCGACCATAAAGTCATCCGCTGCCGAGCCGCTCTGCTACTGGGTTTGCGCTTTTATTTCGGCACCAGGTCGGCTAATGACCTACGCCCCGCAAGGTGTAAGCCCGCTGGATGCGCGGCAGAATCCGCGCCCTTTAGGTGGCTGGCCTGGCTAGGGCGGCTGGTACCAATTGATTGAGCAAGGGGATAGCGCAGATGAATGAGGTAATAACTGTTGGCGGCCGACGCGCCGGGGGCCTGGCCAGCTGGTTGCTGGTGGTGGTCGGGGTAGCGATTGCCCTGGTCGGTCTGTACCTGGCCGGTGGCGGTGCCTACCTGGCAGTACTGGGCGGCAGTTGGTATTTCGTGCTGTCGGGGCTGGCCTTGCTCGGTGCCGGTGTGCTGATCGCCAAGGCCAACCCCAATGGTGCCTGGCTGTTTGGCGCGGTGCTGCTGCTGTCGGTGATCTGGGCCGTGTGGGAAACCGGCCTGGAATTCTGGCCGCTGGTGTCGCGCTTGTTGGTGCTTGCCGTGATCGGTCTGGTGGTGAGCCTGCTTTATCCGACCTTGCTGCGTCTTTCTCCGGCGCACCATGACGGTGGCCATGAAGGCGATGGCCGCGGCGCTTATGTGCTGAGCGGTCTGCTGGCGCTGGCGATTGTCGCCACCTCGGCCTATGCCTTTGTGCTTAACCCCATCGTTGCGGCGACCAGCGAGCCACCAGTCATCCCGGTGGCCAAGGGGCAGGAACAGAAAGATTGGAAACACTGGGGCAACACCACCCACGGAGATCGTTTCGCCGCCCTGGATCAGATCAACAAGGGCAATATCGACAAGCTGCAAGTGGCCTGGACTTTCCGCACCGGCGATCTACCGCAGAGCACCGGCTCCGGCGCCGAAGACCAGAACACCCCGCTGCAGATCGGCGACACCCTCTATCACTGCACCGCCTACGGCAAGGTGTTTGCCATCGACGTCGACAGCGGTAAGGAGCGCTGGCACTTCGACCCGCAAGGCTCGGCACCGAACTGGCAGCGTTGCCGCGGCCTGGGCTTTTACGAAGATGCCGCTCCGGTCGATACGGCCGCCGCTGCGCCGGCCGCCTGCGCCAAGCGCCTGTTCCTGCCGACCATTGATGCGCGCCTGATCGCCATCAACGCTGACACCGGCGAGCCGTGCGCCGACTTTGGCAATCAGGGCACGGTGGATCTGAAAACCGATATGGGCGAAGTCAAAGACGGCTACTACCAACAGACCTCTACCCCGCTGGTGGCGGGCAATGTGGTGGTAGTGGGCGGCCGGGTAGCGGACAACTTCTCTACCGGCGAACCGCCGGGCGTGGTGCGTGCCTTCGATGTGCACAGCGGCGAGCTGATCTGGGCCTGGGACCCGGGCAACCCGCAAACCACCAAACGTCCGCCGGAAGGTCAGACCTACACCCGTGGTACGCCGAACGTGTGGTCGGCCATGGCCTACGACGAAAAACTCGGCCTCATCTACTTGCCCACCGGCAACGCAACGCCGGACTTCTGGGCCGGCGAGCGTACCGAGCTGGACGATAAATACAGCTCCTCGGTAGTCGCCGTCGAAGCCGCCACCGGTGCCATCCGTTGGCACTTCCAGATGACCCACCACGACCTGTGGGACTTCGACATCCCGGCGCAACCGCTGCTCTACGATGTGCCTGATGACGCCGGTGGCACCCAGCCGGCGCTGGCGCAGATCACCAAGCAAGGCGAGATCTTCCTGCTCAACCGCGCCACCGGCGTGCCGATTGCCAAGGTCGATGAAAAGCCGGTGCCGCAGGGCAACGTGCCAGGCGAGCGCTACTCGCCAACCCAGCCGTTCTCGGTGGACATGCCCTCGATCGGCAACCGCCAACTGTATGAAGCGGACATGTGGGGTGCCACGGTATTTGACCAGTTGCTGTGCCGTATCCAGTTCAAAGGCATGCGCCATGAAGGCGTCTACACCCCGCCGGGGCTGGACCGTGCCCTGCAATTCCCCGGCTCCCTTGGCGGGATGAACTGGGGCAGCGTGTCGGTGGACCCGACCACCCACTATATGTTCGTCAATGACATGCGCCTGGGCCTGGCCAACTACATGATCCCGCGCGAAAAGATCGCCGCGGGTGCCAGTGGTATCGAAATGGGCGTGGTGCCGCAGACTGGCACCCCGTTCGGTGCCATGCGTGAACGCTTCCTGTCGGTGGCCGGCATTCCGTGCCAGAAACCGCCATTCGGCACCATGTCGGCCATCGATCTGAAAACCCGCAAGCTGGTCTGGCAGGTTCCGGTCGGCACAGTGCAGGACACCGGCCCGCTGGGCATCAAGATGCACCTGCCGATCCCCATCGGCATGCCGACCCTGGGTGCCTCGATGGCCACCCAGTCGGGCCTGCTGCTCTTCGCCGGCACCCAGGATTTCTACCTGCGCGCCTTTGATAGCGGCAGCGGCAAGGAAGTCTGGAAAGCACGCCTGCCGGTGGGCAGCCAGTCGGGGCCGATGACCTATGTGTCGCCGAAAACCGGTAAGCAGTACATCGTGGTGAGTGCCGGCGGGGCGCGGCAGTCGCCGGAGCGGGGGGATTACGTCATCGCTTACGCGCTGCCGTAATCAAACGATCGGCTGCGCGTCGGCCGGGTTGGGTTAAAAAAGGTTTTGAATGCTCATGGGCGTAGGGCGAATATCCGCGCAGCGGATATTCGCCCTACGCTTCAAAATGGATTTTTGCCTTGCGCGGCTCTAGCTCGCTTGATCTCGATGTGTGGGAGGCGGCAATCGCCAAAGCAAAAGCATCGAGGCTGAAGCCTCTCACAGGGAGAGTGCTTTTTGTCGGAGAGGTCGGCCGGCGCTCCGGGGCAACCTCGCTTCCTGCAAACACCGGTTCTGGAACACCTCGCCCCGTCACGCTCGCACCCAGCGCAACGCAACGGCTATAATCCCCCGCTTTATCAGGCAGCCCTTTGCTTTTCCGGCCTGCCGTCCGACTTTTCGCGCAGGCGTAGGCCTTGCGTCGTTGCAAGAGGTTTCCCGTGGCACTGACGATTCTCGGCCTTTCCGGCGCCCTCAGTCATGATCCTTCCGCTGCGCTGTATATCGACGGCAAGTTGATCGCGGCCGCCGAAGAAGAGCGCTTTGTGCGCGACAAGCACGCCAAGAACCGTATGCCCTACGAGTCGGCCAAGTTCTGTCTGGAACAGGCCGGGATCAAACCGTCGGATGTCGATGTGGTGGCCATTCCCTTTGCCCCCATCAGCCTGTTCGGCAAGGCTCGCTGGCACTACGCCAAGCGTTACTGGTATGCGCCGGACCGTTCCCTCGACGCGATCCTGATGGGTAACCGTCGCTACAAGCGCTACCGCAACAAGATTGTCTGGTGCCTGGAACAGCTGGGTTTCGATCCGAAGAAGATCAAGATCGAGCCGGTCGAGCACCACCTGGCTCACGCCTCCAGCGCTTACCACTGCTCGGGCTTTACCGAAAAGACCGCGATCATGGGCATCGACGGCAAGGGTGAGTACGCCACGACCTTTTTCGGCTATGGCGAGAACGGCAATATCCACAAGATCAAAGAGTTCTTCGACCCGGATTCCCTCGGCGGCCTGTACGGCGCAATCACCGAGTTCCTCGGTTTCGAGATGCTCGATGGCGAGTTCAAGGTCATGGGCATGGCACCGTATGGCGATGCCAGCAAGTACGATTTCTCCCGCTTGGCCAAGTTCGAGAATGGTGAGCTGATCATCAACACCGAGTACGCCAACGTCATCGGCCTGCGCCGCTATAAAGAGAACGGCAAGGGCTTCTACTTCTCGCCCAAGCTGATCGAGTGGCTGGGCCCGAAACGCGAAGGCGATATCGCCGACGACCCGTACATTCATTACGCCGCCAGCATGCAAGCGCTGTTCGAGAAGCTGGCGCTGCAGATGATGGATTACTACCTGGGCGACATCCTCAAGGAAACCGGCAAGATCGCCTTCGCCGGCGGTTGTGCGCTGAACGTCAAACTCAACCAGCGCATCATTGCCCGCCCGGAAGTCAAAGAGCTGTTCGTGCAGCCGGCTTCCGGTGACGCCGGTACCGCCGTTGGTGCCGCCGCCTATATCTCGCACAAGCGCGGTGTGCCGGTGGAGAAGATGGAACACGTCTATCTCGGCCCTGCGTATTCCAACGAAGACGTGATCGCCGCCTGCGCCCGCCACCCGAGCAAGCCCAAGTTCAAACAGATCGAGGAAATGCCCCAGCGCATTGCCGAGATCATGGTCGCCGGCAACCCGGTGGCCTGGTTCCAGGGCCGCATGGAGTTTGGTCCGCGCGCCCTCGGTGGCCGTTCGATCATTGGCTGCCCGAGCATTGCCGGGGTGGCCAACCGCATCAACGAGCAGATCAAGTTCCGTGAGCGCTGGCGCCCCTTCTGCCCGTCGATGCTGGATACCGTCGGCCCGCAGATGATCAAGGTCGACCACCCGGCACCCTTTATGACCTTCACCTTCGAAGTCGCCGAAGAGTGGAAAACCCGTGTGCCGGAAGTGGTGCACGAAGACGGCACTTCCCGTGCCCAGGTGCTCAAGCGCGAATACAACCCGCGCTACTACGACATGATGAAGGCCCTGGAAGGCCTGACCGGCAACGGCGTGTCGCTGAACACCTCGCTGAACCGTCGTGGCGAACCGATGATCTGCTCGCCTACCGACGCGTTGAACATGTTCTTCGGTTCGGACCTGCAGTACCTGATCATGGAAGATATTTTGGTGATCAAGGAAGGCGCGGACGGGTATGACGCACTCAACTGAACTGCGTGTTCTGCAGTTCTGCCACAGCTATGACGGGCCGTTTCTCGACTGCGCCCGTCAGTACGCCAGCCTGTTCGACGGTACGCCGTACAAGGTCACCACGGTCTACCTGACCGGTGAGCCGAGCGCCGCCGTGGAAGCGGGCTCGGGTTCCGATGAAGTGATCTTTCTCGGCTACCACAGCGCCGATGTGCGCGGCCTGAAGCTGGCGGCCATTCGCGATATCAAGCGTCTCACCAGCCAGCGCTCGTTTGCCTTTTGCATCGCCCATCGTTTCAAGCCGGTGTATGTGGCGCTACTGGGCAGTAACCTGCCGGTGATCGGCGTGCACCACGCCTTTGGTGACTACCGGCGGCGTACGCGGTTTCTCTTTGCCCAATGGTTCAAGCGCCGTCTGCGCCTGCTCGGGGTTTCCGATGCGGTGCGTGACGATATCCGCGAGAGCCTGCCCGGCTGGCCGGCCGAGCGTATCGAAACCCTGTACAACCGTGTCGACATTGCTGCGGTACAAGCGGAGCAGGTGTCCCACAGCGAGGCACGCGAGTTTCTCGGCCTGCCGGCGGATGCCTGGGTTGTTGGCAATGTCGGGCGTCTGCATCCGGACAAGGATCAGGCGACGTTGTTGCGCGGTTTCGCCCAAGCGTTGCCGCAACTGCCGGCCGGCAGCCTGTTAGTGATCATGGGCAGCGGCAAGCTGGAGGCCTCGCTCAAGGCGTTGGCGCAGGAGCTAGGCGTGGCCGAGCAGGTGCGTTTTCTCGGCCAGGTGGCCCATGGTCGCCGCTACTTCCGGGCCTTCGATGTGTTCGCGTTGAGCTCTGATCACGAGCCCTTCGGTATGGTGCTGCTAGAGGCAATGGCCGCCGGCGTACCTCTGATTGGCTCGGCCTGTGGTGGTGGGCAGGAAGTGATAGCTGGTGTCGGTCGATTGTTCCCGCTGGGTGACACGCAGGCACTGGCGCAGGCCTTGATTCAACAGGCCAAGGCGCAAGATCGCCAGGCAGTATCGCAATTGATGTTGGAGCGTCTGCAGCGCTCGTTTTCGGATGATGCCGTGCGTCAGCGCTTCTGGGCCCTAGCCGGGTTTTCACCGCTGTTGCGAGAGCCGCGAGATGCTTGAGAACACCGTTAACCCCTGGGCAGCCAAAGCCCAGGCGCTCGACCAGTACCGCTGGTGCTTGCTGCGCGAACGTCATGGGATGTTAGGCAGTGCAGTGCGCTTTGCGCGCGAAGTGGTGGGTGACTGGTGGTTCGGGTTGCGTGCCAGACGGCGACTGGCGGCCAGCGTAGTCGCTGAGCCCTGCGATGTGTTGCTGCTGCAGTCTGCGCCCAAGGTTATCGTCTTGCAGCGTAAAAAAATGTTGATTGAGGCCCTGCGCCAGTGGGGTCACAGACTGGTCGAGACTTCGTTGCAGGAGCCTCGGGCGACGCTGAAAAAGCGCGAGCTGGCGGCACCGCCATACGCTGTTCCCACGCGTTACTTTGGTATCGCCGCCCACGCTGAGTGGTTGGTTGCGCATCACCAGCCGCGGGTTTTGCTCAACGATCGCAATGGCAGCCTCTATTCGCCCTTTCTGCGCTTGTCTTTAAATCAGCGTCAGCGCCCGCTCGTGCATCTGGCCCACGCCACTACGGTGGAGGCTTCCCGGCGGCTGGGAATGCTCGACTATGACTACTACTTGTTGTTCGGCAAGAGCTCAGAAGAGGCGCTAAGGCGTCGTGTGCTGCGATTTGGCTCTACCACCGCACTGCTGACCGGCTCGCATATGATCAGCCAAACATTCGACATGCCGCTGGCATCACCTTCGGTAAAGACACTGCTGGTGCTGGGTGTTGGGCCAGACAAGGAAAAAGAGCCTGGCTACCAGGAAAGTTATCGACTGGTTCGCGATTGGGCGGCCAGCCATCCTGAGCACAAGGTGTTGATCAAGGGCCATCCGCGCAGCCGCATGGCGCTTTGGCAAGAGGCTGCTGCCCAACACGCCAATATCCAAGTGTTGCCGCCGTCCACCTCGCTGGAAGATGCGCTGTCGGCTGCGTCAATCGTCATCAGCCTGGTTTCCAATGCGGTAATTGAAGCGGCCTTGGCCAGGCGGCCTGTGGTGTATATCAATGCCGGCGGCTACCGGGATATTTTCGAGCAGGAACGATTCTTCGGGGCTGCAGTGAAAAATATTGCCGAGCTGGATCAACGTATTGCGCAGATCGAGACACACTACCTTGCCCATGTTGAGACTTCGGAAAACTTTGCGGTTTTCCATCTCGCCGGAGGCTTCCTGGGGCTGGATAGAACCGTAGCGGTAATCAATGCCTTGGTTGGCGGTACTTCATTGCCCGTCGACGTTGAAGGTGTGGCGCTGACTGCTAGCGGCTGAGATTTGCAATCGAACTGCTTTTTGTAACGGCGCCACCAGGCGCAATCGAAAATCTTGAATAGGTGTTTGTATGGCGTTGGTGGAGGCTTTTCGGTCGCGTGGTCTGACTCTGCAAGAGACCGTGCACAAGTGGATTGCAGTGGGCTTTCTGCTGTATTTGGGCTCCATTTTCTTTCTGGGTGGTAGCCATCAAAAAACGTTTTTCTATCTTTTGGTGGCATTGCCAGCGTTGTTCCTGCTGGTGCGCTCGGCACTGTTGTTTCGGCAGGATAGCTGGGCGCTGGCATCCGTCGTGCTGTTTCTCAGCTACTTCTCGTTAAGTACCTTGTGGTCCGGAGGCGAGGGCTCGATCCGCGATGCAGCCAAGTACAGCCTTTATATTTATTGCTTGATGCTGGGCATTGAGGGCGCCATCAATCGCTTCGGCCCACAGTTTATTCCCGGGTTTATCGCTGTAGCGGGTGGTGTTGCTGCGTGTGGCTATGTGTTGAGCATGTTGTTGGGTGATGTCCCACTCTCGGCATTTGTTACTGGCCGCTATTCGTTGCAACAAATGGCAGGGTGGGGGCCGGGCAACCCTATCAACTCGGCGATTGTTTTCGGCGTCGTGGCTATTGCTGCATGGTGGTCGCTACCCAACAAGAAGTGGCCGGTGCAGTTGGGGCTGATGGTGGTGATTGGTCTCGCGGTCACCCTTATGTTTGTAACCAAGAGCCGTGGGCCGATGTTGTCGTTGACTGTCATCCTGCTGCTGATCGGTCTGGTCAGGAGAAGCAAAGTTGATTTGCTGCTTCTGGCATTGGGCGGCGCATTGATTGCCGTGGGTGTGGCGCTTTCGAATCTGGATGCCGTAGTGGCTCAGCGGGTTTCCTCGCCCAATTACCGCGGCGAAATCTGGTCGCAGGTGTGGCAACAGTTCCAAAGTCACTGGCTGATCGGGCGCGGATTGGGTAACGACGCTGAAATTGCCATTGCGAACGGCCAGGTAGTCACCCACTCCCATTCTTCGTTGTTCGAGGCGTTTCGTACCGGTGGTCTGCTGGGTGGTTTGCTGTTTATCGGCATGACACTCATGCTGGTTCGTCGCTCGTTGCGCCGACCGGAGGGCTACTTTTTCGCGCTTTGGCTGATTTTCGGTGGGATCTGCCTGTCGACCAATGGTCGGGCATTGCTAACCAAGCCATCGATCGAGTGGATCTCTTTCTGGATGCCGCTGTTTCTGCTGTATTTCACGACTCGCGCTGACGGGAAAACACAAAAAAACAGCTTGGCGACTGATCCCATTCGGTGCTGATAGGGGCGTAGTAGAGATGCGCGGTGATTCAGTCGCGCGTCCTTCTCTAGTTAGATAACAGGCCAGTTGTCTGTATCTGCCCTTTTTATATCAGTCGCTACTGAAGCCGGGTCCCGCAGCCCCAAATCCTATGGTGATGAACCGCGCTCTGGTGTTTAACCAGGCGCAGGTTGGCGTACGCCATTGCCGGTCGTCTGGGCTGTAAGAAAAATGTTGAATCCAGCGTTCTAAGATATCTCGAAGTTATTGAAGTGCACCGGTTGACGGGGCATGCGTTTAAGAGGGGCGCCTTGGATGGGCGAGTTTTATCTTTCTAATAAAAATATGGCGTTCGAACGCTTCGATGCCTGCCGCAACAGCTGTTCCGGCCCGGTGTTTATCGTCGCCTCCGGACCCTCCACAAAAAAATTCCCGCTTGAGCAGTACGGGCAATTCCCGATGATGGCGCTGAACGGTTCCATTTGCCGTTTCACCGCTGCGGGTATGGCACCGGACTATTACCTTTGCGATGACAGTGGCTTCGTCCGCAGTCGTCTGCCGCTGATGATGCAAGCGGTAGGGCATGCCCGTCATTTAGTGCTTTCGCCCCGGGTGATCGAAACCTTGTTAGGGTTTGAGCCTGAGGCGCTGATGGGGCGCTCGGTGTTCTGCTTCGAGCGGGCGGGGCGTAGTGATGAGGCGCTACGCCGACTGAGCCCGCGGCAATTTTCCAGAGCCGTGCGTGGCGACAGCGACATTGAATGCAACTATTCGTTGTTGCGTCAGAAGCCCAATCGTATCGGCTTCAGTCGCAATCTGGAAAAAGGCTACTTCAACGGCCGCACCATTCCCTATGCAGCTATTCAGTTGGCCTGCCATTTGGGATTTAACCAGGTGTTTCTGGTCGGCTTGGATTTGCGTTCCAATGTGGGCCGTTTTTATGAAGACGGTGCGGCGGCAGTATCCAGTCGCCTGGATTGCGACTTCCAGGACTACATCCTGCCGAGCTTTCAGCTACTGGCCGAGCGGGTTATCGAACCGCAGTTTCAGGTCTATAACCTGTCCGCCGAAAGCCGCCTGCCCGACCACTTGATACCCAAGCTCGCTCTGGATCAGTTGGACGCTTTGCTGGCTCGCGCATAAGCGGCCAGCAGCTCATCCCAAGGAAAACCTTCCACCTTGCGCCGCTCCAGGTAGCCGCGCAGGTGCTCGAAGTTGCGCCTTACCAGGCGCTTGCCCAGCGGGCCGCGCTTGAAGCGCATATCGAGAAAGTCGATCAGACCGAAGCCGCCATCAGCCGTCAGCAGAATATTGCCCAGGTGCAGCGAGCGGAAGTAGATCCCGCGCTGGTGCAAGCGGTGGATATAGGCGGCCAGTTGCGGCAGCAGAGCAAGAAAACGTGTCTTGTCGTTACGGAATATGCCGTCCAGCGGCTCGCCGGTTAGCGGCTGATAGAGACAGGCGCTGACCGCTTTTTCCCGGTCGATCCACAGGCATTCATCAATCAGCGGGGTGGCGATGCCGGCCCGCTGCAGGCGTTGCGCGTTGCGCTTGAAGCGCTGTGCCGAAGGCAGCAAGCGGGCCACCAACGGGGTGCGGCGGCTGCGCATGATCTTCAGCAAGCGGCCATCGGCCAGACGCACCACCTTGGGCCCAAAACTGTCTTTTTCCAGAAGCTCGCCGTGGCTGAGCCAATCTTGTAATTCGTTCGCTGCTACAATCCGCATCTTTTCTCTCTAGCCAGTCGAATGAGGCGTGCCGAATGGCCAAAACCAGTGAGCAATCCAGTCTGAAAATCTACATGCGACTGCTCAAGTATGTGCTGCCGTACTGGGGCGCATTTGCCATCAGCATCCTTGGCTTCGTGATCTTCGCGTCCAGCCAGCCGATGCTGGCGGACATGCTCAAACACTTTCTCGATGCCCTGGATCCGGCCAAAGATGCCAAGTTTCTTGGCGTTTCCCTGGTGCTCGGCGTACCGATCCTGATTGTACTCATTGCCGTCTACCAGGGCATAGGCTCATTTCTGGGCAACTACTACCTGGCCAAGGTCTCCCGCGGGCTGGTGCACGACCTGCGTGTGGCGCTGTTCAACAGCCTGCTGACCCTGCCCAACCGTTACTTCGATAACAACAATTCCGGTCACCTGATCTCGCGCATTACCTATAACGTGACCATGGTCACCGGTGCCGCCACCGACGCCATCAAGGTGGTGATCCGTGAGGGCCTGACCGTGGTGTTCCTGTTCGGTTACCTGGTGTACAGCAACTGGAAACTGACCATGGTACTGCTGGCGATTCTGCCGATCATTGCCGTGCTGGTGACCACCGCGAGCAAGAAATTCCGCAGCCAGAGCAAGAAGATCCAGGTGGCCATGGGCGATGTCACCCATGTCGCTTCGGAAACCATTCAGGGTTACCGCGTGGTGCGCAGCTTCGGCGGCGAAACCTACGAGAAAAACCGTTTTCGCGATGCCAGCGAAGACAACATGAATCGCAGCCTGGGCATGACCCGCACCCAGTCGATCTACACGCCTAGCCTGCAATTGGTGATCTACATCGGCATGGCCGTGCTGATGTACCTGGTGCTCTACCTCCGTGGTGATGCGTCGCCGGGCGAGCTGATTGCCTACATCACCGCTGCCGGTCTGTTGCCCAAGCCGATTCGCCAACTTTCCGAAGTCAGCGCCACCATTCAGAAAGGTCTGGCCGGTGCCGAAAGTATTTTTGAACAGCTCGACGAAGAGCCGGAAGTCGACACCGGCAGCATCGAACTGGAGCGCGCCACCGGCCACCTGGAAGTGCGCAACCTCAACTTCCAGTACCCAGGTACCGAGCGTGCCGTGCTCAAGGATATTTCCTTTGTTGCCAAGCCTGGGCAGATGGTCGCCCTGGTTGGTCGCTCCGGTAGCGGCAAGTCGACCCTGGCCAACCTGATCCCCCGTTTTTACCACCACGATCAGGGCGAGATTCTCCTTGATGGTCTGGAAATCGAAACCTTTACCCTGACCAACCTGCGTCGTCATATCGCCCTGGTGACCCAGCACGTCACCCTGTTCAACGACACCGTGACCAACAACATCGCCTATGGCGACCTGGCCGGCGCGCCGTTCGAACTGGTACGCCAGTCGGCCGAAGACGCCTACGCCGCCGAGTTTATCGACAAGATGCCGCAAGGCTTCGACACCCTGGTGGGCGAGAACGGCGTGCTGCTTTCCGGCGGCCAACGCCAGCGCCTGGCGATTGCCCGCGCGTTGCTGAAAAACGCCCCGGTGCTGATCCTCGACGAGGCCACTTCGGCGCTGGACACCGAGTCCGAGCGGCATATCCAGGGTGCTCTGGACAAAGTCATGCAAGGGCGCACCACCCTGGTGATCGCCCACCGCCTGAGCACCATCGAGAAGGCCGACCTGATTCTGGTGATGGACCAGGGCGAGATCGTCGAGCGCGGTACGCACAATGAGCTGCTGGCCCTCAACGGCTACTACTCGCGTCTGCACGCCAAGCAGTTCAAGGACGACGACCAGGAAGCCGCCGCGGAGCCGCTCGAGGCATGATCAACCGTGTATGGCGCGGCTGGCGTGAGCGCGGCTGGACACCAATCGATGCTGCTGCCTATGCCGCCGCCTGGAACAGGTTCGGCGGCAGTGTGGCAACCCATCCCCAGGTGATCGAACGCCTGGCCGGGTTGGCCGGCATTCCTGTGCATTACCTCGGCTGGTTGCAGGGCGCTGAGCTGATCGCCGCCGTGCCGTGCTGGGGCCGCCATCTGGCGTTGTCCAAGGACGTGCTCAAGGCGCGGGGGCAGCGCGGCCTGTTCGATCTGGGCAATGCCGAAATCATTCTGCCGCTGGCCGAGAACGCCCAGGTGCCGGTGCGTCAGCAGATGCGCTATGTCTCCGAACTGAATGCCGGGCGCATCAGCACCCTCAAGCCGCAGCCGGAAGGTCTGGCGCTGGCCCGGGCACCGGAGGATTACTCGAAGAAATTCCGCTACAACCAGCGCCGCGAGCAGCGTCTGCTGGAAGAGGCGGGTGGGGTGGTGCGGCCAATGCTCGAGCTGTCGCCAAGCGAGCAGGCCGCCATTTACGCCGATCTGTTCCAGCGCCGCTGGGGCTTCGAAGCCACCGGCAAGGAGCGCCAGGCCGAGGTGTTCGCCCTGCTGCGTGAATTTATGACCGGCTCGCTGATTTACCTCAACGATCTGCCGGTGGCGATTCAGGTGCTGTATCAGGTTCAGGCACCGAACTGGGTGAGCCTGGAGTACATCAACGGTGGCGTCGACCCGCAGAACCGCGAGTTCAGCCCTGGCAGCGTGCTCAGCTTTATCAATACTCAGGATGCCTGGGCCGCCGCCCGCGCCCTGGGCAAACCCCTGCGCTACTCCTTCGGCCGCGCCGACCGCGAGTACAAGGATCGTTGGTGCCATACCGTGCCGACCTTTCGGACCTAAGAGCCCCAGGCCATGAGTGCACGTAAACAGCAGCTTCTGAAAACCCATCGCCGCCACAAGCGCCTGTTTGTGCTGGTCGCCTTGCTGGCGTTGGCGCTGCTGGGCGTGCTGCTGGCCTGGTGGCTGGTGCCGCTGTTGCTGGTGCTGGGCTGGGTCGCTCATGAGGCCTGGTTTGCCGATCATCTGTTCTATTCGCCCAAAGACGACTACCAGTACCAGTTCCCGGCGGGCACGCCGCAGCAGGCGGTGAAGCTGGTCGATGGCCGCGTGCAGTTGAGCGCTGAACTGGCCGAGGGTGAAACCCTGATTCTGGCGTTGCCGCTGCGGGCCAGCTGGCTGGGGCGCTGGCTGGACCCCTATGTGCAGATTGGTGATGACCGCCAGGATTTCGAACGCGGAGTAGCCGGCCGGCGTTACCTCAACCTGTCCGGTCAGGCTGCGGCATTGGCCCAGGGCCAGCTGACCGTTAAAGGCCGCTTCTGCCGGCTGGCCAGCGACGGCGAGCTGTTCTGCCTGAGCAACCCGGACTACGCCGAGCAGGCGCTGATGATCCTCGCCCCGCATGCCGATGACGCCGAGCTGGCGGCCTTTGGTCTGTACAGCCGCAGCCGCAATGTCAGCATTGTCACCCTGACCCAGGGCGAGATCGAAGCCGAACACTATCAACAGCTGGGCCTGCCGAGCACCGAAGCCGCGCGCCTGAAAGGCCGTCTGCGTGCCTGGGACAGCCTGGCCGTGCCGCTGTGGGGCGGGGTTCCCGCCAGCCAGTGTGTGCAGCTCGGTTATTACTGCCTGCAGTTGCCGGCGATGGCCGCCGAACCGGACAACGCCTTTGGTTCCCGCGAATCCGGCGACAGCGATGTACGTTCGGTTCGCCAGCACAACCCGTTGCGTCTGCCGGCCGATATCGACGGCATCCCCAGCTGGCGCAATCTGGTGGCGGATCTGGTGGAAGTGCTGGAGCATTTCCGCCCGCAGGTGGTGGTCACCCCGCACCCCGAACTGGACCCGCACGCCGATCACGTCGCCACCACTGTCGCCTTGCAGCAGGCCATCGCCCGCAGCAGTTGGAAGCCGGTTACCCTGCTGCTGTACGCCAACCATCTGCACGACAATGACCGCTGGCCGATGGGCCCGGCGGGTCAGGGCATTGCCCTGCCGCCCGCCATCGAGGCGCTGCCGGCCGATTCCCTGTGGAGCCCGCTGCTGAGCCCGGCCGTACAGCTGGACAAGGCCATGGCCCTGGGCATGCAACACGATCTGCAAGGCCGGCCGGCGCTGAAAAAGCGTCTGCGCCGGATGATTCAGAAGCTGCTTGCCGGGCGGCGCTGGCCGACCACCGGCGAGGATGAGTTCTTTCGTAAAGCGGTCAGACGGCACGAGCTGTTCTGGGCGCGTCGTTTACCTGATTGAGGCGCTGCCCCCGGCCCTGAGGCTGGGCGCGCACCTTGCTGTGCTATATTTTTGCCGCGTTTTAGCGTCCCCGGAGAGTCCATGAAGTTGTCCATGCCCCGTTTTGATCAGGCTGCCGTATTGGTGGTCGGTGATGTCATGCTCGACCGCTACTGGCATGGCGGCACCTCACGGATCTCTCCTGAGGCACCGGTGCCGGTGGTGCGGGTCGACCAGATCGAAGACCGTCCCGGTGGTGCTGCCAACGTCGCCCTGAACATTGCCGCCCTCGGCGCGCCGGCCCGTCTGGTTGGCGTTACCGGTGAAGACGAAGCTGCCGCCAGCCTCAGCGCCAGCCTGCAGGGAGCCAAGGTGCAGGCGCACTTCCAGCGGATTGCCGGGCAACCGACCATCGTCAAGTTGCGGGTTATGAGCCGTCACCAGCAGCTGCTGCGCATGGACTTCGAAGAGCCGTTCAAGACCGATACCGTGGCCCTCACCGCTTCGGTGCAAAGCCTGCTGGATGGCATCAAGGTGCTGGTGCTATCGGACTACGGCAAAGGCGCGTTGAAAAACCACCAGGAGCTGATCCAGGTGGCCCGTGCGCGCAATATCCCGGTGTTGGCTGACCCCAAGGGCAAGGACTTCGCCATCTACCGTGGTGCCAGTCTGATCACCCCGAACCTGAATGAATTCGAAACCATCGTTGGCCGCTGTGCAGACGAAGCCGAGCTGGTGGCCAAAGGTGCCGAGCTGATGCGCGAGCTGGAGCTGGGTGCTCTGCTGGTGACCCGTGGCGAACACGGCATGACCCTGCTGCGCCCCGGTCACCCGGCCCTGCACCTGCCGGCCCGTGCCCGTGAAGTGTTCGACGTCACCGGTGCCGGTGACACGGTGATTTCCACCCTGGCGGCCTCCATCGCCGCTGGTGAGGAACTGCCACAAGCCGTGGCCCTGGCCAACCTGGCTGCCGGCATCGTGGTCGGCAAGCTGGGTACGGCCGCCATCAGCGCCCCGGAACTGCGCCGCGCCGTGCAGCGCGAGGAAGGCTCCGAGCGTGGGGTGTTGAGCCTGGAGCAACTGCTTACCAGCATCGACGACGCCCGTGCCCATGGCGAGAAGATCGTCTTCACCAACGGCTGCTTCGACATCCTCCATGCCGGCCACGTGACTTACCTGGAACAAGCGCGCGCCCAAGGCGACCGTCTGGTGCTGGCGGTCAATGACGACGCCTCGGTCAGCCGCCTCAAAGGCCCTGGCCGGCCGATCAACTCGGTGGACCGCCGCATGGCCGTTCTGGCTGGCCTGGGTGCCGTGGACTGGGTGGTGAGCTTCAGCGAAGACACCCCGGAAAACCTGCTGCGCGCGGTCAAACCGGATGTGCTGGTCAAAGGTGGCGACTACGGCGTGGAGCAAGTGGTTGGCGCCGATATCGTCAAAGCCTATGGCGGTGAAGTGCGGGTGCTGGGGTTGGTGGAAAACAGCTCGACCACCGCCATCGTCAACAAGATCCGCGAGCGCAAGTAGGCCGAGACCGCTAAGAGCATCGCGGCTAAAGCCCCTCCCACAAGGGATCGAGTTCTCTGCGGGAAAGCAGAACCCTGTGGGGGGGCTTTAGCCGCGATACCGTTGATCTTCAGCCCCCTATGGCCGACCTGCCAATCGCTCTCGGCGGAACGGTCATAGGCGCAAGCATTCACCACCGCGCATGCTGCAAGCATCTTCATCCTGGACGGAAAGATGCCCATGAATGCCGATGTACAAGGCCGCGCTCTGGCCATTCTCAATCGCATGGCCCAGGCCGATTGGCCGGACCGCCTGAACCTGCGCAAACCCTTTGAAAAGCTGATCTACAGCGGCAGCCGCGCCAGTTTCCGCCTGGCTGCGGACCGCGCGCAAAAGGGCGGCAGCCGCGCCCCGCGCAAGGTTGATCCGGACGCCCTGTTCGACCTGTCCCTGAGCGACGAACAACAGATGCTGGTGGATATGCTCGCCAGCTTTGCCAGCGAAGTGCTGCGTCCGGCCGCCCATGATGCCGACACCAATGCCGCCATTCCCGCCGAATTGCTCAATCAGGCTCAAGATCTGGGCCTGACCTTTTACGGTGTCAGCGAAGTGCACGGCGGCATGGCTGGCGAGCGCACCACGGTGAGCAACGCCTTGATCGCCGAAGCCCTGGCCAAGGGTGATATGTCCCTGGCTGCCGCGCTGCTGGTGCCGCTATCAGCGGCCAACTGCATCCGCCGCTGGGGTTCCGCCGAGCAACAGCAACGCTGGCTGCCGGCGTTTGTCGGGGAAGCCGCTGCGCCCGTGATGGCCATTGCCGTGAATGAGCCCGAAGCGCTGTTCGATCCCCAGCACTTGGCCAGTAAAGCCAAGCGCAAGGGCAAGCACTACCACCTCAGCGGCGAGAAATGCCTGGTACTGCGTGGCCTGGATGCCAGCCACCTGATCATCGCTGCGCAAGCGGAGAATGGCCCGGCGCTGTTTATCGTCGAGGCGGGCAGCCAGGGCCTGCAGCGCTTTCCCGAGCCCGGCATGGGCCTCAAGGCCGGTGCCACGGCGCGGGTCAAGCTCAAAGGTGTGAAGGTGCCTGTTGAGCAGCGCCTGAACGCCGAGCATTTCAACTACCAAAGCTTTCTCGACCACGCGGCGCTGGCCTGGTGTGCCCTGGCCATCGGCACCGGGCAGGCGGCGCTGGAGTACGTCACCACCTATTGCAACGAGCGCGTGGCCTTTGGCGAGCCGATCAGCCACCGCCAGGGTGTGGCCTTTATGGTGGCCGATATCGCCATCGAGCTGGACGCCATGCGCATGCTCACCTGGCGCGCCTGCGCCCGCGCCGAACAGGGCCTGTCCTTCCATCGCGAAGCCTACCTGGCCCGTCTGCTATGCGCCGAAAAGGCCATGAAGATCGGCACCGACGCCGTGCAGTTGCTCGGTGGCCATGGCTTTACCAAAGAACATCCAGCCGAGCGCTGGTACCGCGACCTGCGCGCCGTGGCCGTAATGGCCGGCGGCCTGCAGCTTTGAGCGCCCGGGAGCTACGCACATGAATCTGGAAACCCCGAAGAAATTCGCCGGCCTTAAGCGCCAGGCCCATCAAGTGGCGGCCAACTATTTCCGGCCGATCTCGCGCAAATACGACAAGGCCGAACACGCCTACCCCAAAGAACTCGACCTGCTGGCTGCGCTGCTCGACGGCATGAACGCCGGCTCGCCGGATGCCATTGGCGCGACCTCGGCGAGCAAGCGTGGTGCCGCCAAATCCATCGAGGAAGGGGTAAAGAACGGCGGCAACCTCTCGGCGCTGCTGGGGGTGATGGAACTCTGCTGGGGTGACGTCGGCCTGCTGCTGGCCATGCCGCGCCAGGGCCTGGGCAACGCCGCCATCGCCGCCGTGGCCAACGACGAACAGCTGCAGCGCTTCAGCGGCACCTGGGCGGCCATGGCTATTACCGAACCGGGCACCGGCTCGGATTCGGCGGCAATCCGTACCACCGCCCGCAAGGACGGCGACCACTATGTGTTGAATGGCGAGAAAATCTTCGTTACCTCCGGCGAACGCGCCGATTCGGTGGTGGTCTGGGCCACTCTCGACAAGGCGCTGGGCCGGGCGGCGATCAAGTCCTTTGTGGTCGAGCACGGCACGCCGGGCATGAGCGTTACCCGGCTGGAGAAAAAGCTCGGCATCAAGGCCTCTGACACCGCCTCCATCAGCTTCAGCGACTGCCGCGTACCGGCTGCCAATCTGCTGGGCAACCCGGAAGTGGATGTGCAGAAGGGCTTTGCCGGGGTGATGGAAACCTTCGACAACACCCGCCCTCTGGTCGCGGGCATGGCCATCGGGGTGGCCAAAGCCTCCCTCGACCGCACCCGTGAACTGCTCAAGGACAGCTTTCGCTTCGACTACGGCAAACCCCTGCTGGCGGTCAGCCATGCCGAAGCCACCCTGTATCGCCTGGAAGCCGAATGGGAGGCCGCCCGCCTGCTGACCCTGAAAGCGGCCTGGATGGCCGACAACAAACTGCCCAACTCCAAGGAAGCCTCCATCGCCAAAGCCAAGGCGGGCCGGGTGGCCAATGAAGTGACGCTCAAGTGTGTGGAGTTGGCCGGAGCGTTGGGCTACGGCGAGGATGAGCTGCTGGAGAAATGGGCGCGGGACTCGAAGATTCTCGACATCTTTGAAGGCACCCAGCAGATTCAGCTACTGATTGTGGCGCGGCGTCTGCTGGGCAAGACCTCCAGCGAGTTGAAATAAATCACATGCATCGCGGCTGAAGCCGCTCCTACGGACCGCACGTCCTTGTAGGAGCGGCTTCAGCCGCGATGCTTTTTGGTCTAGCTACATGCCACCTTTCCCAGGGGCTTTTTTGCCTCCAACCCCTGCTGGGCCACCCAGTCTTTCCAGCGAATCCGCTCCTCCTTCACCACCCAGCCTTGCTGCGGCGCAAAGCTTTCGGCGAGGAATATCCCGCGGGTGCTCGCCGGCACCAGTGCGCCGTGCTTGAGGGTCAGCAGGTCGGCGCAGGGTTTGCCCTGTTGCAGGGGGATCAGATACAGATCCGGCCGCCGCCGATCCAGACGCGCCACCAACTTGCCTTCTTCGAGCTTTTCATCGACATGAAACAGGCTGAGCTGGCGGGTATCTTTTGGCAGTTCCAGGCGCAGGTCGTAGACCAGTTGCAAGGAGGCGGTCGGCAGATGCACATAGGCGCGTGGGCGTTCGATCAGGGTCAGGTTGCCGCAGCGGATTGACCGCGCCGCGCCGGACAGTGGGCTGAGACTGAAACTTGCCGATTGCCGGTAGCGCAAAGCGCTCTGGTACGGGGTTGGCAGCCAGGTATCGCCAAAGCGTCCGCCCAGCCAGCCTTCCGGGGTTTCCAGCAGGCATTCCTCGGCCACTTCCTGAATGGCGGTAAGCAGCGGCAGGTTCAATTCATGGGCCGGCACATAGCCGGAGATCAGCTTGAGCACCACATCACCGCGGTCGGCACGGCGTTGGCGAACCAGCACCCAGTAGTCGCGGCCTTGCCAGCTGAGGGTCAGACGCACGGAAACGCCCAGGTTGGCCAGTTCGGCCTGGAAGGTTTCGGTTTCGGAAAGTGGCAAGGGTTGGCGGCGGTCGAGCACCTGGCCGAAATTCAACGGTGGACCTATGCCTTCATAGCTCAGGCCGCTGGCATTGGCTTCGACTTTTAACGCCAGGGTCTTGAAGTCGCTAGGGGCTTTGCGGGTTAAGGTTCTTGGCATGGTTCGGCTCCTTCGTCGTCAGCTTCATTTCTGAAGCCTGCATGGCTGGCGTAGGCCGTCTTTATTCTCTTTAGCCAGCGCGCAGGGCACGAATAACGTCGGCTGCGGTGGCGACATTGTGTGACAGGTGCAGCGGATTTATGGTTCCGACTATTGCGCTGGCCACCGCCGGGTGCGCGAAGGCCAGTTCGAAGCTGGCACGCACCGGGTCTACGCCCGGCTCCAGACATACATGCCCGCTGGCCAGGGCCTTCTTCAGCAGAATGCCTTTGCCGTGTTGCCAAGCGTAGTCGAGCACCGGGCGTTCGCCCTGTTCATTGAGGTTATAGGTGACCATCGCGCAGTCGCCGTGCTCCAGGGCCAGCAGACCGCCGGCCACAGTCTTGCCGGAAAAGCCGTAAGCGCCGATCTTGCCCTCGGCCTTGAGGGCGGCGAGGGTCTGATACACCTCGTGTTCCTGCAGCACCGCGAGGTCGTTGCCATCGGAGTGCACCAGCAGCAGATCGATCTGCTCGGTTTGCAGACGCTTGAGGCTGCGTTCCACCGACAGGCGGGTATGGGCTGCGGAAAAATCGTGGTGGGACAGGCCGTCGCTAAACTCTTCACCCACCTTGCTGACAATCACCCACTCCTCGCGCTGGCCGCGCAGCAGCGGGCCCAGGCGCTCTTCACTGCGGCCATAGGCCGGGGCGGTATCGATCAGGTTGATCCCCAGCTCGCGCGCCAGGCTCAACAGCAGGCCGGCTTCGTGGTCATCGGGAATCTGAAAGCCATTGGGGTATTTCACCCCCTGATCGCGGCCCAGCTTGACGGTGCCCAGGCCCAGGGGCGACACCAGCAGGCCGGTGCTGCCCAGGGGGCGGTGCAGGTCGTGCAGGGTTTTTATGCTCATGGCAGCAGGATGTCCCAGGCGGTGGGGGCAACGCTTGGGCGTGGCAGCTCAGGCAGCGGCGGGTAGTCGCCGGGCGTCACGCCATCGCGCTGCAAGGCAGCCAGCACGCGGTCAGCGAGGTCCGGGGCGAGTGCCAGTTTGGTCGGCCAGCCGATCAGCAGCCGTTGGTGCTCGGCAAGAAAGGCGTTGTCCGGGCGCACCAGGCCGCTCTGCGCCGGTTCGGCACGGTCGACCCGCAGGGTGGCCCAGTGCGCCTGGCTGAAGTCCACCCAGGGCAGCAGGTTGCTCAGTTCTTTTTGCGCGGCGGCAATTTGCGCCTGACCGTCGCGGGCCACACCGTCGGCCTCAGCCAGATCGCCGCCCAGGTACCACAGCCATTGGCCATCGGCGGTGGGGTGGCTGGTCACGGTGACCCGCGGTTTCGGTCCGCCACCCAGGCAGTGGGCATACAGAGGTTTCAGGGTCGGGCCCTTGACCATCACCATATGCAGCGGTCGGCGCTGCATCAGCGGTTGGGTTTGGCCAAGGGCGGTGAGCAGGGCAGCATTGCCGGCACCGGCGCTAAGCACCACGCGCTGGGCGCGAATTTCGCGGCCATCAACGGTCAGCCCGATCAGCTCACCATTTTCCAGCAGTGGTTCGATGGCTTCGCCACTCAGCAGGCTGTCGCCCGCCAGCTCGGCCAGACGCTGGATCAGGCTGGGGACATCAAGCACCAACTCATTGAGGCGGTAGACCTTGCCTTTGAATTTCGGGTCTTGCAGGGCGGGCGGCAGGTCCGCGCCCTTGACCTGATCGACCCGGGTGCGCACGGCCTTGCTGGCGAAAAAACTGGTGAGGTTGCCGGCCAGGGTGCCGGGTGACCAGAGGTAGTGGGCCTGGGACAGGACCTTGGCACCGCGCAGGTCGAGTTCGCCGCTGCCGTCGAGTGCTTCGCGCCAGCGCCGCGGCATATCGGCAATGGCTTCCGAGGCACCGGTCAGCGCGCCATGCAGGGCGTACTTGGCACCGCCGTGGATGATGCCCTGAGACTTCACGCTCTGCCCGCCGCCCAAGGTGGCGCTTTCGACCAGCACGGTGGCAAAGCCTTGCTGGCGCAACCGCGCGTTCAGCCACAGGCCGGCGATACCGCCGCCAACGATCAGAATGTCTGTGTTAAGGGCTTGGGACATGGAGCGGGCAGCCTCGCTGAAAAAACAGGCCGGCAGTATACCCCTCGGCACCGGGCAAGCTAAAAGCATCGCGGCTGAAGCCGCTCCTACAGGACCGCGCAATCCGTAGGAGCGGCTTCAGCCGCGATGCTTTTTTCAATGCCCAGTGGTGCTGGAGAACAACTGAATCACTACCACTCCCGCGACAATCATCGCCATCCCGAGCATGGCCGGCAGGTCGAGCTTCTGGTTATAGATAAAGGTCGCCGCAATACTGACCAACACAATCCCCAGCCCCGCCCACACGGCATAGGCCACGCCCACCGGAATGGTGCGCACCACCAGGGTGAGCATCCAGAACGAGATGGCGTAACCGATGATCACCAAGGCCAGCGGCAACGGCTTGTTGAAGCCGTCGATGGCTTTCATCGAGGTGGTGGCGATCACTTCCGAGGCAATGGCGATGCCTAAATATAGGTATCCGGACATGGCAGGGCTCCTTCGTTCGATTCTGCGTGGCGATGGCGGAGGATTCTAAGCGCTGGCGCGATGGGATAAAGTCATTACCTATCCATATTGGAGATAGGTGCGGCCATGCAATGGAATTTCGAGCAGTTGCGTCTGTTTGTCAGCGTGGCCGAGAGCCAGTCGTTTTCGGCGGTGGCGCGGCGGCTCAATCGGGCGCAGTCGGCGGTAAGCAATGCCATTGCCATGCTGGAAACCGATCTGGGCATGTTGCTGTTCGACCGCAGCAGCGGCCGCCAGCCGCGCCTGACCGAAGCGGGCCTGGTGCTGTTGGAAGACGCGCGGGAAATCCTGCGCCAGTGCGAACGCCTGGAAGGCCGGGCCATGGGTCTGGTACGCGGGGAGGAGGCCTGTCTGCGCCTGGCTCAGGACGAAGCCATGCCCTATCAGCCGGTACTCGACAGCTTGGAGGCGTTGGCCCGGCAGTTCCCGCGCCTTGAGGTGCAGTTATCCAGCGGTGCCCAGGGCGATGTGGCGCGCAAGCTGCTGGAGCGCCGTGCCGATCTGGGCCTGCTATTTCACCATGAAGATATGCCGCGGGCGCTGGAGCGTCAGCGCCTGGGTACCATCGAGATGGTTACCGTGTGCGCCGCCGGCCATGCCCTGGCCAAGGCCGAGTACGTGGATCGCCATGCCCTGGCCCAGCACCGCCAGCTATTGATGACCCCACAGGACAGCCGCTACCCCGGCGGCGAGCAGATCAGCCCGGCGGTGTGGCGCACCGACAGCTTCTACTCCATGGCCGAACTGGTGATGCGTAACCTCGGTTGGGCCTGGCTGCCACGTCATGTGGCACGCTACCCGACTTATCTCAATCAACTGGTGGAGCTGCGCAGCGACTGGGCACCGCCGCCGTTGGTGGTGGAGCTGGTCTGTCGCCGCGACGAAGCCCTGGGGCCGGCGGCAGTATGGTTGGCCGATTGTTTTGCCGAGCACCTGCAGGCAATTGGTTGAGCCCGTTGCTGAACTCAGTAAACTGCGGCGCATGAATCGAACCCTCTATACCTTGCTGTTTCACCTGGGCCTGCCGCTGATTGCGCTGCGTCTGTTTCTGCGCGCACGCAAAGCGCCGGCCTATGGTCAGCGCATTGGCGAGCGTTTCGCCTTCGGCCTGCCGCCGCTGCAGCCAGGTGGTATCTGGGTGCATGCGGTGTCGGTGGGCGAAAGCATTGCCGCCGCGCCGATGATTCGCGCGTTGCGGGCGCGTTATCCACAGCTGCCGATCACCGTCACCTGCATGACCCCCACCGGCTCCGAGCGTATTCAGGCGCTGTTTGCCGGCGATACCCTGATTCAGCATTGTTACCTGCCATACGACTTGCCCTGGGCCGCCGCGCGCTTTCTGCGCCGTGTACAGCCCAAGCTGGCGGTGATCATGGAAACCGAGCTGTGGCCCAACCATATTCACCAATGCGCCAAGCGCGGAATTCCGATGGCGCTGGCCAATGGGCGGTTGTCCGAGCGCTCGGCGCGGGGCTATGCGCGCTTCGCCAAGCTGACGGCACCCATGCTGGCGGAAATGAGCTTGCTGGCGGTACAGACCGAGACCGAAGCCGAGCGTTTCCGTAGCCTGGGCGCGCGGCCTGAATGCGTCAGCGTGACCGGCTCGATCAAATTCGACCTGAGCATCGACGCCGAACTGCTGCAGCGCGCAGCCGCCTTGCGCACCGAATGGCAGATCGGCACGCGCCCGGTTTGGATCGCTGCCAGCACCCATGCCGGTGAAGACGAAATCATCCTGGCCGCGCACCAGCAACTGCTGACCCGCCATCCAGAGGCGTTGCTGATCCTGGTACCGCGCCATCCCGAGCGCTTCAACAGCGTGTTCGAACTGTGCGGCCGGATCGGCCTGAACACCGTGCGTCGTTCCACCGCCGCGCCCGTTAACGACACCACCCAAGTGCTGCTCGGCGACACCATGGGCGAGCTGCTGTTTCTTTACGCACTGGCCGATATCGCCTTGGTGGGCGGCAGCCTGGTGGCCAATGGCGGGCATAACCTGTTGGAGCCGGCGGCGCTGGGCAAGCCGGTGCTGGCCGGGCCGCATCTGTTCAACTTCCTCGATATTGCCGCGCAATTGCGCGAGGCGGGGGCGTTGCGCGAAGTGGCTAATGCGCAGCAGTTGGCGGCGGTAGTGAATGAGCTGTGGCAGAAACCCGAAGCGGCCGAACAGATGCGGGCGGCGGGGGCTGCAGTGATGCAGCGCAATCAGGGGGCGTTGGAGCGGTTGCTGGAAGGCTTGGGTAAGTTGCTCGGGTGATGGCTTGCCTCACTGGCCAGTCGAGGTGAAGCCCTTACTTTTAGCCTGGTCCGGCATTCCGGCGACTGGCAAAAAGTGAGTCGCGCGCAAGGCGCGAAACAGATCTATCCGCGCATGCGGTAAACGGCACCCAAAAGCGGCAGCGTCAGCTGCGATGCGTTTCGCAGCCCATAAAAAAACCGCTCGGATGAGCGGTTTTTTTATGCAGGTCAGAAGCGAAACACTTCCGTCTGTTGCCGAACCGGTGCTGCCTTCGGAATCTGCGGTGGCTCCGGTGTCTTGGCCGGTGCTGGCGCTGCTGCCGGCTTACGGGTCTCTTCAGCAATCGGCTGCTCGGAAAGCGGTTTGATTGCCATCGCCAACTGCTCCGCCAGGCGACGCAGAATCACACTCTGGGCGCGCACCTGATCGGCCGAGTTGCCCTGATGGGGCTCTTCGAGATGAATCAGACGGCTGTCACGCAACTGCCCGCGACGGTCCAGCAAGCGCCATTGCGCATCCAGCACCGCCGGTTGCAGCGGGCCCGAGTCCATGCGGCTGATGGTGAGTTCCACTTGCACGTCAGGGATAAAACCCGCCGCGCCAGGGGCCATCACCAGCCGCTGAGTTTCCAGACGCGAGGCCAGTTGGCGCAGCAGCACCTGGTCGATATCGGCACCCAGGGTGCCGGCCCAGCGGGCTTCGGGGGCCGGGGTCAGGCTGCCATCTTGCTGGCGTTGCAGCAGGGTTTGTTGTTGCAGGTAGTCGGCGATGGACACCGGGCCCAATAAAACGGCCACGCCTTTATTGGCGACGGGCATTTTCGGGTTGCCGCTGTCCAGTTGGTACAGCGTCACCGGTGGTTGGGCGACGCAACCGACCATGCTCAAGAGGCTGGTCAGCAACAGCAGCGAGGGAATTCGCAAGGAAATCATCTATCTCATCCAGGCAGCGGCGCAGGGGCCACTTGCAGTCAAAACACTGGGTTAAGGCCGGCTATCATCCGACAAAGCTGCCGATGACTCCAGCCTTGCGAGCGTTACGGCGTGCGTCGGAGCCACACGGCAGAGCGCTCGCGGCCGGCGAAACGGTCGGATCTGGCCGCGAACGGCGCGCTTCAAGCGGTAGTGCGCGCCGTTCGTGCGGTTTAGCCCTCGACCAGCAAACCATCCACACGCTGGAAGCCGCGGGGCAGTTTGTTGCCGCGCCGGCCGCGTTCGCCTTTGTAGTGCTCCAGATCATCGGCTTTCAGCGACAGGGTGCGTTTGCCGGCCTGTAGTACCAGAGTGGCACCCGTTGGAAGCACCGCCAGACCGGTGACGAACTCTTCGCGGCTGGCCACGCGATCACCGGGCACGCCGATGATCTTGTTGCCTTTGCCTTTCCCCAGTTGCGGCAGGTCGCTGACCTTGAACAGCAGCAGGCGGCCTTCGGTGGTCACTGCGGCCAGCCAGTCTTCCTCGCGGTTGGCCACGGCCTGCGGGAGCAGCACCTTGGCACCGTTGGGCAGGCTGAGCAGGGCCTTGCCGGCCTTGTTCTTGGCTTGCAGATCTTCGCCTTTGACCACGAAGCCGTAGCCGGCGTCGGAAGCGATCACGAACAGTGCCTCGTCATCCGGCAGCAGCACGCATTCGAAGTTGGCACCCGGTGGCGGCGTCAGGCGCCCGGTCAGCGGCTCGCCCTGGCCGCGGGCCGAGGGCAGCGAATGTGCCGCCAGTGAGTAGCTGCGCCCGGTGGAGTCGATAAACACCGCGTACTGGTTCGAGCGTCCCGGTGCCGAGGCTTTGAATTCATCTCCGGCTTTGTAGGAGAGGCCGGTGGCGTCGATATCGTGGCCCTTGGCGCAACGTACCCAGCCTTTTTCCGAGATCACCACGGTGACCGGTTCGGTCGGCATCAGTTCGGTTTCCGACAGGGCCTTGGCTTCGGCGCGCGCGACGATGGGCGAGCGGCGGTCGTCGCCATAGGTTTCGGCATCGGCGATCAGCTCGCTGCGCACCAGCTTGCGCAGTTTGCTTTCGCTGCCCAGCAGGGCCTGCAGCTTGGCCTGTTCCTTGGCGAGCTCTTCCTGCTCACCACGGATTTTCATTTCTTCCAGGCGCGCCAGCTGACGCAGGCGGGTGTCGAGGATGTAGTCGGCCTGAATATCGGTGAGGGCAAAACGCTCCATCAGCACCGACTTGGGGTGCTCCTCGGTGCGGATGATATGGATCACTTCATCCAGGTTGAGGAAGGCGATCAGCAAACCATCCAACAGGTGCAGGCGGCGCTCGACCTTGTCCAGGCGGAACTGCAGGCGACGACGCACGGTGCCGATGCGGAACGCCAGCCACTCGCTGAGCAGCTCGCGCAGGTTTTTCACCTGCGGTTTGCCGTCCAGGCCGATGATATTGATGTTCACCCGGTAGCTGGATTCCAGCTCGGTGGTGGCGAACAGGTGTTGCATCAGTTCGTCGGCATCGATGCGGTTGGAGCGCGGAATGATGACGATGCGGCACGGGTGTTCGTGGTCCGATTCGTCGCGCAGGTCGGCCACCATCGGCAGCTTTTTCGCCTGCATCTGCCCGGCGATCTGTTCCAGCACCTTGGCCCCGGACACCTGGTGCGGCAGCGCGGTGATCACGACGTCGCCGTCTTCCACGCGGTACACGGCGCGCATACGCACCGAGCCCTTGCCGGTTTCGTAGATTTTCAGCAGGTCGGCACGTGGGGTGATCACTTCGGCTTCGGTCGGATAGTCCGGGCCGAGGACGTGTTCACACAGCTCTTCAACGGTCGCTTTCGGTTCGTCCAGCAAACGCACGCAGGCGCTGGCCACTTCGCGCAGGTTATGCGGCGGTACGTCGGTGGCCATGCCCACGGCGATACCGGTGGTGCCGTTGAGCAGCAGGTTGGGCAGGCGTGCCGGCAATACCGCCGGTTCATCCAGGGTGCCGTCGAAGTTCGGTACCCAGTCGGCGGTGCCCTGGCCCAGTTCAGTCAGCAACACTTCCGAGTAGCGCGACAGGCGCGCTTCGGTGTAACGCATGGCGGCGAAGGATTTCGGATCGTCCGGCGCACCCCAGTTACCCTGGCCGTCGACCAGGGTGTAGCGGTAGCTGAATGGTTGGGCCATCAGCACCATGGCCTCGTAGCACGCCGAGTCGCCGTGGGGGTGGAACTTACCCAGTACGTCACCGACAGTACGCGCCGATTTCTTGTGCTTGGAATCGGCGTCCAGGCCCAGCTCGCTCATGGCGTAAATGATGCGCCGCTGTACCGGTTTGAGGCCGTCGCCAATGTGCGGCAGGGCACGGTCCATGATCACGTACATGGAGTAGTTCAGGTAGGCCTGCTCGGTGAAGTCGGCCAGGGAGCGCCGCTCCACGCCGTCCAGGCTCAGGTCTAGAGAGTCGCTCATGCGTGCCTCATTGTTTGGTGGTCTGGCGCAGCACCAGGGTGCCGTCGCGCTGGGTGAATTCCAGTTGTTTGAGTGCACTCATGCCGAGTAGCACTTCATCGCCCTGCATGCCGGGCGCGACGATGGCGCGCACGTTATGCAGAACGATCTCGCCCAATTGCAGGCTGTCGATCTGGGTCCGGTAGCCGCTGCTCATGCCGTTGGCAGTGCTCAAGGTAACCGGCGCGCCGCGTTCGAGCTTGAGGCTCTCGGCGATGCCGGCCGGGATCGCTACATCGGTAGCGCCGGTGTCGAGCATAAATAGCACGGTGCTGCCGTTGATGGCGCCGGTGGAGAGAAAATGCCCCTGGCCATTGCCCGCCAGACGCACCTCGATAAAGCCTTGGCCATGGGAGGAGGTCGGCACCTGATTGGGGTTGTGCTTTTTCTCTTCCCACTGGCCGAAGAAGTGCGTGGCCAGCGCCAAACCTGCGCCCCAGAACAGCACCCACATCACGCGTCCGGCACGTCGGCCGACGGTCTGCTGGCTCACGGCTTGGCGCTCCAGCCGGCGGCCGGCGCGGCGAAGCGCCAGACAATCGGGCGGTCTTCGCCATCGCCACGGGCCTTGTTACCGTTGTCGACGCCGATCCATGCGCCTTTTTCGTCGATGGTCAGGGCCTCGGCCATGCCCCAGGGCTCGTCGTACTTGCGGGCGTCGGTCAGCGCTTCATTGGCGAACGACCAGCAGTGCTCGGCCTCACCGGTATCGGCGGCGCGCCGGCAAATCTGGTGGGCCAGGCGCTCCAGGGTGTACAGGTGGCCTTTGTAGAAGGCGATGTCGCTGAAGTCTTTGGGCATGGGTTTAGTGCCCATCTGCGGCGGTGGCAGTTCATCGCCGCCTTCGCTCATCAGCACGCAGCCGCCGGCACATTTCCAGCTGCCGTTGATTTTGTGCAGCACCAGCAGGCCACGGCGCTCACGCTCGGCCGCCAGCCACAGGCGGTCGCCCTTGGCGTCGACCACCAGGCCTTCGAACAGCGCATTGAAGTGCAGCAACATGCCACTGGCCCGGGCCTGGCTGACCAGGCTGGCGGGCAGGTTGAGCCATTCGCCACTGCCCGCGGGCGGAATCATCAGCACCGCCGAAGTGGCTTCACTGACCAGATAGCGGTTGCCTTTGGCGTCGCAGCTGAGGCCTTCGAAATCCAGAGCGCCGCCGCGGGTAAGCCCGGACAGCCAGTTACGCACGCGCACCCCCCAGGGCAGCGGGCTTTGCGGGGGTGGTGGGGCCTGGAACACTTCGACTTCGGCATTCAGCACCGCGCCATTGGCGGACAGGCGGTACAGCCGATCGTCATCGCGGTCCGACACCGTCCATAGCGCGTCGCCGCACCAGGCCAGGCCGGAGAGGTTGCCCGTGGGCATGCCGTCCACCACCTGTTCGCTGAGCAGCTTGAGCTCTTCGAACGGCGGTTGCGGCACAGGCGCCCTTTCGTCCACAGCGCTGTCCATGGCCACCACTGGCTGCGGTTTGCTCGCCGAACCGGCCGCTGCCGTCATGGGGTAGGTCAGCGTCAACGCGGGAGCAGCTATCAGCAGCAGGGCTGCGAACAGCTGGCGCATCAAGCCAGAACCTCGGCCAGGTCGCCTTTGGATTCCAGCCAGGTTTTGCGATCACCTGCGCGTTTTTTCGCCAGCAGCATGTCCATCAGCTCCTGGGTCATCTCGAAATCTTCCAGGGTCAGTTGCACCAGGCGGCGGGTGTTGGGGTCCATGGTGGTTTCGCGCAGTTGCGGCGGGTTCATCTCACCCAGGCCTTTAAAGCGGGTGACCTGCGGCTTGCCGCGTTTTTTCTCGGCCACCAGGCGGTCGAGGATGCCATCGCGTTCGCCTTCGTCGAGGGCGTAGAAAATCTCCTTGCCCAGGTCGATGCGGTACAGCGGCGGCATGGCCACATACACATGACCGGCATCCACCAGGGCGCGGAAGTGGCGCACGAACAGGGCGCAGAGCAAGGTGGCAATGTGCAGACCATCGGAGTCGGCGTCGGCGAGGATGCAGATCTTGCCGTAGCGCAATTGGCTGAGGTCGGCGGCACCGGGGTCGACGCCAATGGCCACGGCGATGTTATGCACTTCCTGGCTGGCCAGTACTTCGCCGCCATCGACTTCCCAGGTGTTCAGAATCTTGCCGCGCAACGGCAGGATGGCCTGGAACTCTTTGTCCCGCGCCTGTTTGGCCGAGCCGCCGGCGGAGTCACCTTCGACCAGGAACAGCTCCGAACGCATCGGGTCCTGGCCGGCACAGTCGGCCAGTTTGCCGGGCAGGGCCGGGCCCTGGGTAATGCGTTTGCGTTCGACTTTCTTGCCCGCTTTCAGGCGGCGGCCGGCGTTGCTGATGGCCAGTTCGGCCAGTTGCAGGCCCAGTTCCGGGTGCTGGTTCAGCCACAGACTAAAGGCATCTTTGACTACCCCGGAAACGAATGCCGAGGCTTCGCGCGAGGACAGGCGCTCTTTGGTCTGCCCAGAGAATTGCGGCTCCTGCATCTTCATCGACAGCACAAAGGCAATGCGTTCCCACACGTCTTCCGGTGCCAGCTTCACGCCGCGCGGCAGCAGGCTACGGAATTCGCAGAACTCGCGCATGGCATCCAGCAGGCCCTGACGCAGGCCGTTGACGTGGGTGCCGCCTTGCGCGGTGGGGATCAGGTTGACGTAGCTTTCCTGCACGCTTTCGCCGCCTTCGGGCAGCCACAGCAGGGCCCAGTCCACGGCTTCTTTATTACCGGCCAGGCTGCCGCAGAACGGTTCGTTGGGCAGGCGCTCGACCTCGGCCACCGAATCGGCCAGGTAGGAGCGCAGGCCGTCTTCGTAGTGCCACTCGACCTTCTCGCCGCTGGCTTTGTCTTCGAAGCTGACCGCCAGGCCCGGGCACAGCACGGCCTTGGCCTTGAGCACGTGCTTGAGGCGACTGACGGAGAATTTGTGCGAGTCGAAATACTTGGCGTCGGGCCAGAAGTGCACGCTGGTGCCGGTGTTGCGCTTGCCGACGGTGCCGATCACTTCCAGGTCGCTGGCTTTGTAGCCGTCAGCGAAGGTCATGCGGTATTCGTTGCCGTCGCGTTTAACGCGTACTTCGACGCTGGTGGACAGGGCGTTGACCACCGAAATGCCCACGCCGTGCAGACCGCCGGAGAACTGGTAGTTCTTGTTGGAGAACTTGCCGCCGGCATGCAGCTTGGTGAGGATCAGCTCAACCCCCGGCACGCCTTCTTCGGGGTGGATATCCACCGGCATGCCACGGCCGTCGTCGCAGACTTCCAGGGAGTTGTCTTCGTGCAGGATCACCTGCACCGATTTGGCGTGACCGGCCAGGGCTTCGTCGACGCTGTTGTCGATCACTTCCTGGGCCAGGTGGTTGGGACGGCTGGTATCGGTGTACATGCCCGGGCGCTTGCGCACCGGATCGAGGCCGGAGAGGACTTCGATGGCGTCTGCGTTGTAAGAGCTAGAACCTTGCTGGGCCATGGGGTCTCGTTCGTCAGTCGTTAAATGTCGGAAAAATCGAAATCACGCCAGGTGCTCGAAGCAAACCCGGCAAATGCCAGCAGGGCCGGCAGACGCTGGGCGAAACCCTGGAAGCCATGGTCACCACCGGCCTGGATACGCAGCGCGCAGCCCTGGTAGAAGGTCTGGGCATGGCGATAATCAAGGGTTTCGTCGGCCGTCTGCAACCACACCTGATAGCGCGCGGGGTCGGCTGGGGCCGGCACTTCCAGCTCGGCCAGGGCGTTGACGTGGTCGAGGGTCAGTTCCCAGGTTTCACCGGTGTAATGGTTGGTCTGGGGGCCCAGATGGCCGGCGAACAGCCGGTGTGGGTTGACCGCCGGGTTGATCACCAGCGCCTTCAGGCCATGGCGCGCGGCCAGGTGGGTGGCATAGTAGCCGCCAAGGGAGCTGCCGACCAGCACCGGGCTGCCGAGCTCGGCAATGGCTTCATCCAACTGGGCAATGGCCTGGCGCGGGTGGTGATGCAGCGCCGGTACGCGCAGCTGTTCGGCCCAGCCCAGGCGCTGGAACACGGCGCTCAACTGGCTGGCTTTCTGCGACAGCGGCGAACTGTTGAGGCCATGTATATAAAGAAGGGTGGGGGTGTCGGTCAGCACGCGGGCGACTCCATAAAACCGTAGCGGCGCACTTTAGCAAAGAAGAGCGGTAGGTTGGGTTGAACGCAGCGAAGCCCAACGAGCCGTGCGCGACTTCGTTGGGCTTCGCTGCGCTCAACCCAGCCTACTTAATAACCTTTGATGCTGTAGTCGACCACGAAATGAATACCGGTGACGCGCGAGACTCCGGTCTCCAGGCGCCCATCATCATGCAGACGCAGCCAGCGGTAGCCAGGGGCGGTGTCGTCGACCTGAAACTCTTCGCTGCCCGGCGCGAATTGCACACAGGTGGAGGGCGAGGCCAGCAGGCGCACGCCGTTGCGCATCTGGTCGAATTCCTGGTGGATATGCCCCCACAGCACGGCGCGTACTTGCGGGAAGCGGTCGAGCACGGCGAACAGTTCATCGGGGTTGCGCAGGCCGATGGGTTCCATCCAGCGGCAACCGATGGACACCGGGTGATGGTGGAAACACACCAGGTGATGACGCTCCGGCGCTTCGCTCAGGGCATTGACCAGCAGGTTCAATTGCGACTCTTCGAGGTAGCCCGGTACGGCACCCGGAATCGACGAGTCGAGCACGGTGATGCGCCAATTGCCCAGGTCCAGCACGGGTTCCAGCAACTCGCTACCGGCGCAGGCTTGCTGCATCACCGGTACTTCATCGTGGTTACCAGGGAACCAACGTGCTGCGCCGGGCAGCACTGCGGTCATCTCACGAAAACGCTGGTAGGACTCCAACGTGCCGTCCTGAGACAGGTCGCCGGTGGCCAGCATCAGGTCGATCTGCGGCTGCTCGCGTTGCACCCGTTCGACGACCTTTTCCAGGCTGTCGCGGGTATCCATGCCCAGCAGTTTGCCGTCCGCTTCTGCAAATAGGTGGCTGTCGGACAGCTGCACCAGCAGCACCGACGAATCAGCAGAGGGAATGGACGAGCTCGGCAAGGCCGTCTCCTTGAGCGGTTTGGTGAGAATTATGGTTGTTTAGGACGCTACCGGTAAAGGCGCGATATGGGCATGGATCACAGTTAGGGCGCTGGATTGGCGAAAATAGACAATAGCGAAAGTCTCTGCCTGGCCTAGACGCAGGGGCTTTCCTAACGTACAGGCTCCAGTTCGTGGCCACAGGCCAGACAATGACTGAGCCATTCCCCCAGGAATAAGTTCAGCTGAGTTTTCTCATCCGGCTGATGCATAGCGGCATTCGGATACGGATAAATACTGCGAAAACGCCGGGCATTTTCCGCGCTGACCACCTCGGCCATGCGCGCGTCGTGGTACACCCGCACCTCCAGTTGCGGCACGGGCAGCCAGGGCAGGCTGTGTTCCTGGCGCACCTTCAAGGTGGTGGTATACGGACAGGCTTCGACCACATCCAGCGCCAGTACGCCGAGCAACCGTTCGCCCTGGCTCAGGGCTACGCGCCGCGAACCTTGCGCATCGCGCATGGCCGGCAGCAGGCGCATCAGCCGTGCATAGTTGGCCTCGCACGCCGCTTGCAGCTCGATCAGGTCGACGCGGTAACGCTCGCGCAGCAGGGTTACGCCCACATTCCCCTCACTTCGGCACGGTTGAGTGCCAGCCACTGGATGGCAATGATACTTGCCGCGTTGCAGATACGTCCGTCACGAACCGCCGCCAGGGCGTCTTCGAACGGCAGCACATGCACGCGAATGTCTTCGCCTTCCTCGGCCAGCCCGTGCACGCCGCCAGCACCGGTGCTGTCACAGCGGCCAACATAGAGGTAGACCTGTTCGTCCGAACCGCCCGGGGAGGGGAAGTAGGAGGGCAGTGGCCACAGGGCACCCAGTTGCAGGTTGGCTTCTTCCACCGCCTCGCGACGGGCGACTTCTTCGGGTTGTTCATCTTTGTCGATCAGACCGGCCACCAGTTCCAGCAGCCAGGGGTTGACGCCTTTGGTCATGGCGCCGACGCGGAACTGTTCGATCAGCACCACGTTGTCGCTCTTGGCGTCGTAGGGCAACACACAGACCGCGTCATGGCGCACGAACAGCTCGCGGCTGATTTTCGGGCCCATGTCGCCAGCGAACTGGCGATGGCGCAGGTGCAGGCGGTCGACCTTGTAGAAACCACTGAAGCAGTTTTCCCGCTCGAGGATCTCTACGTCATCCGGGCCTGGTGTGAAGGTCTTGGTCATCGGTTACCCATTCGTTGCTGAAACGTCGATTGCTGTCATCCTAGCTTGCCTCGGCGAGCGCCGCAGCCACTTTCAAGAATGCCGACGGGCTGCGAGGATAGCTGCCCGGGCAAAAGCCAGAAAGCCCGAACTCATGGGGGTATCGGCAGTCGAAGGCCGACACCCGCTGTATTTCACCCGTACCGAAATCTGATCGCCAAGGAATGCCATGCCTCTGTTGAAAGCCTGTACGCCGCTCGCTCTGGCTCTGTTGTTGGGCGGCTGCGCCAGTCTGTTCCAGCCGGACTTCACGGACAAACTGGACGTCAAACGCACCGCCTGGGAACACACCCAAGCCGCTTGCCAGGGCAGCGATTGCCCGCTGGTCAATATCGACACCGTAAGCTTTGCCGACGAACCGCAACTGACCGCGCTGATCGACCAGCGCCTGCGGCAAATGACCGTCAACACCCCGGATGGCACCGTGCCGGCCACCCTGCAAAGCTACGAAAAGGGTTTTCTGCAGAGTGCTGAACCGGGCTGGTCGAGTTATCTGCAGGCCAAGGTACGCGAGCAGCATGACGGCCTGGTGATCATCGAGCTGTCCAGTTACTTGTTCACCGGCGGTGCCCACGGTATGCCGGGCCGGCAGTTGCTCAACTACGACCGCAAACTGCACAAGGTACTGACCCTGCAGGACATGCTTATCCCCGGCCAGGAGGCAGCCTTCTGGCAAGCGGCCGAGTTGGCGCACAAGGGCTGGATCGCGGCCAACAAGCTGGACGAAGACCCCGAGTTCATCAAGACCTGGCCATTCCAGCGCACCGACAATATCGGCCTGACCTTTGGCGCGGTGAGCCTGATGTACGACGTGTACAGCATTGCACCGTATTCCTCTGGGCATCCGGAGTTGAAGATTCCCTATCCGCGCTTGAACGGCATCATCAAACCCCAATACTTCCCTGGTCGCGGTTAGCTGTTGCGTAGGAGCGGCTTCAGCCGCGATGCACTTGATCTTAAAAAAGCATCGCCGCTGAAGCCGCTCCTATGGGCCTTATTTAAGCCTGGGCTGCAGCTGACTTGGCCCTTGCGCCAAGATTCCCCAAGCCGAACTGCAACAGCCCCGCCAGAATCAATGCCGGCAAGGTCGCGCCCAGTTCCGGGTAGAAATTGGCCAGCAGGTGATAGGTCGCCACACCGCCCGCCCAGGCAAACAGCGCTGACCAGCGCAAGGCATGGTGCATGACCACAGCCTGGCGGCGACGCAGAACAAAGTGATCCACCAGCACCACGCCAAACAGCGGCGCAAACACCGAACCGATCAGCAGCAGAAAGTTCTGGTACTGCGCCAGCGGTGCCAGGCAGGCGATCAGAGTGCAGATGGCACCGATGGCCAGGGCCAGGTGCTCCACTTTCAGTTTCAACAGCGTGCCGCTGGAAACCGCCGCCGAGTGAATATCGGCAAAGGCGTTTTCCGATTCATCGAGCAAAATCAGCAGCAATGGAATCCCCAGACCGGCACCGGCCAGGGCCAGCAGCAGGGCATTCACCTCACCGCTGGGTGCGAACGCCAGGGTGTACGCCACGCCCAGGCCCATCAGCCACAGATTGCCAATAAAGAAGCCCAGTGCGGTGCCGGTGAATACGCTACCGGCGCGTTTGCCAAAGCGTGAGTAGTCGGCAATCAGCGGCAGCCAGGACAGCGGCATGGCGATGGCGATATCGAAACCCAGGGCAAACGGCAGTGAGCCATCGCCACGCTGGGCCCAGAGGGTGGCCAGGTCGGCTTTGGCAAACAGGTTCCAGGTCAGCCATACGCAGGCGGCGAGCAGCAGCCAGATCCCCCACTTGCGCAGGATCTGCCGCACAAAGGTCAGCGGCCCGGTGACCGCCAGCAGGGTGGCCAGCGCGCCGAACAGTAGGGTCCAGAGCAGCGGCTGGGTCCACAGGCTTTCTTCGCCAAATACACGGGCGGCCAGCAGGCTGGCGGCATCGCGCATCACGATGATTTCGAACGCGCCCCAGCCGATCAGCTGCAACAGGTTGAGCACCGCCGGCAGGCTGGCCCCGTAGTTACCCAGGCTGAGTTTGATCGCGGCCATCGAGGCCAGGCCGGTGTCGCTGCCGATTACACCGACCGCTGCCAGCAGCAATACGCCAACGGCGGTGCCCAGGGCGATGGCCAGCAGACCGAACGCCAGGCCCAGGCCGGGGGCGAGCAGGGCACCGGTTTGCAGCACCATCAGGCCGATGCCTAGAGAGAACCACAGGGAAAACAGATCACGCGCACCGAACACGCGCTTGCTGGCGGGGACGGCGAGATCGGGGGAATAAGTGCTGGGAGTGTTCACGCGTTTGGTTCTCGGGGTGGCGTTGTTAGTGAGGTGCTCGAGTTCCCTGTAGGAGCGGCTTCAGCCGCGATGCTTTGCAAGATCAAGAGCATCGCGGCTGAAGTCGCTCCTACAGGGATAGCGGGGCGCTAGACCTTCTTGTACAGCTGACTGCCTTCGTGCCTGAAGCGCTCGGCCTGTTCGCGCAGCCCTTGCGCGATATCGACATCCACCGCCTCAATGCGCTGGTTGGCGGCGTATTCGCGCACTTCCTGGGTGATCTTCATCGAGCAGAATTTCGGTCCGCACATGGAGCAGAAATGCGCGACCTTGGCCGAGTCCTTGGGCAGGGTTTCATCGTGGTAAGCCCGTGCGGTATCCGGGTCCAGGCCCAGGTTGAACTGGTCTTCCCAGCGGAATTCGAAGCGCGCCTTGGAGAGGGCGTTGTCGCGGATCTGGGCACCTGGATGGCCCTTGGCAAGGTCGGCGGCATGGGCGGCGATCTTGTAGGTGATGATCCCGGTCTTGACGTCATCCTTGTTCGGCAACCCCAGATGTTCCTTGGGTGTGACATAGCAGAGCATGGCGCAGCCGAACCAGCCGATCATCGCCGCACCGATGCCCGAGGTGATGTGGTCGTAGCCCGGTGCGATGTCGGTGGTCAGTGGGCCGAGGGTATAGAAGGGCGCCTCGTCACAGCACTCCAGCTGCTTGTCCATGTTCTCTTTGATCAGCTGCATCGGCACATGGCCGGGGCCTTCGATCATGCATTGCACGTCGTGCTTCCAGGCGATCTTGGTCAGCTCGCCAAGGGTTTCCAGCTCGCCGAATTGCGCGGCGTCGTTGGCGTCGGCAATCGAGCCGGGGCGCAGGCCGTCACCCAGGGAGAAGGACACGTCGTAGGCCTTCATGATTTCGCAGATGTCATCGAAGTGCGTATAGAGGAAGTTCTCTTTATGGTGCGCCAGGCACCACTTGGCCATGATCGAACCACCACGGGACACGATGCCGGTCACGCGCTTGGCGGTCAGCGGCACATAGCGCAGCAATACGCCGGCATGGATGGTGAAGTAATCCACGCCCTGTTCGGCCTGTTCGATCAGGGTGTCGCGGAACAGCTCCCAGGTCAGGTCTTCGGCGACGCCGCCGACTTTTTCCAGGGCCTGGTAGATGGGCACGGTGCCGATGGGTACCGGCGAGTTGCGGATGATCCACTCGCGGGTTTCGTGAATATGTTTGCCGGTGGAGAGGTCCATCACCGTGTCCGAGCCCCAGCGAATGCCCCAGGTCAGCTTGGCCACTTCTTCTTCAATAGAGGAGCCCAGGGCGCTGTTGCCGATATTGCCGTTGATCTTCACCAGGAAGTTGCGGCCGATGATCATCGGCTCCAGCTCCGTGTGGTTGATGTTGGCCGGGATGATGGCGCGGCCGCGGGCGATTTCCTCGCGGACGAACTCGGCGGTGATCTCTTTCGGAATGCTGGCGCCGAAGCTGTGGCCCGGGTGCTGCTGGTCGAGCAGGCCGGCGGCGCGGTGTTCCTGGAGCTTCATGTTCTCGCGGATCGCGACGAACTCCATCTCCGGAGTAATGATGCCCTGACGCGCGTAGTGCATCTGGCTGACATTGGCACCGGGCTTGGCGCGGCGCGGGTTGCGCACGTGGGCAAAACGCATGGCGGTGAGTTCGGGGTTGCTCAGGCGCTCCTGGCCGAAGTGCGAGCTGAGGCCGGGCAGGCGCTCGGTGTCGCCGCGGGCGTCGATCCATGGCGAGCGGATATCGGCCAGGCCGTTGCGCACGTCGATCTGTACGGTGGGGTCGGTGTAGGGGCCGGAGGTGTCGTACACCAGCACCGGGGCGTTGATCTCGCCACCGCTCTTTGTCCCTGAAAAATCGGTGGGGGTAACGTCGAGGCTGATCTCGCGCATCGGCACGCGAATATCAGGGCGTGAACCCTGTACATAAATCTTCTGCGAGCGAGGGAAAGGTTGTACTGATTGCTGATCGACCTGAGCGCTTTCGCTCAAATTTTTTAGTTGTTTTGTGGTGCTCATCAAGGCTCTCCAACGTCATCCTGAACGGGATTGTCGGAGTGAGCCTGATAGGGACGGAGGTGCACCGGGACCGGTGCCAGAGGACTCGCAAACAGACGGCAGGCGAGCAATCTTGTTCCCTACGCAGGCGTTAACCTGATCAGGTTCAACGGGATCCGGATTTACCGATCTCAGCCTTTCACTCAAGGCACCCCGACAAGAACCCGGCCACTCTAAACAAGGGCCGGGGGAAAACCAACCCCAAAGTCAAAAAAGCCCGACCCGCGCGTCGAAATATGACGGCGGGCGCAGCGTTGCAAAGGGATTGTTGCGAGCAGGCAACATAGCTTGTCGCAAACTACACTCACGGCGCTGTCAGGGCGCTTGACCCCTATCACCGCGCCCCTTAGCCTTGCCCATCACCGCCCCACTGCCGCAGGTTCAGGGGCCACACCAATTAGGATGATTAGCATGCTGCGCAGACTTTCCCTGGCACTTGCCGTGGCTTCAGCCTCAAGCGGCGCTGCCTGGGCAGCGGAAGCTCCCCTGTCGACCAAGACCGACCTCGTCAGCGTTTACCAGGAAGCGGTCAACAACAACGCCGATCTGGCGGCCGCCCACGCCGATTACCTGGCCCGCAAGGAAGTCGTTCCGCAAGCCCGTGCCGGGCTGCTGCCGAACATTTCCGGTGGTGCCAATATGAGCGACAGCGAAACCAAGGTGCGCACCAATATGGGTGACCCGCGCATGGACCGCAGTGGCATTCTCTACCAGGCCACCTTGAGCCAACCGGTGTTCCGTGCCGATCGCTGGTTCCAGCTCAAGGCTGCTGAAGCGACCAGCGAACAAGCTGCGCTGGAGCTGTCGGCCACCGAACAGAACCTGATTCTGCAAAGTGCCGAATCCTACTTCGCGGTGCTGCGCGCCCAGGACAACCTGGCCTCGACCAAGGCCGAAGAAGCCGCTTTCCAGCGTCAACTGGACCAAGCCAATGAGCGTTTCGATGTGGGCCTCTCGGACAAGACCGATGTGCTCGAAGCCCAAGCCAGCTTCGACACCGCCCGCGCCAACCGTATTCTTGCCCAGCGCTCGGTGGACGACGCCTTCCAGGCCTTGATCACCCTGACCAACCGCGACTACAACTCGGTTGAAGGCATTCGCCACACCCTGCCGGTACTGGCACCCACCCCGAACGACGCCAAGGCCTGGGTAGACACTGCCGCGCAGCAGAACCTCAATCTGCAAGCCAGCAACTTCGCCGTGGACGCGGCAGAAGAAGTCTTGCGTCAACGCAAGGCCGGCCACGCGCCGACGGTCGATGCCGTGGCGCAATACCAGCGCGGCGACAACGACAATCTGGGTTACGTGAACAGCGGCACCCCGGGTACGCCGCGTTACAACGGCGATGTCGAGCAGCGCAGCATCGGCCTGCAATTGAATATCCCGATTTTCAGTGGCGGGCTCACCAGCTCCCAGGTGCGTGAGTCGTACCAGCGCCTGAACCAGATCGAGCAGCAGCGCGAAGGCCTGCGTCGTCAGGTGGTGGAAAACACCCGCAACCTGCACCGCGCGGTGAACACCGATGTGGAAACCGTACAGGCGCGCAAACAGTCGATCATTTCCAACCAGAGCGCCCTGGAAGCCACCGAGATTGGCTACCAGGTCGGTACCCGCAATATCGTCGATGTGCTTGATGCCCAGCGTCAGCTGTACAGCTCGGTGCGTAACTACAACAACGCCCGTTACGACTACATCCTCGACAACCTGCGCCTGAAACAGGCTGCCGGTACTCTGAGCCCGGCGGATCTGGAAGCTCTGGCGCGTTTCCTCAAGCCCGACTACAACCCGGACAAAGACTTCCTGCCGCCAGATCTGGCCAAGTCGGCTGAACAGAACCTGAGCGCCAAACCGGATTATTGATCGGCCCGCCCAACAAAAAGCCCCGCACTTGGCGGGGCTTTTTGTTGGCTGAGATATGCGTTTGTCCACTGTCGTCCCAGCGAAGGCTGGGACCCAGAATGCCGCGGCGGGCTCGGTATTGAGGTTCGGTTCGAGAGTCTGGGTCCCAGCTTGCGCTGGGACGACGGTGTGGAGGCGTTAAGGCTTGATTGTCATGCGGGCGGCGATGCCGTTAGGGGTGTTGACTGAGATCTTGGTTTTTCCACTGTCGTCCCAGCGAAGGCTGGGACCCAGAATGCCGCGGCGGGTTCGGTATTGAGGTTCGGTTCGAGAGTCTGGGTCCCAGCCTGCGCTGGGACGACGGTTAACGCTTGAATGTCTTGCGGGCGGCGATGCCAAGCACGGCGATGGCTGCGCAAGGGAGCCATACCCAGCGCGCTTCGCTGGCCAACACCGCCAACCCACGCTCACTGAAAAAGCCGTTGATAAACGGCGAGACCGCAATCGGTCGCCACGGTAGGAAGAAGCGCTGTTCGCTCCATGGCCACAACCAGGCCACGCCGAGGCCACCATTGGTGAGCGCATCCAGCACGCTATGGGACGCGGCGGCCAGGGCCAGCCAGATGCCGGCTTTGATTCGGCCACTGTTGAGCAACGGCGCGAACAGCAGACCAAGCACCCCCATCAGGGCAGCGAAGGCTAGCGAGTGGCTGGCACCGCGATGGCCAAAGCTGTCGGCGTAGGCGATGCCGAATTTGAACGCCAGCACATCGGCATCCGGCAAACAGGCGGCGAGCATGCCGGCGATCAGCAGGCGGGGCGGGATTACCCGGCTGCCCAGGGCCAGACCAATGGCCAGGACGGGCAGCGGATGGGTGATTAATGTGGTCAAGGGCGGGCGGGTTGTTCGTGCATGCGCGCCAGTTGGCGTTCCAGCAGCGATGGATAAGGCTCCAGCAGACGCTCAACGCAGCAGGCACCTTCCGGGCTGGCGATGGGGCGGATGCGCACCCGTTGGCGCAGCAGCGGGTCGTCGCCAATGCTGCGTTCTACCAACAGCAGATTGCGGCTGTGTTGCGACAGGGCCAGGGCATCCAGGGCGGTGTCGCTGAGCAGCAGGTCACCCTGGCTGAGGTCGCCGAGCTCTTCGCCGGCAGTCAGGCCAAGCTGCAGTTGCAGGGTGATGCCACTGTCGGCCACTTCGATCTGCAATTGATGGCCGAGTGCACGCATCAGTTCGCCGCAGCAGATGGCGTGGGTCAGGTAGTCCTCACCGCTGTCGTCACTGTTGAACAGCATCAGGCTGCTGCCGTCCTTGAGGGTGTGCAGCACGCCGCTGTACAGGGCGGCGGCCTGGTCCAGGCAGTCGCGATAGCGTTGCAACAGGTCCATCAAACGGGCGCGGGGCAGGCGGCGCAGTTGCTCCTGGGCACCCAGCTGAATGGCCAGTACGGCGCTCTTTTCCGGCTGGTTCCGTTCGGGTTCGTAGTCGTCTTCTTCAACGTCGAGCACCGGATCCTGCAGGTCGGCGAACGGATCATCTTCGTCCAGCGGTGCCTGGATTGGCTTGACCCGCAACGGCGACTGCACGCGGCGTGGCCGCTCAAGGGTGGCGTCATCGTCGCTGTCGTAGCTGTCATCACGCAGGTCGCGCACTTCGAATTCGGGCTCTTCTTCGCCCTCTTCGAAGTCAGGTTCCTGGTCTTCGGCGAAGGGCTGCTCGTCGTCTTCGTACTCGTCTTCGACGTACTCAGGCTCCGGCGGTGCTACGGGTTTGGGCTTTTCCGGCACCAGGCGCGATTGCAGCTGGCGGGCCAGGTCACCGATCTCGTCATTGCGCCCGGCACCGGGGGCCGGGTCATCCGGGTCGCGCAGCCACACCCGCAGTTGCATCAGCGGCGTGGAGATATGCCGACCCAGGCGCAGGCTCAGGCTCAAGGTCAGGGCCAGCAGAATCAGGCTGAGCAAGCCCATGCTCTGCAGGCTGATGGTCATCGGCTGCTGGAATTGCTGCATATCCAGGCTGATGCGCAGGTGGCCGGCGATCACTTCCTGGAAGGTGATGGGGGTGGAATACAGGCCTTCGGTTTCGCCGAGCATGCTTTGTGTCGGACGCGAGCCGGCTTCGGCGAGGATGCGGTTGTCCACGCTGTAGATGGCGGCATGCGCCACCAACGGGTTCTTCACCAGGTTATTGAGCAGTACGTTGAGGCTGAGGATGTCGTTGGACACCAACAGTTCGGTGGCCGAGGCAGCCGTCTGGGTGGTCAGGCTCTGGCCCAGGGCATCGGCCTGCTGTTGCATGGCCTGTTTGAACTGCATGCCCATCACCAGGGCGTAGATCACCAGGGCCGCCGCCACCAGCAGCAGGCTGTGGCTGGCAATGCGCAACGCCAGCGGCACGCGACGCTGACGCAGCGCGTGGAAGATGAGGAGGAAGAAATTGTCGGGTTTTACGGGCGCGGGCCGGTTCACAGAGCGCGGCTCTTCTCGAATGGAATTGCCGCGCAGTATAACGAGGGCATGGGGGTGGGCAAAGCGCGCGCATGCCCGTATAGCGGCGAAAGTGGTTAGAATGTGCGCCTTTTCATCACCCCCGGCGCTGCGCCGGTGCTTTTGCCGTGCCCTGTGGAGGTCCGCCTTGCGCGAAATCGTTCTGATCAATATCACCGGCGAAGATCGCCCGGGCCTTACCGCTGCCATTACCGGCGTGCTGGCGCAAGGCGGGGTGAATATCCTCGACATCGGCCAGGCCGTAATCCACAACACCCTGTCGTTCGGCATTCTGGTGGAGATTCCCGGCACCGAGCAGGGCTCCGTGGTGCTCAAGGACGTGCTGTTCACCGCCTACAAGCTCGATCAGCAGGTGCGTTTTACCCCTATTTCCGAAGCGGACTACCAGCACTGGGTAAGCGGGCAGGGCAAGTCCCGGCACATCGTTACCCTGCTGACCCGCCGAGTGACTGCCGAGCAGCTGCAGCGCGTCAGTTCGATCACCGCCAAGTACGCCCTGAATATCGACCATATCGACCGCCTTTCCGGGCGCATGCCGCTGGATACCCCGGCCGACCAGAGCAAGGGCTGCATCGAGTTTTCCGTGCGTGGCGAGCCGGCCGATCCGGTGGCCCTGCGTGCCGAATTCCTCAGCGTGGCTCAGGAGCTGAACGTCGATATCGCTTTCCAGCAGGACTCGGTATTTCGTCGCAACCGCCGCCTGGCGGTGTTCGACATGGACTCGACGCTGATCGAAGCCGAAGTGATCGATGAACTGGCCAAGGTCGCTGGCGTTGGCGAGAAAGTATCGGAAATCACTGAGCGCGCCATGCGCGGCGAACTGGATTTCCGCGCCAGCTTCAAGGAGCGCCTGGCCTTGCTCAAAGGTCTGCCGGAAAGTGAACTGGCTGCCATCGGCGCTGCGTTGCGCCTGACCGAGGGTGCCGAGACCCTGTTCGTCGAACTGAAACGCCTGGGCTACAAGACCGCGATTCTGTCCGGCGGCTTCAGCTACTTCGCCAAACAGTTGCAAGCCAAGCTGGGCATCGATTATGTGTTCGCCAATGAACTGCAGATTGAAGACGGCAAGCTGACGGGCGTGGCCATCGAACCTATCGTCGATGCCCAGCGCAAAGCCGACTTGCTGCGCCAGCTGGCGGAACAGGAAGGCGTGAGTCTGGAGCAGACCATCGCCGTGGGCGACGGTGCCAACGACCTGCCGATGCTGGCGATTGCCGGTCTGGGTGTGGCGTTCCGCGCCAAGCCGCTGGTGAAGCAATCGGCCAAACAGGCGATTTCCACCCTGGGGCTGGATGGCGTGCTCTACCTGCTCGGCTACCGCGATCGTGACGGGCAAGCGTAAGCCGATCACCGTCCGTAGGAGCGGCTTTAGCCGCGATGCTTGTGACCTTAAAAAGCATCGCGGCTGAAGCCGCTCCTACAGATCGAGTAGCCAATAAAAAACCGGGCACCTGGCCCGGTTTTTTATTGGCTTGAAGTCAGGCCTTGTCGCGTTCCAGCAGTGGCTTGAGGAAGTAGCCAGTGTGGGATTGCGGCATTTCGGCGACTTCTTCCGGGGTGCCGACGGCAATGATCTGCCCGCCGCGTGATCCACCCTCGGGGCCGAGGTCCACCAGCCAGTCGGCAGTCTTGATCACATCCAGGTTGTGCTCGATCACCACCACCGTATTGCCGTGGTCGCGCAAACGGTGGAGCACGTCGAGCAGTTGCTGGATATCGGCAAAGTGCAGGCCGGTGGTGGGTTCGTCGAGGATATACAGGGTCTTGCCGGTATCGCGCTTGGACAGCTCGCGCGACAGCTTGACCCGCTGCGCCTCACCGCCGGACAGGGTGGTGGCCGACTGCCCCAGCTTGATATAGGACAGGCCGACATCCACCAGGGTTTGCAGCTTGCGCGACAGCGCCGGCACGGCATCGAAGAACGGGCGCGCTTCTTCGATGGTCATTTCCAGCACTTCGTGGATGCTCTTGCCCTTGTATTTGATTTCCAGGGTTTCGCGGTTGTAGCGCTTGCTCTTGCACACGTCGCAGGGCACGTAGATGTCCGGCAGAAAGTGCATCTCCACCTTGATCAGGCCATCACCCTGGCAGGCCTCGCAGCGCCCGCCCTTGACGTTGAAGGAGAAGCGCCCCGGCCCGTAGCCGCGCGAGCGGGCTTCCGGCACGCCGGCAAACAGCTCACGAATCGGGGTGAACAGCCCGGTGTAGGTTGCCGGGTTGGAGCGTGGAGTACGACCGATGGGGCTCTGGTCGATATCCACCACTTTATCCAGGTGCTGCAGACCGTCGATGCTGTCGTGGGCCGCAGCTTCCAGGGTGGTGGCACCGTTCAGCGCGGTGGCGCTCAGGGGGAACAGGGTGTTGTTGATCAGGGTCGACTTGCCCGAGCCGGATACGCCGGTGATGCAGGTCAGCAGGCCAATCGGAATTTCCAGGTCGACATTGCGCAGGTTGTTGCCGCGCGCACCTTTGAGCTTGAGCGACAGCTTCTTGTCCCGCGGTGTGCGTTTGGCCGGGTACTGGATTTTCACGCGACCGGACAGGTACTTGCCGGTCAGCGAATCCGGGTGGGCCATGACTTCGGCGGCAGTGCCTTCGGCAACGATATTGCCGCCATGCACGCCCGCGCCAGGGCCGATATCGACCACGTAGTCGGCCATGCGGATGGCGTCTTCGTCGTGCTCGACCACGATCACCGTGTTACCGATATCACGCAGGTGGCGCAGGGTGCCCAGCAGGCGCTCGTTGTCGCGCTGGTGCAGGCCGATGGAGGGTTCGTCGAGGATATACATGACGCCTACCAGGCCGGCGCCGATCTGGCTGGCCAGACGGATACGCTGGGCTTCACCGCCGGACAGGGTGTCGGCGCTGCGGTCCAGGGTCAGGTAGTCGAGGCCGACGTTGACCAGAAACTGCAGGCGCTCACGGATTTCCTTGAGGATCTTTTCGGCGATCTCGCCCTTGCGCCCGGTCAGGGCCAGGCTGCCGAAGTACTCGGTGGCATCGCCAATCGGCAGGCCGCTGACGGCTGGCAGATTGCGCTCGCCGACGAACACATGGCGGGCTTCGCGGCGCAGGCGGGTGCCGCGGCAGTCCGGGCACGGCTGGGTGCTGAGGAACTTGGCCAGCTCTTCGCGCACGGTGGTGGATTCGGTTTCCCGATAGCGGCGCTCCAGGTTCGGCACGATGCCCTCGAACGGGTGGGCGCGTTTGACGATATCGCCACGGTCGTTCAAGTAGCGGAAGTCGACATTGGCGCTGCCGCTGCCAGTGAGGATGACTTTCTTGTGTTCGGCGCTAAGGCTGTCGAACGGCTCGTCCAGGCTGAAACCAAAGTGGCTGGCCAGCGAGCCGAGCATCTGGAAGTAATAGACGTTGCGCCGGTCCCAGCCGCGGATCGCGCCTTCGGCCAGGGTCAGCTCGCCATTGACCAGGCGCTTGGTGTCGAAGAACTGTTTGACCCCCAGACCATCGCAGGTCGGGCAGGCACCAGCGGGGTTGTTGAAGGAGAACAGCTTGGGTTCCAGCTCGCTGATCGAGTGGCCGCACACCGGGCAGGCGAAGCGCGCGGAGAACACCATCTCTTCGCCTTCTTCATCGTCCATCGGGGCGACGAACGCCAAGCCGTCGGCTAGCTTCAGCGCGGTTTCGAAGGACTCCGCCAGGCGTTGCTGCAAGTCGCCACGGGCTTTGAAGCGGTCGACCACGGCGTCGATCGAGTGCTTCTTCTGTTTATCCAGCTTGGGCAGCTCGTCCAGTTCATAGAGCTTGCCGTTGACCCGCACGCGCACGAAGCCCTGGGCGCGCAGCTCGTCGAACACCGCCAGGTGCTCGCCTTTGCGCTCGCGAATGATCGGTGCCAGCAGCATCAGCTTTTTGCCTTCCGGCAGGGCCAATACCTGGTCGACCATCTGACTGACGGTCTGCGCTTCCAGCGGCAGATCGTGGTCCGGGCAACGCGGCGTACCCACGCGGGCATAGAGCAGGCGCAGGTAGTCGTAGATTTCGGTGATAGTGCCGACAGTTGAACGCGGGTTGTGCGAGGTGGATTTCTGCTCGATGGAAATCGCCGGCGACAGGCCTTCGATGGTGTCGACGTCGGGCTTTTCCATCATCGACAGAAACTGCCGGGCATAGGCCGACAGCGATTCGACGTAGCGGCGCTGACCTTCGGCGTACAGGGTGTCGAAGGCCAGGGAAGATTTCCCCGAGCCGGACAGGCCGGTGATAACGATCAATTTGTCCCGTGGCAGGGTCAGGTCGATGTTCTTCAGGTTGTGGGTTCGTGCCCCACGAATCAGGATCTTGTCCACTGCGGCCTCGCATGGCGGGCGAAAACCGATGAGTATACGGGCCTTGTCAAGCCAGCGGCAAAGCGTCACGCCTGTGCGGGGCTGAATGGGGGCTGCTAGAATCGGCGCGCATTTTCTTGAGGTACTTCCATGCACGATCCGCACAGCGAACGCATGAGTGGCAGTGAAACCCGCGCAGCAAGTGGGTTGTCGCTGGTCTTTGCGTTCCGAATGCTTGGTATGTTCATGGTCCTGCCGGTGCTGGCCACCTACGGCATGGACCTGGCTGGCGCGACGCCGGCACTGATCGGTCTGGCCATTGGTGCCTACGGGCTGACCCAGGCCGTGTTGCAGATACCCTTTGGCGTCATCTCCGATCGCATCGGCCGCCGCCCGGTCATCTATGTGGGGCTGATCATTTTTGCCGCGGGCAGCTTGCTGGCGGCCAATGCCGACTCGATCTGGGGCGTGATCGCCGGGCGCGTGTTGCAGGGTGCCGGAGCAATCTCCGCGGCGGTGATGGCGCTGCTATCCGACCTGACCCGCGAACAACATCGCACCAAAGCCATGGCCATGATCGGCATGAGCATCGGCCTGTCGTTCGCCGTGGCCATGGTGGTGGGGCCGTTGCTGACCCGTGCTTTCGGGCTGTCCGGCCTATTCCTCGCTACCGCGGGCATGGCCCTGGTGGGTATCGCCCTGGTGGCCTGGTGGGTGCCGCGTTCGGCCGGGCCGTTGCAGCACCGTGAGTCGGGGGTGGCCAAGGAGGCCCTGGGGCGCACCCTGCGGCATCCGGACCTGTTGCGCCTGAACCTGGGCATCTTCGTGCTGCATGCGGTTTTGATGTCCAGCTTCGTCGCCTTGCCGCTGGCACTGGTGGAACGTGGCGGGTTGCCCAAAGAGCAGCATTGGTGGGTGTATCTGACCGCGCTGCTGGTCGGATTCTTCGCCATGATCCCTTTCATTATTTATGCCGAGAAAAAGCGCCAGATGAAGCGCGTTCTGTCCGGCGCGGTGGCGGTACTGCTGGGCTGTGAAGTGTTCTTCTGGCTGACGGACGGCACCCTGCATGAGCTGTTGGTCGGCACCATCGTGTTCTTTACCGCGTTCAACCTGCTGGAAGCGTCGCTGCCGTCGTTGATCAGCAAGGTGTCGCCGGCGGGTGGCAAGGGTACGGCGATGGGGGTTTACTCCACCAGCCAGTTCCTCGGCGCCGCCTTGGGTGGCATTCTCGGTGGCTGGTTGTTCCAGCATGGTGGTCTGAATACCGTCTTTCTGGGATGTGCTGCGCTCTGTGGGCTCTGGTTGATCATTGCTGTTACTATGCGCGAACCTCCGTATGTCACCAGCCTGCGCTTGCCACTTTCACCCGCCGCGGTGCGTGATGCTGGCCTGGTAGAGCGCCTCTTGGCGGTGGCCGGAGTAACGGATGCAGTGGTGGTGGCCGACGAAGCCGCCATCTATATCAAATTGGATTCCGAACAATTGGATCGCTCAGCGCTCGACGCCTTGCTCGAAGCGCGTGCCGATACCTAGGAGAACGTTATGGCCCGTGGGGTTAACAAAGTCATTCTGGTCGGAACCTGCGGCCAGGACCCGGAAACACGCTACATGCCGAACGGCAACGCGGTCACCAACCTGAGCCTGGCTACCAGCGAGCAGTGGACCGACAAGCAGAGCGGGCAGAAAGTCGAAAAAACCGAATGGCACCGTGTTGCCCTGTTCGGCAAAGTCGCTGAAATCGCCGGCGAATACCTGCGCAAAGGTTCGCAGGTGTACATCGAAGGCAAGCTGCAAACCCGCGAGTGGGAAAAAGACGGCGTAAAACGCTACACCACCGAAATCGTGGTCGACATCAACGGCACCATGCAATTGCTCGGCGGCCGTCCGGACAATGGCGGTGGCGATTCCGCCCCACGTCAACAGCGTCCGGCACCTCAGCAGCGCGAGCAACAAGCGCCGCGTGAGTCGCGCCCGGCACCGCAACCTGCGGCCCAGCCAGCGCCGAACTACGATAGCTTCGACGACGATATCCCGTTCTGATCGGGCCTTCCTGACGTATGCGTATGCGCCTGATGCTACTGGGCGGCGGCAATGCCCTTGGGCAGGCGCTGATCCGCCTGGGGGCCGAGGATGACATCGGCTTCCTCGCCCCACGTCCGCCCGAGGGCGGCTGGGACGCCACCAGCCTGACTCTGCTGCTGGATGAAACCCGGCCCGACGTGGTGGTCAATCTCGCCTACTACTTCGACTGGTTCCAGGCCGAAGCGGTGAGCGCCGAGCGTTTCGCCCCGCAGGAACGTGCGGTCGAACGCCTCGCCGAACTCTGCCAACACCATTCCATTCGCCTGGTACAGCCCTCCAGCTATCGCGTATTCGATGGCTCGCGCGCCACTGCCTACAGCGAAAAGGAGGAGCAGGTGCCGTTGGGCCTGCGCGGTCAGGCGTTGTGGCGGATCGAACAGAGCGTGCGTGCGGCCTGCCCGCGGCATGTGCTGATCCGCTTTGGCTGGTTGCTGGATTCCAGCGCCGAAGGGTTGCTGGGGCGTTTCCTCAACCGTGCCGAGCACGATGCCGAACTGTTTCTCGCCGATGACCGCCGGGGCAACCCGACGCCCATCGACGATGCCGCCAGAGTGTTGATTGCCGTACTGAAACAACTGGATTGCCAGGCACCGCTGTGGGGCACGTACCACTACGGCGGCTACGAGGCGACCACGTCACTGGCCCTCGGCCAGGCGGTGCTCACCGAGGCGCGGGCGTTCCGCCAGCTGGCGGTGCAGGAAGTCGGCGCTCAGGCCCACGCGGCCCGCCCGGATGTGGCCGACGAGCCGCAGCACGCGGTGCTGGCCTGCAAGAAAATTCTGCATACCTTCGGCATCAAGCCGCGCGCCTGGCGTGCCGGTTTGCCAAGTCTTCTGGATCGTTACTACCGTCATGCCTGATCTCCCCGTTCTGGTTACCGGGGGCGCCGGCTTTATCGGCTCCAACCTGGTTGATTGCCTATTGGCCAAAGGCTACGCCGTGCGGGTGCTGGACGACCTGTCCATGGGCAAGCGCAGCAACCTGCCGCTGGACAACCCGCGCCTGCAGTTGCTGGAGGGCAGCGTGGCGGATGCGGCGTTGGTTTCGCAGGCGGTGGCCGGCTGCCAGGCTGTTGTCCATCTGGCGGCGGTGGCCTCGGTACCGGCCTCGGTGGCCGATCCGGTGGGCACCCACCAGAGTAATTTCGTAGGCACCCTGAATGTCTGCGAGGCGATGCGTAAGCATGACGTCAAGCGCGTGCTGTTCGCCTCCAGCGCCTCGGTGTATGGCAACAACGGCGATGGCCAGGCCATCGACGAAGACACCCCGATCGCGCCGCTTACGCCCTACGCGGTAGACAAGCTGGCCAGCGAGCAATACCTGGATTTCTACCGCCGCCAGCATGGTCTGGAACCGGCGATTTTCCGCTTCTTCAATATCTTTGGGCCACGCCAGGATCCTTCATCGCCGTATTCCGGGGTGATCAGCATCTTTATCCAGCGCGCCCAGCAAGGCCTGCCGATTGCGGTGTTTGGTGATGGAGAGCAGACGCGGGACTTCTTCTACGTGGCGGACCTGATTGCCGTGCTGATGCAGGCGCTGGAGATGCCCAGCGTCGAAGCGGGCCCCGTTAACGTGGGTCTGGATCGCGCCACCAGCCTCAACCAGTTGCTGCAACACATAGGCGACGTGGTCGGCAGCTTGCCGGCAGTTACTTATGGCCCGGCGCGGGATGGCGATATTCGTCATTCGCGGGCTAACAACCAGCGGTTGTTGAGCCGCTATCAGGTGCCTGAGCCGACGCCTATCGCAGTTGGTCTGGCCAAGTTGCTTGGCCGTTAGTCGCTAGATCAAAAGCATCGAGGCTAAAGCCTCACCCCCAATGGATTGAGTGACCCGGAGGGAGAGGCTTAGCCTCGATTCCTGCAAACGAAAAAGGCGCCCGAAGGCGCCTTTGTTCATTCTGGGATTGACCTCAGAATTTGTAGCCAAGACCGACCATGTAAACCCACGGGTCCACATCCACGTCGACCTTCACCTTGTCGCCCGCCAGGTGAGTTGTACCAGTGGTGTCGATGTCGATGTAGCGCACCTGGGCGTTGAGCATGATGTTGTCAGTCAGCATGTAATCCATGCCCACTTGCCCGGCGAGGCCCCAGGAATCTTTCATATCCAGGCCGCTGAAACCTTTGCTTTCGGCTTCGCTGCTGAGCTTGTCGTCGAAGAACCAGGTGTAGTTGATGCCGGCACCGACATAGGGTTGGAACGCCGACTTGCTGTCCATTGGGTAGTACACCAGGCTCAGGGTTGGCGGCAGTTGCTTGATGCTGCCGAGCTTGCCATTGAGGCCGGACAAGGCACCTGGCATGCCTTTGACGCCGACGTCATGATTGAACGGAGTTGCGGCCAGCAGTTCGATACCGACGTTGTTGGTCACCATATAGGCGAAGTTCAAGCCCAGTTGGGTGTCACCGTCCACGGTGGCCTTGCTGCCATCGACTTTGCCCAGTACCGAGTGGTCGATGTTGCCGCTGTTTTCGTGTGGATCAACGGTAATGGCGCCTGCACGCAGAATGATATCGCCGGCCTCGTAGGCATGAGCCATGGGGGCGACAAGCGCGACCGCCAGCAGGGAGGCGGCGAAGATGGCCTTGGACATGGTGTACTCCTTTCAATCACTAACGGTTCGGATGGCGTCAGTATCGACAGATCGGTAGCTGCCTATCTTGATCTATAGCAACAAATTGTAATGTGTACGGTTGCGCTTGGAGCAACCGTTGGAGCGTAGTCAGTTTTCCGGGGTTTCATAGGGGTAGATCTTGCTCGCATCCATCGCGTAACCGGCATCGGCAAGGTCACTGCTGCTGTTTTTTACCAGCAACGGACCTTCGACCCAGAACGGTTGGTACAGCGCATCCATCAGTACGCCGAGCTCACTGGTGACATGCACGATCTGGTTCGACGGTGGCGGCGGCACGTGGATGCAGGCACCGAAGTAAGGCACCAGTAGAAACTCGGTCACCCGGCTGTCTTCGCCGACTTCCAGCGGCACGATATAGCCCGGCAGTTTCACCACCTGGCCATTCAGCGCCTGCACCACGGGCGCGGCGGGAGACTGTTGCTTGGCCGCTGGTGCCGACTCTGCGGCCAGGGCATCGGCCAGCTGCGACAGGTCGTGCATCGGCGCTTGCGGCTGGGTGGCGACCGGGGCGTCCGGCGGTACCATTTCCGACCAGGTCAGCTCGCGCACATCGGCGGCCCAGGCGCTCAGGGTCAGGCTCGGCGCCAACAACAGGGCAAGGAAAAGCGCGCGCAACATGGTCAGGGTCCTCAAGTTTTACAGCAGTGGACTACACGCGGATGGACAAACCATCCGCCAGCGATTGTCGATAGGCACGCCAGGCCGGAATCGCGCCCATCAGCAGTGCGGCACCGAGAATACCGCCCAGCAGAGCCCACTCGTATGCGCTGGGCAGGGCCAGGGGCAGAAAGATCCCGTAGTTGGCCTGCACAAAACTCTGGGCACCGGCGATGCCGACGTACAGCAACAGGGTGCCGAGAACGACGCCGGAGCATGCCAGAGTGAAGGCCTCCAGCACCAGCAGGCTGGCGATATGCCAGGGTCGGGCACCAACCGAACGCAGGATGGCCATCTCCCGGCGGCGCTCGTTGAGGCTGGTGAGGATCGCCGTGAGCATGCCGATCAAGCCGGTGATCACCACAAACAACGAGACCACGAACAGCGCCTGCTCAGCGGTACCCATCAGGCTCCACAGCTCCTGCAGGGCCACCCCAGGCAGAATCGCCAGCAGCGGCTCGCCACGGAATTCGTTGATTTCACGTTGCATGCTGAAGGTGGCGATCTTGTTGTTCAGACCGAGCATAAAGGCGGTGATCGCCTGTGGCGTCAGGTCCATATTGCGCGCCTGATCCGCGCTGATGCGCCCGGTGCCGCGGGCCGGAACGCCGTTTTTCCAGTCGATATGCAGTGCTTCCATGCCGCCCAGGCTGATATGCAGGGTGCGGTCCACCGGGGTGCCGGTGCGTTGCAGAATGCCGACTACGGTGAAGGGTTTGTCGTCATGTTTGACCAGGCTGATGCTGGCCACGCCATGGGCCAGCACGATCTTTTCGCCAAGTTTGTACTTCAGCGCTTCGGCCACTTCAGCGCCCAGCACCACCTCGAATGGATCGCTGTCGAACGCGCGGCCTTCGGCCAGTTGCAGGGCCTGGCCGCGGCCATAGTGGTAGTGCTCGAAATAGGCACCAGTAGTACCCATCACGCGGAAGCCACGATGAGAGTCACCGAGGGACATGGGAATCGCCCACTTCACCTGCTTGCTGTTGGCAAAGTGCTCGAAGCTGTCCCAGCGAATATTGTTGGTGGCGTTGCCGATGCGGAACACCGAATACAGCAGCAGGTTGATCGACCCCGAACGGGCACCGACCACCAGATCGGTGCCGCTGATGGTGCTGGCAAAACTGGCGCGGGCTTCGGTGCGTACCCGCTCTACGGCCAGCAGCAGGCAGACCGACAGGGCGATGGCGAACACGGTGAGCAACGCGGTAAAACGACGGTTGGCCAGACTGGCCATGGCGAGGCGCAACAGGTACATCTCAAACCTCCGCAGCGGGCTTGGCCGCGCGATTGAGTTCTGCCAGCGACAGGTGGCGGTCGAATAGCGGGGCCAGGCTCTGGTCGTGGCTGACGAACAACAGGCTGGAGCCCGCCTCACGGCATTCGGCAAAAAGCAATTGCAGAAACGCCTCGCGGGCATCGGCATCCAGCGCCGAGGTCGGTTCGTCGGCAATCACCAGCTCCGGCTGACCAATCAGCGCCCGGGCGGCGGCCACCCGTTGCTGCTGGCCGATGGACAAGGCATCGGCGCGGCGTTCGAGCAGTTCATCCTTCAAGCCCAGGTGGGCGAGCAGGGCACCAGCGGCCTGGTGCACGCTGCCATGGCGCTGCTTGGCACGGCTGGCGCGCAGCTTGGAGAAATGACAGGGCAACTCGACGTTTTCCCGTACCGAAAGAAACGGCAGCAGGTTGAACTGCTGAAAGATGTAGCCGGTGTGGTCGACGCGAAAGTGGTCGCGGGCACCGGCCGACAGGCTGGTCAATTCTTGCCCCAGCAACGCGATGCTGCCGCGGCTGGGCTTCTGCACGCCGCCGAGCAACCCCAGCAAGGTGGTCTTGCCGCTGCCACTGGGGCCCTTGAGAAACAGGGTTTCACCCTGCGCCAGATGGAACGCGGGAATATCCAGCAGTTCGGCATGGCCAGGCCAGGCGAAACCAAGGTCACTGAGGGTCAGGAGTGGCGCTGTCATGAAGGGCACTTTGAAGTGGGGTGGGGCGAAATAGACGCTGCCCGAGAGGGTATCTGGATACCCGCTTGGGCGGCTACGGCTGGCTGTTAGAGCGCGGCCGAATCAAAAGTTCAGGCGTGGGCTTTTTTCCGTCAGCTCGGCACCTTGTTGGCCGGTGGGGCCGATCAATTGCGCTTGCACCTGGTGCAGCGACGGGAAGCGTTTGAACAGCGGCGTCAGGTCCAGACGGGTGAGTGCAGCGGGCTCGGCACAGGTCAGCTGATAGCTGGCGTGAATCTCGCTGTGGTGGTGTTCATGCTCATGTTCGTCGCCATCGGCAGCAGCGTGCTCGTCATGGTCATGATCGTCGTCTTCATCGGCATCCGGTTTGTCGCCGAACAGCGGGCTGTGCAGCTCCACTTTCGTCACGCTGCATTTGGCGGCGGCGGGTAGGGCGAACAGGCTCAGGGGTTTTTCCAGATCGGTTTTTGCACCAGCGACGGTGGCTTGGTCGACGGCGGATTTCGCCGCATGCTCAAAGCCCACCAGGTTCATCGACGGGTTTTCCAGCTCCAACTCCAGCGTGTTGCCATCCAGCGCGGCGTTCAAACGGCCGACGCCATGCTCGTGGGTGCCGAGGCTGGCGTGCTCTTCAGGGTGATCATGGTCTTCACTAGCCTGGGCAATGGCCAGCGGCAACAGGGCAAACGGCAGAGCGAGCAGCAAACGGCGCATGAAGGATGACTCCGGGTGGGCGGCTTAAATGAGATGTTATGTTATAACTCAAATCGACGCTTGCCTAGCCCGCTTGGCGAACTCATGGGAGCATGACGGCACTTTTGCTTGAGGTGGTTTTTATGGTGCATATCAAAGGCACGATCGGCACCTGGCCGGTCGATCTGAGCATTGAACTGGATGCTGAAGACTGGGCGCAATTGGCCGCGCAGCTACCGGTAACGGCCGCCGCCGAACCCGTCAAACCAGCACCGCCGCTGGCCACTCACTCGCAGGATGATAAGCAATGGTTGCTGGTGCAGGAGTTGCTGCGCAGCGCCGGCAAGATCGACGGCCCGGCCTTGCTCGGCGAGCTGCAAGCGCTCACCGGCAATGCCAGCGCCGCCAAGCGCCTGCTGGTGCGCTTGCGCCATTCGACGCTGGTGGAAGTGGAAGCCGGCACCGATGCGCCGGTGTATAGCTGGGTCGGCTAGCCGGCTTTGCCCGCCGCTTCGGCGCGGTGCTGATAAAAACCGAGGATGGTTTCGGCGGTATCGCCAATCATGAAGCGCGCCACCGGCACCGCGTACCAGTTGAACGCTGTGGTGGCGCGGAACGTCACGCGCACATCCAGGCGCGTGCCGCCGGCGTTTGGCGTGAGCGTGTAAGAGGTGTCCTTGAGGTCGAAATATTCGCCGCCAATGCGCACATGGTCGTCCATTGAGCCGGCGGGGAATGAGTCAGGGCGAAAGTGGTAGTTCCAGGCAATGTAGCGCTGGTCCTGCCAGTCGGTGATCTGCTCGTCGAAGCTGATGCCGCGTTGCCAGATCAACTTGCGCATGCCGCCCACCCGTGGCTCCAGCGTTCGCGCTTCGATCGGATAGGGTACGCCGATGCGGTAAGCCAGGCCGCTGGCCAGCTCCTGCGGGTGAATATCGGTGGGAAAGTTGATCAGCTGCCACACCCGGTCAACCGGCGCGGCAATCTGTACGCTGCGCTCCACGGTGGCAAAGCCATCGTGCGGTACATACAGGGTTTCCACGGCAGCCAGTACCAAGGGCAGCGCGGCGATGCTGTAGAGCGTCCGCCCGGAGCTCTCGACCACCCGGCAAAACAGGCCCATCAGCAGACCGCCGAGCGAGCCCATCAGCAGAAACAGCGGCAAGGCCATGGCGATGCAGATCGAGCCTTCGATAAGCGCCAGTGCCGTACCACCGACAAACAGCGACACGGCCAGCCAGGGCGCAAAGATAAAGAACATCACGCTGCGATCTTTGCTGCGTTCGGCGAAATACACGCTGATCGCCCCCACCGCAAATGGCACCCCCAGGGCAAAGGCCGCCGACATCACGGTCGGCCCTTTGAAGGCGCCGAACAGGCTGGGGCCGGAGAACAGCAGGCGCAGCAGAAAGCCGTAACCGGCACCAAGCATAAACGGCAGCCAGTTGGAAAACGGCAGGGTTGGGTCTGGGGAATTCTGGGCGTTCAATGCAGCATCCTTGTGCGGAGTGGGCCCTGCCCGGAATGGGCAAGGCGCAGCGGGCTCAGCGAATCAATACAGCGCCTGGTACAGCTTGCGGCGGAACAGGGTCACCAGCGGGTGCTCGTTGCCCAACAGCTCAAATACCTGCAGCAGGGTTTTGTGCGGCATGCCGTCGGCGTAGCTGCGGTTGCGGACAAACAGTTTCAACAGCGCTTCCAGCGCCGGTTCGTACTGCTGGCGCGCCAGTTGCTGGATGGCCAGTTGGTACACCGCTTCATCGTCGCCGGCATCCTGCGCCAGGCGCGCCTTCAGGGCGGCGGCATCGGGCATATCGGCGGCTTGGCGCAAGAAGGTGATCTGCGCACGGGCGCTGGCCAGGTCTTGCTTGTGGCTATCGCCCTTCACGGCATCCAACACGCTTTGCGCTTCGCCCAACTCACCGCGCTCGGCCAGGCAGCGGGCATACAGAATCAGGGCGGCGGGTTTCTCGCTGTCAGCGGCGAGAATTTCCCGCAGCAGGTTTTCCGCGTCGCCAATCCGCCCTTCGGCAAACAGTGCCACGGCGCTTTCCAGCGGGTCAGCCGCAAGCGGCGGCGGGGCGGCGACGTGGGGTTCAAGGATGGCGCGAATCGCCGATTCCGGCTGTGCACCCTGGAAGCCATCCACCGGCTGGCCGTCCTTGAACAGCACCACGGTAGGCAGGCTGCGAATGCCGAAGCGGGCGACCACATCCGGCTCCAGGTCGCAGTTCAGCTTGGCCAGCAACAGCTCGCCGCGATAGCCCTCGGCAATCTGCGCGAGCATTGGCATCAGGGCTTTGCACGGCGCGCACCACTCGGCCCAGAAGTCCACCAGCACCGGCTTGTGAAAGGAGTTCTGGATCACCAGCTGGTCGAAGTTGGCCGTGCTGACGTCGAAGATATAGGGCGTGTCCTGGCTCATGCTTGGTCTCGAAACGCGAAAATGGGACGGCCGGGTTATCCCCGGCGCAGGCTCGTCACTATAGGTGGGGACGCCGCGGCTGAAAACCAGTGCCGGCTGCAAGAAAGCGTCGTGCGTCAACGTTGCACCTCCACCTGCCGCTGAATTCAAGGCTGGACGGGTAGCCGCCTGCGGGCTGCAGTGCTTTGACAATACCTTCACAAATGCCGGTTTAAGCTGCGCGTCATTTGCGCAGATGCCGGCTTTGTCGAGGCATCCAGGTGCCTTGTCCGGATCCCTTGATGCCTATCACCAAACCCCGCCCAGGCGATGCTCTGTACGACGCCTCTGCAGGTGCCGACAGCGGCTCGCGGCGGCGCGTCTTCAACTTTGTCGGGGGCGGCAAATCGGCGGTGCTGGTGGCGCTGGCGATCATCGTCGGCGGTATTTGGCATTCCCCCGCCCATGGCCTGAGTCTGGGGGGCAGTTGGGATGTTTATGCCGCTTTTGGCACCTTGCTGAGCGTTACGCTGTATAGCTGTTTGCGCTTTTCCGGGACGATTGCGCTGGCCACTCTGCTGCCGGTGGCGCTGGACCTGTCTATCGTGCTCGCGCTATTGGCGTTGTTCAATTTCAGCCTTGACCCGGGTTGCACGGCGGCGCTGGTGGCGGTCATCGGCTATTCGTTGCTCGGCAAGGCCACCATGCTCAAGCGTATTGCCGACAACCTGCGCAACGCCCAAACCGATCAACCGTTGTCCTTGTCGTTACTGGCCAATGTCAGCATTCAGCAGACGCTGGGGCAGGCGCGGATTGGCTTGCTCGCGGTGATGTTGATCCTCAGTAGTCTGTACCTGTTTGCTGGCAATACCTTGCACCTGCCTGCACTGGTGCTGATGGTGGGCGGGCTGGCGGCAACGGCGTCGTCGGTGTTTGTTGCCAGTGCTATCTGGCTGACCCAGCAGCAGCGTCGTGCGACGACCGTGGTGCCGACCCGCTATCGCGCCGCGCTCGATGGCCACGCCTTTTTGGTGATATTGCTGGCCCTGGTGGTGCTGGGGGTGGGCGTCTGGTTCTGGCTTCCCGCCTAGGCACGCCGCAACCACTTGCGCCGCTGATTGCGTGCCGGTGCATGTATCAGCTGACAGAAATTTCACCTCACTTTTACCTGATTACGACGTCCCCCTGGTTACCTTCTCCCCACGTTTACGCAGCAACCCGCTGTGGGAGGGATGTATGGGCACCCCCATAAAGCTGAAGTTTTCCAAGAAGTACACGCTGGAGCATGCGCAGCAGTACTTGCACAAACACCAGGACGGCCTGTTGCGGCGCTTGTCCCATTGGCGTGACGAACAATTGGCGCGCAAAGCCCTGGCTGTTGCCAGCGACCCGGGCCTGGTGCTGGACTTGTCATCCGCTGCCGGGCGCTTCTGGCCGCTGCTGGCGGAGAAACCCAACCGCATCATCATTGGCGCCGACAACTCGCGCGGCATGCTAGACACGGCCTGCAAGGCCCAGCCTGCGGCTGTGGTGGAACGCGTCACGTTGCTGCAAACCTCGGCCTTCGATATCGACCTACCGGACCACTCGGTGGACTGCATTTTCAGCATGCGTCTGTTGCACCACATCAGTGATGCACAGCACCGTCTGGCCATGCTCAAGGAGTTTCATCGGGTTACCCGAGACAGCGTCATTGTGTCGCTGTGGGTGGACGGCAACTACCAATCGTGGCACCGCAACACGCTGGAGACGCAGTGCTCGGTGCCAGCGGGCCCGGCCAGCGAGGCGAGCCAGAATCGCTTTGTGGTACCGCGCGCCGTGATCGAGGCCGAGTTCAAGCAGGCGGGGTTTGTGATCGACGAGCGCCTGGACTTTCTGCCGCGGTACGCCATGTGGCGGGTTTATGTGTTGCGCGCCGTCGACGGTTTTACCGCCTAGTCGCAACGCCCTTTACAACGGCTGTTGCCAGGCAAAGCGATAGACCTTTTGTGGATCGGTTTGCCCGCACTGTTGGTTATCCGCATCGACACCCACCCAATACCATTCGGCCCTGGAGGTACTACCGACCTTATGGGCTTTTTCCGGGAGATAGCAGCGCGCCAACTCCCGCGCCGGCACCAGGGCAACTGCGTGCGGATGGCTGCGCAGCCAACTGACGGAGTCCTCCAGGGGATGGCTGTTGATAAAGCCGAAATGCACGATGGGTTGTTGGGCAAACAGCCAATGGCCCTCGCGCCATCCCACCAGCACCAGCTCGGCATTGCCGGTTTGCCGGGCCACCTCGCGCATCAGGGTTTCGTGGGGGTTGCTGCCTTCCTTGTAGGGCTCTACAAAGCCGCGCACAAACCAGGCACACAACCACACGACCGTTAGCGTGGTGAACACCACCCTAGCCCGTGGCCGGTTGTGCAACCAGCGGCGCAGTAACCAGGGCAACAACGGTGCCACCAGCAGAATCAAGCCCGGTACGGCCGGAAAGATGTACAGCTTGCGTTTGCCACTGCTGAAACTGAAAAACAGCAGCACCAACATCACCCAGCCGAGCAACACCAGCACCCGGCCGTCCTGTTTGGCCAGCTGTTTGCGCCAGGCCGGCAGCAGCCAGGGCAGCATAAAAAAGATCGGCAACCAGTACTTGGGAATGACCTTGACGAAGAAGTACCAGAACGGCTCTTTGTGCGCCCAGGCATTGGCATAGCGGCCGGCGGTTTGTTTAAGCAGAATTTCCTCGGTATACGCCAGGCTGTCGGCGCTGCCTTGCAGCACGATCAGCATCAACGGCCCCAGCCAGATGCTAATCGCCAGCAAGGCCACCAGCAGCCCCAACCACCAGGCACCGGTGTTTCCGGGCATGGGCACCACGCCCTTCCAGCCTTTGCGTGCAGCATAGAAATAAGGAATCAGTATCAGCACCGGGAGAAAACCCACGCCCTTGCTGATAATGCCCAGGCCCATCGCCGCACACGCCACGTAGTACCAGCGCCAGGCCGGGCCGAGAAACAAATGCCGGCACAAGCCATACACTGCGAGCATGGTCCACAGCGCCAGAAAGCCGTCGATCTGCCCGGTGCGCAGAATGCTGTAGGTCTGGTAAGTGGACAGAAACAGCAGCACCGCAATCACGCCAATGCGTCGATTCCACAGGCGCTGGGCCAGGTCGTAAAGGCACGCACTGGTGACGGCGCTGGCGAGCAGAGCGGGCAGATAAAGGGCAATTTTTGGCAGGTGGGTGAGCTGCACAAACAGCGCCACCGTCCATATGAATAGCGGCGGTTTGTCGGCATAGATCTCTGCGGCGCGGTGCGGAATAAACCACGAGCCGTTCTGCAGCATCTCCAGCGCTACGGCAAGAAAACGCTCTTCATCGACATTTAGCGGCTGGCGCCAGCCAATACCGGCCCCGACCAACACCAGCGTCAGCACCACCAGCAGCCAGCACTCCACTCTCGAGGATAATCGCCGCGAAAAAAGCCGCGGCGAAGAAAACAAGCGCACGGCGTCAGTCCTTGTTGTCAGGCTCGGAGGTTGGCTGTTCGCCGCGTTGGGCGATCAGCTGCAAATTGCGCAGGTACACAATGAAACCAAACGCCTGGCCGGCAATAAATACCGGGTCCTGGCGGTAGATGGCATAAGCCAGCAACAAGGCGCTGCCAACGATGCTCAGGTACCAGAAGGCCACGGGAATCACGCTGCGCTTCTGGTACTCGCTGTACAGCCACTGCAAAACAAAACGTCCGGTAAACGCCAACTGGCCGAGAAAGCCGATGGCCAGCCACAACGACTCGCCACTCATCTCACGCCTCCTCTTCCTGGGCGTTGACGTCCAAGCGGGTACGGCGGATCAACCACCACACGCCAAACAAATCGAGAATGCCGACCAGCGCGCGGTCGAGGTTGCCATAGTTCGACACCCCGGCTCCGCGCTCACGGTGGTTGACTGGTTGCACCAGCATGCGGCCGTTATGGCGGCGAATCAGCGCCGGAATAAAGCGGTGCATATGGTCGAAATACGGCAGGCGTAAAAAAGCCTGGCGCTCGATCAGCTTGATGCCGCAACCAGTGTCCGGGGTTTGGTCGTGCAGCAGGCTGGCGCGCAGTGTGTTGGCCCAGCGCGAGGCCCAGCGTTTGCTGGCGGTGTCCTGCCGGTTGGCGCGATGCCCGGCCACCAGCTTGACGCCGCCAGGTTGGCCCTCGGAGCCGCGTACCCACTCGAGCATCTTGGGGATGTCCGCCGGGTCGTTCTGGCCATCGCCATCCAAGGTGGCCAGCCAGTGCCCGCGCGCCACTTCGGCGGCGTGGTAGATCGAGGTGCTCTGGCCCAGCGAGCGAGCGTGGCTGAGCACACGTAACTGGCTGTAGCCGCTGTTTTGCAAGTGGCGCAATTCGCTGGCGGTGGCGTCGGTGCTGCCGTCGTCGACGACAATCACTTCAAAGTGCTCATCACGCAGGGCCGCGCGCACTTCTTCGAGCAGTGGCAGCAGGTTGCCCGCTTCATTTTTGGCCGGGATCAGAACCGAGACATAGGGCGCTTCGTGCATCAGGCTTCCTTGAAGGCGGGCGAAGAAGGGGATGGGGTCAGGCGGTAGTAGCGGCTATACCAGTCGACAAAGGCCTGCACACCGGCAGCTACGGTAACCTGCGGTTGGAAGTTGATCCGTGCCGCCAGCTCAGCCGTGTCGGCCCAGGTGTTGAGCACCTCGCCGGACTGCAGCGGCATAAAATTCCTGATCGCGCGAATGCCCAGCGCCGCTTCGATGCAGTCGATGAACTCCAGCAGCTTCACCGGGGTGCCGAGGCCGATGTTGTAGACCGTGCTGTCCTGCGGCGGCAGTGGCAGCAGGCGCACCAGCCCTTCGACGATGTCATCGATAAAGGTGAAGTCGCGCGACATGGCACCGTCGTTGTACACATCGATAGGGCGGCCGTTGAGGATGGCGTCGGTGAATTTGAACAGCGCCATGTCCGGTCGCCCCCACGGGCCGTACACAGTAAAAAAACGCAGGCCGGTGCTCGGAATTCCATACAGATGGGCGTAGCTGTGGGCCATCAGCTCATTGGCGCGTTTGGTCGCCGCGTAGAGCGAAACGGGTTGGTCGGCGCGGTCGCTGGTGGCATAGGGCAGGGTGCTGCTCAAGCCATAAACCGAACTGCTTGAGGCGTAGATCAAGTGGGCGGGCGGATAGGCGCGGCAGGCCTCCAGTACATTGAGGAAACCCACCAGGTTGGCCTGTGCATAACTGTGCGGTTGCTCGATGGAGTAACGGACTCCGGCCTGGGCGGCCAGGTGGATCACGTGGTCGAAATGGCCGTCGGCGAACACCTGCACCAGCGCCGGTTGGTCGGCGATATCCAGGCGCTGGAAGCGGAAATTCGCCTGCTCGAGCAACAGCGCCAGCCGCGCCTGTTTCAGTTCAACGCTGTAGTAATCGTTGAGGTTGTCGATACCCACCACCTGGTGGCCATCGCGGCACAGGCGCAGCGCCGTGTGGAAACCGATAAAACCGGCGGCACCCGTAACCAGCACTTTTCGATGGGGTGTTTTCCCCTGCTCGGTCACGTTCATTGAGCACCTTTTGGATGGCGAGGCTTTGCAAGCAATGCGCACGCTTATAACAAGGGCAGATGAACGTTTTGTGAGGCTTTGCTTGCGTTAAGAAGATGCGCCCTGAGCGCGCGAGGCGTGGTACAGGCTGACGTAGCGAAACTCCGCCGGCTCGGCCAGGTCCGGCCAGGTGCAGGCTTCGAGGATATCCAGACGCTGGTACTGCGGATGATTGAAATCGCGCACCCGTGAGTCGGCCACCAACGCCTGCCGGCCGCGGCTGAGGAAATGATCGAGCAGCGGCAGGTTGGCGCGATCGTAAAGCACGTCGGCGACCACGATCAGGTCGAAGCGGTCGGCTTCGGCGAAGAAGTCTTCGGAGTAACTCAACGCCACGCCATTCAGCTCTGCGTTGGCGCGGCAGGCGGCCAGGGCCAGTGGGTCGAGGTCACAGGCCACCACTTCGGCGGCACCGGCTTTGGCCGCGGCGATGGCCGCGACGCCGGAACCGGCGCCGAAATCCAGCACCCGTTTACCGGCGACCCACTCGGGGTGTTCGGCAAACCAGCGCGCCAGCACCAGGCCGCTGGCCCAGCAAAAGCACCAGTAGGGCGGTTCTTCGAGGATGCGCCGGGTTTCTTCCGGGCTGAAGGCGCGGTCCATGTTGTTGGCGTCGATCAGCCACAGCTTGAGGTCGGTACCGGGCAGGGTTTCTGCCACCAGTTGCGCGTCACCGAGCAATTCGCCGAGCGCCGCTTGCAGGGCCAGCGGTGGCGTCATGGTGCAGTGTCGAAACGCAGGTTGCCGAGCGCCTGGGTGGTCGCCGACGTGATGCGCTGCGGGCTCAGACGCAAGATCAGTTGCGCCGACTGGGTCACCCGGCCATGCAACTCGACCCGGGCATTGGCCGGGAAGGAGTCCGGATTGAATGGCAGCTGGAAGGGCAGTGGCTGACCGTTGCCTTGCAGGGTGATATTGCCCAGCAGCTGTTGCGGGCGGTCGCGTTCGTCGATCACCAGCAGGGCCAGCTCGACATTGGCGCCGGCAGGCACGTTCAGCAAGGTGCCGCTCAGTTCGCGCAGGTTGGCCGGCAGCGGTGCCGGCGCTGGCGTGGCGCTGGCAGCGGGTTTGCCCGGCGTTACCTGGGTGGTTGGGGTGGGCGTCTCGCTGGCGCAACCAGCCAGCAGAGCAAGGGCACAAAGCACAGCGAGTGGGCGAAACATAGGGAAGTCCGTCACGAGTCCAGCGAATTTAAGGCGGGGGCTTGTATACCGCAAAGTAGCCGGGTTGTCTTGCCAGTGGGATGCGCTACCATGGCCCCTCCTTCATTTTGTTGCCATTTATTTTATGCACTGTCCCTTCTGCGGCGCCAACGACACCAAGGTTATCGATTCGCGATTGGTCGCCGAGGGCGAGCAGGTTCGCCGCCGCCGGGAGTGCCTGGCCTGCGAAGAGCGTTTCACCACCTTTGAGACCGCCGAGCTGGTGATGCCGCGCCTGATCAAGCAGGACGGCAGCCGCCAGCCCTTCGATGAAGAAAAGCTGCGTGCCGGTATGCAGCGGGCCCTGGAAAAACGCCCGGTGAGCATCGAGCGGCTGGAAGCGGCGATTGCCCATATCAAACACAAGTTGCGCGCCACGGGTGAACGCGAGATCAAATCGCGGGTGCTCGGTGAGCTGGTGATGACCGAGCTGCAGAAGCTCGATGAAGTGGCCTATATCCGTTTCGCTTCGGTATATCGGCGCTTCCAGGATCTCAACGAATTCCGCGAGGAAATCGACCGCTTGTCCCGCGAACCGGCGCAAGACTGAGTATGCCGAACCTCGAACACGCCGCCACCGACCCGCAATTCATGGCCCGTGCGCTGGAACTGGCGCGTAAGGGCATCTACTCCACCCACCCCAATCCCCGCGTCGGTTGCGTGATCGTCGCCGACGGCAAGATCGTCGGCGAAGGCTGGCATGCCCGTGCTGGTGAGCCGCATGCCGAAGTGCACGCGCTGCGCCAGGCCGGTGCCAAGGCGCGCGGTGCCACCGCTTACGTCACCCTCGAACCCTGCAGCCACCACGGCCGCACGCCGCCCTGCGCCGAAGCCCTGATGAATGCCGGCGTGGCGCGGGTAGTCGCTGCCATGCAGGACCCCAACCCGCAAGTCTCCGGCCGCGGTCTGCTGCGCCTGATGCAGGCCGGTATCGCGGTGCAGAGCGGCGTGCTGGAAGCCGAGGCGCGGGCGCTGAATGCCGGTTTTATCAAGCGTATGGAGCAGGGCCTACCCTTTGTTCGGGTGAAATTGGCCATGAGCCTGGACGGTCGGACCGCCATGGCCAGCGGCGAAAGCCAGTGGATCACCGGGCCGGATGCCCGCGCGGCGGTGCAGCGACTGCGCGCCCAGGCCAGCGTGGTGCTGACCGGTGCCGATACCGTACTAGCGGATGCCGCGCGCCTGACCGTGCGCCCTGACGAACTGGGCCTGAATGCCGAACTCACTGCTCTGGCGATGACTCGTCCGCCGCTGCGGGTGTTGGTTGATGGTCGCTTGCGGGTGCCCCTCAGCGCGCCGTTCTACCAAGCCGGTGCGGCATTGGTGGCGACCTGCGCCGCCGCATCGGCGCGTGACCGTTTCCTCGAGGAAGGCCACACCTTGCTGGCCATCCCCGGCAGCAATGGCCATGTCGACCTGCGCAAGCTGCTCGCCGAGTTGGCTAGCCAGGGCGTCAATGAAGTGCTGGTGGAAGCCGGTCCACGTCTGGCCGGGGCTTTTGCCCGCCTGGGTCTGGTGGATGAATACCAGCTGTTTGTCGCTGCCAAGTTCCTCGGTTCCAGTGCCCGGCCATTGCTGGATATGCCGCTGGCGCGGATGGCCGAGGCCACGCCATTGAAAATCACCGAGATGCGTGCGGTCGGGGACGACTGGCGGATCATCGCTATTCCGGACAGGTCCAGCTGATATCGGCCATCCAGCCCAATGAATATCGGCCTATAGATGCATTCAAACAGCGAGTTGTGGTAAAAACGCAGCCCAGCCATGCAGATGGCTGAACGTTCTCAGGGCGGGGTGCGATTCCCCACCGGCGGTAATGGCGCGCAATGCGCTTAGCCCGCGAGCGCTTGGGCAAGCCGACAACGGCGCGCGCAAGGTCAGCAGACTCGGTGTGATTCCGAGGCCGACGGTCATAGTCCGGATGAAGAGAGAACGGGATTGCCTGCCAGGGCGCACACGTGCGTGCGCTCGTTCGAGACATCCCCTTCGATCCAACACGCCCTGTTTTTCATTAAACAGGAGTTCGATCCATGTTCTACCGCATCACTGCAGCGGCAATCTCCGTCAAGGAGGCCGCATGTTCACCGGAATAATTGAAGCCCTCGGCACCATCCGCGCCCTTAGCCCAAAAGGCGGCGACGTACGCGTGTACGTGGAAACCGGCAAGCTCGACTTAAGCGATGTAAAGCTCGGCGACAGCATCGCGGTCAACGGCGTGTGCCTGACCGCCGTGGAGTTGCCTGGCGATGGGTTCTGGGCTGACGTCAGCCGCGAAACCCTGGCCTGTAGCGCCTTTATCGACTTGAAAACCGGCAGCAAGGTCAACCTGGAAAAGGCTCTGACCCCCAGCAGCCGCCTGGGTGGTCACCTGGTCAGCGGCCACGTCGATGGCGTTGGTGAAGTGGTTGCCCGCGAAGACAATGCCCGCGCCGTGCAATTTCGCATCCGCGCCCCGCGCGAGCTGGCCAAGTACATCGCCCTCAAGGGTTCGATTACCGTCGATGGCACCAGCCTCACGGTCAACGGCGTGAATGGCACCGAGTTCGAGCTGACCATCGTGCCGCACACCTTGGGTGAAACCATCATGGCCGACTACCGGCCAGGGCGGCAGGTGAACCTGGAAGTCGATCTGCTGGCGCGCTATCTGGAGCGCCTGCTACTCGGTGACAAAGCCGCCGAACCCAAGGCCTCGGGCCTGACCGAAAGTTTCCTCGCCGAACACGGCTACCGCTAATTACGTAAGGCATGACCCATGGCTCTTAACAGCATTGAAGAATTGGTTGCCGATATCCGTGCCGGCAAAATGGTCATCCTTATGGATGACGAAGACCGCGAGAACGAAGGCGACCTGATCATCGCCTCCGAATGCGTCACCGCTGAACACATCAACTTTATGGCCAAGCACGCCCGCGGGCTGATCTGCATGCCCATGAGCCGCGAGCGTTGCGAAACCCTCAAGCTGCCGCTGATGGCACCGCGCAACGGTTCCGGCTTTGGCACCAAGTTCACCGTCTCCATCGAAGCGGCCACTGGCGTGACCACCGGCATCTCTGCCGCTGACCGCGCCCGCACGGTGCAGGCCGCCGCGGCCAAGGATGCCACGGCCGACGATATCGTCAGCCCCGGGCATATCTTTCCGCTGATGGCGCAACCGGGCGGTGTGCTGGCCCGTGCCGGCCACACCGAAGCGGCCTGCGACCTGGCGCGCCTCGGCGGCTTCGAGCCGAGTGGCGTGATCTGCGAAATCATGAACGACGACGGCACCATGAGCCGCCGTGCCGAGCTGGAAACCTTCGCCGAGCTGCATGGCATCAAGATTGGCACCATTGCCGACCTGATCCACTACCGCCTGATGCACGAACACACCGTCGAGCGCATTTCCGAGCAACCGCTGGACAGCGAGCTGGGCCACTTCAATCTGGTGACCTACCGTGACTCGGTAGAAGGCGACATTCACATGGCGTTGACCCTGGGCACCATCTGCCCGGAAGAGGCGACCCTGGTGCGCGTACACAGCATGGAGCCGCTGCGCGATCTGCTGATGGTCAAGCAACCGGGCCGCTGGAGCCTGCGCGCGGCCATGGCCAAAGTGGCCGAGGCGGGCAGTGGCGTGGTGCTGCTGCTGGGTAACCAGTTGGCTGGTTCGGATTTGCTCGCTCACCTGGAGCAGCAACTGGGCGGCGAGCAGAAGTCCTCGGCGGCTACCTACAGCACCGTCGGTGCCGGTTCGCAGATCCTGCGTGACCTGGGCGTGCGCAAAATGCGCCTGCTCAGTTCGCCGGTGAAGTTCAATGCGATATCCGGTTTTGATCTCGAAGTTGTAGAATACCTGCCCTCTGAATAAAGGCCGGAACCGCCGCGTTGCTGATGGCGGGCTCAATTCGAACGTTTTACGCCGCGCGGCGCGCAGAAGTCGCCGCGCGGTCTTTACTCTAATTTGCTCTTTCAAGACGAGAACGCCATGACCCTGAAGACCATCGAAGGTACTTTCATCGCCCCCAAAGGCCGCTATGCCCTGGTGGTTGGCCGCTTCAACAGCTTCGTGGTCGAAAGCCTGGTGAGCGGTGCTGTAGACGCCCTGGTGCGTCACGGCGTGAGCGAAAGCGACATCACCATCATCCGTGCCCCAGGCGCTTTTGAAATTCCATTGGTTGCCCAGAAAGTTGCCCAGCGCAGCGAATACGCCGCCATCATCGCCCTCGGCGCCGTGATTCGTGGCGGCACCCCGCACTTCGAATACGTGGCTGGCGAATGCACCAAGGGCCTGGCCCAGGTGTCCATGGAATTCGGCGTACCGGTTTCCTTCGGCGTGCTGACCGTTGATTCCATCGAACAAGCCATCGAACGTTCCGGCACCAAAGCCGGTAACAAAGGTGCCGAAGCGGCCCTTTCCGCCCTGGAAATGGTCAGCCTGCTGGCGCAGTTGGAGGCCAAGTGATTAACGACGAAGACGACACCTTCAACCCTCCGGCAGAAAAAGGCCCGAACGCGCCCACCGGCAAGATCGCGGCCCGTCGTCAGGCCCGCAGCCTGGCCATGCAGGCGCTGTATCAGTGGCACCTGGCCGGTCAGTCGGTGAATGAAATCGAAGCGCAGTTTCGCGTCGACAACGATTTCAGCAGCGTTGATGGCGCTTACTTCCGTGAGATTCTGCACGGCGTACCGGCCAACAAGACCGAGATCGACGCGGCGTTCGCGCCGTGCCTGGACCGTGCTCAGGAAGAGCTCGACCCGGTCGAACTGGCGATCCTGCGCCTGTCCACCTTCGAAATGCTCAAGCGCGTCGATGTACCCTACCGCGTGGTGATCAACGAAGGCATCGAGCTGGCCAAGGTGTTTGGCGCTACCGACGGGCACAAGTTCGTCAACGGTGTGCTGGACAAGCTGGCACCGCGCCTGCGGGCTGCCGAAGTCAACGCTAACAAGCGCTGATCGGGGTCGTGGGTGAGTTCGAGCTGATCCGCCGCTACTTCGCCGCTGCGCCCTGTGCGCAGCCCGGCGAGGCGGTGGTGCAGGGCATTGGCGACGATTGTGCGCTGTTGGCCCTGGCCGCCGGCGAACAGCTGGCGGTGTCCACCGACACCTTGGTGATCGGTGTGCATTTTCCCCATACCTGTGATGCCTTTCTGCTTGGCCAACGGGCCCTGGCGGTGTCCACCAGCGACCTCGCGGCCATGGGCGCTGCGCCCATCGGTTTTACCCTGGCGCTGACTTTGCCGGAGGCCAACGCCGACTGGCTGCAAGCCTTTGCCGCCGGCCTCAATCAGATGGCGCAAGCCTGTGATATGCGCCTGATTGGCGGCGATACCACCCGTGGTCCGTTAAGCCTCACCCTCAGCGTATTTGGCCGGGTTCCTGCTGGCCAGGCGTTGACCCGCGCCGGTGCCCAGGTGGGCGATCTGCTGTGTGTCGGCGGGCCACTGGGCGATGCGGCGGCGGCTTTACCGCTGGTGCTGGGCGAGTGCACGGCGGCGGCCGAGATCGCCGAGCCGCTGCTGGCGCGCTACTGGTCGCCGCAGCCGCAGTTGGCCCTCGGCCAGGCGCTGCGCGGCAAGGCCACGGCGGCGCTGGATATCTCCGATGGGTTGTTGGCCGATTGCGGCCATATCGCCCTGTCATCGAACGTGGCACTGCATATCGAGCGCGAGCGCTTGCCGCTGTCGGCAGCGGTGCGTGCCTGGCTCGAACAACAAAAGGCCTGGGACTGTGCGCTGGGCGGTGGCGATGACTACGTGCTGGCCTTTACCCTGCCGCCGCAGCATCTGGCCGGACTGCAACAAGACGGTTGGCCGATAGCGGTCATCGGTCGCGTAGCCCCCGGAAAGGGGGTGCACTTATTCGATTCGGCAGGTCACAGCCTTGCGCATTCTTCGCGCGGCTATCAACACTTTGGGGGCTCGGGTGACATCACCAAGCAAGAAAACGGTACCTGACGCACCGCCTTCGGTTTGGCGCAATCCCTGGCATTTTCTGGCCTTCGGTTTTGGTTCCGGCACCTTGCCCAAGGCGCCGGGCACCTGGGGTTCGCTGGTGGCGCTGCCTTTTATCCCGCTGTGGCAGATGCTGCCCGACTGGGGTTATTGGCTGATGCTCGGGGTGACCATGCTGTTCGGCTTCTGGCTGTGCGGCAAAGTGGCCGACGATTTGCGTGTGCACGACCACGAAGGCATCGTCTGGGACGAGATGGTCGGCATGTGGATCACCCTGTGGCTGGTGCCCGAAGGCTGGGAATGGTTGCTGCTAGGCTTTCTGGTGTTCCGGGTGTTCGACATCCTCAAGCCCTGGCCGATTCGCTGGATCGATCGACATGTACACGGCGGCGTCGGCATCATGCTCGACGACCTGCTGGCCGGGGTGTTTGCCTGGCTGACCATGCAACTGGCGGTCTGGGCCTGGGCCCAGCATTGGTTTGCCTAGGGCGGGATGGGCAAACAAGACGGGTTGGGGATGCACAGCGGCGCCTGAGGGAGTGGCTTATGCGTGGCGTTTGGTTAGCAGTGCTTATCGGTGTGCAAATAGCCTGCGCGCAACTGGCGCAGGCCGCCGCGCCGACGCAGATCCGCCTGGCCAGTGAGGTCTGGGCCGAACATACCAATGCCGATGGCAGCGGCCTGGCCTGGGACATTCTGCGCGCGGTGTTCGAGCCGGCCGGGGTCAGCCTGCAGATTCACAGCGTGCCCTACACCCGCTCGGTGGGCCTGGTGCAACGCGGCGGCGCCGATGCCTGGGTGGGCTCGTACCTCAACGAGATCCGCGACGGGGTGTTCTACCCGCACTGGAGCTACGACGCCGACCATATCAGCGCCCTCGGCCTGAGCGACGCCGCTGAGGTCAATCTGCACAACCTCGGGCAATTCCGCCTGGCCTGGGTGCGTGGCTATGCCTACGAGAAATATCTGCCGAATTTGACCCACTACCAAGAAGTCTTGCGGCGTGACGGTATCCTCTCGATGCTGGATTTGAAGCACATCGACTTCTACCTGGACGCGCGCACCGAAGTGCAGGACGTGCTCAACGAAGCCGAGGATAAAACCCGCTATCGCGTTACCGAATTGACCCAATTGCCGCTGTACCTGGGCTTTGCCGATACCCCCGATGGCCATGCCCTGGCCCAACTGTTCGATGCGCGCATGGAACAGTTGGTCAAAGACGGCAGCCTGCGCCCGCTGTTCGAGCGCTGGCAGCAACCCTACCCATTCGAATAGAACCCCACGCAACGAGCATGATGCGATGACGAACAACAGGATGTACGTGCTGGCAGCCGGTTTACTTAGCTTGCTGGCCAGCGGTTTGGCCACTGCTGCCGAGCAGGTGATGGTGGTGGGCCTGTTTCCAGGCGCGGCGGTGATCAACGTCGACGGAGACCGCAAGCTGGTGAAGATCGGCAAGACCGGGCCCGGCGGGGTGGTAGTGGTCAGCGCCGACAGCCATGGCGCGGTGCTGCGCGTCAACGGGGTGGAGCGTAGCTACCCGCTCGAACGCGAATACAGCCACGGTTTTGCCGTGCCGACCAAAACCCAGGTCAGCATTGCCAAAGGCATTGGCGGCCACTACTGGATTTCCGGCTCGGCCAATGGCCAGCCGATCCAGTTCCTGGTGGATACCGGTGCCACCACCATCGCCATGAACGACTCCCAGGCCCGCCAGTTGGGCATCGATTATCGGGTGGTCGGCAAACCTACAGTCGTCAGCACGGCCAGCGGCACGGTGACGGCCTGGAAGGTGACCCTGGATAAAGTGAAGATCGGCAGCATCCAGGTGCTGGGCGTCGAAGCCATGGTTCTGGATGGTCCGGCACCCACCGAAGCCCTGCTGGGCATGAGCTTTCTCAGCCGCGTCAGTTGGCGTGAAGAGCAAGGCATGTTGATTCTGGAGTCGAAACTCTAAGCCTATGAACCCTTCTCTGCGTCGCCGTACCTTTCTGCTGGCCGCTGCTGCCCTGCCATTGCTGCCGGCCTGGGCGGCAGAAGCCACTGAGCCCAGGCAGCGCCTCAAACAGCTCGAAGGCAGCTTTGCCGGTCGTCTCGGCGTGGTCGCCCTCAACACCGGCAATGGTGAGGTGCTGAGCTACCGCGGCGATCAACGTTTTCCGCTGTGCAGCACCTTCAAGGCCATGCTTGCCGGTGCCATTCTGCAGCGCAGCACCTTGACCCCCGGCTTGCTGAACGAGCGCGTCAGCTACCGTCAAAGCGACCTGGTGGCCAATTCACCCATCAGCGAAAAGCATGTGCAAGACGGTATGACCGTGGCCGAACTGTGCGCCGCCACCATCCAGTACAGCGACAACGGCGCCGCCAATCTGCTGATGAAATTGCTTGATGGGCCGGAAGGGGTGACTACTTTCGCCCACTCGATTGGTGATCAGCACTTCCGTCTGGAACGCTGGGAAACCGAATTGAACACAGCCATTCCGGGCGATCTGCGCGACACCACCACGCCGCTGGCGATGGCCCATAGCCTCAATCGTCTGGTGCTCGGCGATGCCTTGCCAGCGGCGCAACGCCAGCAATTGCAGGACTGGCTGCGCGGCAATACCACCGGCGGCACCCGCATCCGCGCCGGCCTGCCGGCAACCTGGCAAGTGGGCGATAAAACCGGCACCGGCGATTACGGCACCACTAATGATGTGGCGGTGCTCTGGCCGCCCGGCAAGGCTCCTGTGGTGCTAACCCTGTACCTGACCCAGAACGCCAGGGACGCCAGTCCGCGCAATGAAACCCTGGCCGCCGCCACGCGCATCGTGGTCGATTGGTTGGGCTGAGCGGGAGATCCGTTATATCCATCAACCGCTTTGATCTTTATGGCCAGCAATTCAGGCTGACCAGCACGCAAAGCCTGCTGTTACAATGCCGCCCCCGTGCGAAATTTCCGCCTTCTTTACTAGGAGCATCCGGTGTCTGTCGTCTTCGTCGCCGCCTCCCAACTGCCCACTCCATTTGCCGTTTTCACCATGCATGGCTTTCTCGAAGAAGCCACCGGCCGTGAACACGTGGCCCTGACCCTCGGTGATGTCGCCGATGGTGCTCCAGTGCTGGGTCGCCTGCATTCCGAATGCCTTACCGGTGATGCCCTGTTCAGCCTGCGCTGCGACTGTGGTTTCCAACTGGAAGCAGCCCTGGCCGCCATCGCCAAAGAAGGCCGTGGCGTGCTGCTGTACCTGCGCCAGGAAGGCCGCGGCATCGGCTTGATGAACAAGATCCGCGCCTACGAGCTGCAAGACGGCGGTGCCGATACCGTGGAAGCCAACGAGCGTCTGGGTTTCGCTGCCGACCAGCGCGACTACTCGATCTGCCTGCCGATGCTCAATCACCTGGGCATCACCTCGCTCAAGCTGATGACCAACAACCCGCGCAAACTCAAAGCGCTGGCCGACATGGGCATTCCGGTGGCCGAGCGCATGCCGTTGCAGATCGAACACAACCCGCACAACAAGTACTACCTGGCCACCAAGTCCGGCAAACTCGGGCACCTGCTGGGCAACCAGCACCAGGGTGAGGCCGAGGAAAGTCTGTGACCCGAGCCGACGTGCGCAAGCGCCTGGGCTTGTTGTGGTGGCGGCAATTGGCGCTGACCCTGGCACCGGTGTTTCTGGTTGACCTGCTGTTCGGTGCCGGCAAGACCGTTTCGGTGCTGGCCATGCCGCTGTTCATCGGTGGCCTGGCCTCGATGTTTGTCAGCCTGCCGCTGTTTTCCGCCTACAAGCGCGGCCTGATCGCTACCGAACAGGCGCTGGATACCCCGGAAGAACGCGCCGCCTGGTTGGACCTCGCTGCACGCCGGCGCCAGGCCTTCCTGGGTGCCGGTTTGCCGGCCTGGATTGCCGCCATTGCCGTGTTCGCCGGCCTGGAGGCGATTCCCCTGGTGCTGTTGGCACTGTCCAGCACCGTGCTGCTATTCCTCTACCGCATTCCTCGCCAACTAGGCTGATGCGCCTGCTGCTTGCCTGCCTGTTATGCCTGCTGGCGTGGCCCGCAGCGGCGCAATTGCGGGTGGTGACGCTGGCACCCTCGCTCAGTGAAATCATGTTGGAGTTGGATGCCGCCGATTTATTGGTCGGCGTGCTCGATGGCGGAGAGCGGCCGCCTGCGTTGGCGAGCGTGCCGTCGGTAGGGCGCTACGGGCAGTTGGAAATGGAGAGCCTGCTGGCGCTCAAGCCTGACTTGCTGTTGCTCTGGCCCGACAGCATCAGCTCGGCGCAACGCCAGCAACTGCTCGGCTTTGGCATTCCTCTCTATGAAGCAGAACCCCGTAGCCTGGCGCAGTTGGCCGAGCAGTTCAGCGCCATCGGGGCGCGGGTGGGGCGCGCCGAGCGTGGCCAGCAACGTGCTGATGACTTTCGTCAGCGGCTGAGCGCGCTCAGGCAACGCTATAAGCGCAGCAAGCCGCTGCCGGTGTTCTACCAGATCTGGAATTCGCCGCTGTACACCGTGGGTGGTGGGCAGATCATCAGCGATGCGCTGAGCGTGTGTGGGGCGAAGAATGTATTTGCCGACCTGCAACTGCCAGCGCCGCAGGTTAGCGTCGAGGCCGTATTGCAGCGTGACCCGCATGCGATCGTTGCCGGCGATGAGAGCCAACTGAAAGCCTGGCAGGCCTGGCCGCAACTCAAGGCTGTCAGTCGTCATCAGTTGCTGGTGCTACCCGACAAAGGCCTCGAACGCCCCAGCCTGCAGATGCTCGATGCCACCGAGCGGCTTTGCGCCGCCTTGGCACCGATGCGCTAGCCAGCAAAACAGAATCAAAAGCGCGCGGCTGAAACCCTCGCACAGGGACCGCGTTGTCTGTGGGGGGCTTTAGCCGCGCGCTTTTGATCTTAAATCGCCGGCGTCCAGACCAACCCCAGCGTCGCCGTACGACCTTCCTCGCGGTAGCCGTAGTCCTCGCCGTCATGGCTGTACAAGGCGCGGCTGTAGTCTTTGTCCAGCAAGTTATCCACCTTGAACTGCAGCTCCAGCTCTCTGCTGGCTTGCCAGCTGCTGCGCACTGCCACCAGGCCATAACCCGGCAACTCGTGGCGGTTGTCGGCATCGTCATAGCTGCTGCTGAATGCTTGCCAGCTGGCGCCCAGGCCGAGCTGGCCGAAGTGGCGGTCGATATCCAGGTTCAGCGTGCGCTTGGCGCGGCGCGCCAGGGCGTGGCCGGTTTCACGGTCGCGGGCGTCCAGCCAGTTGGCGTTGGCCGCGGTCTGCCAGCCGAGGATGTCGCGTTCCAGGGTCAACTCGATGCCTTGCAGGCGCGCCTTGTTGACGTTGACCGCACGGTACACATAGAAGACCGGGTCATACAGCTCGCTGCCGACCAGATCGCGCACGTTATTGCGGTACGCGGCCAGGCTCCAGCGGGTGTCCAGGTGCTCGCCACGCAGTTGCAGTTCGTAGGTCTTCGAGTGCTCGGGTGACAGCTCGGGGTTGCCAAGATAGCCAAGGCTGGAGTCGGCCCAGTACAGCTCGTTGAAGGTCGGCGCGCGGAAGCCTTCGCTGTAGGAGGCAATCAGCGAAGTGCTGGCACCCAGCGGCACGGTGAGCGCGCCGTTCCAGGTGTTTTCGCTGCCGAACTGCTGGTTCTTGTCATGCCGCAGACCCAGTTCGGTGGCGAACCACTCGCCCTGGAAACGGTGCTGGGCGAACGCCGCCTGGTTCCAGCGAGTTTGCTGGTTGTAAGGCGTGCTGCTGTGCAGTTCATCCTCGAACCAGTCGGTGCCCAGCAACAGGCTGTGCTGCTCGTTTAGTTGCAGGGTGTTAAGCCAACTGGCGGAGTCACGGTAGGTATTGAAGATGCCCACGCTGTCGCTGAGTTTGTCTTCGGTCTTTTGCCGGCTTTCGCTGTGGCCCAGTTCCAGACGGCTGTTCCAGGCATCGCTGAGCTGGCCATCGAGGTAGGTGCTGGCGCTGCTCAGGCTGAAGTGGGTATAGGGCTGCTCGGGGTAGGCCTGATAGGTGCTGGGGTCGAAACGGCCAAACGGGCTGTCGTACTCGGTACGCCCGCGCTGATCCAACAGGCTGACGCCACCTTCAAGCAGCTCGCTGAACTGATGGCTGAGGTTCACGCTCAGGGCTTTGTTGCGGTACGCGTCGTGGTCGCTGTCGGCGTCGTACGAGGGGCCGGTGCGGTCAATTCCGGCGGTTTCGTCCAGGCTGCCATTGAGGCTGAAGCGGGTTTGCGCGTCGCCACCACTGAGGCCCAGGCTGCGCTGCCAGCTCTGATGGCTGCCGGCGCTGACCGCCAGGCGCGGCTGCAGGCCGCTGTCGCCACGGCGGGTAAAAATCTGCACCACGCCGCCAATCGCATCGCTGCCATACAGCGCCGAACGCGAACCGCGTACCACCTCGATGCGTTCGATCTGCTCAAGGCTGAGGAACTGCAAACTGGCACCGCCATCGGAGGCCGAGCCGATGCGCTGGCCGTCCACCAGAATCAGGCTCTGGGTGTTGCTGCTGCCGCGAATAAAAAGTGAGGTATTGCTACCGCGCCCACCGTTCTGCACCACTTGCACTCCCGGTACACGGGTGAGCAACTCGGTGATGGAGCTGGGTTGCAGGCGCTCGATATCGGCGCGCGTGAAGACGGTAGCGGCGGCCGTGGCCTGGTCCAGCGGTTCGGCGCTGCGGCCGGAGGTGATCACCATGGTCGGCAGCTTCAGTGCCTCATCGCTGCCTTGCGCCTGGGCGAGCAGGGGCAATAGCAGCGCCGGCAGGGCGAGGTGGGTGTACTTCATGGGGTGGATCCTCAAAAGATTATTTTTGAGGAGGGCATAGGCAAGCACGGCGCTTGAAAGCGCGCCTGCGCTTGTTGGTGCTGCCCTCCGCAACACCAGTCGACTCCGCACAGGCCGGTCTCCGGGCTCTCGACCTTTTCAGGTGGCGTGAAAACGTAGCGAGCGAAGGTTTAGCAAGGCAAAACCAAGCGCCGTAGTTTTCACGCGACCTGCTCTTGCCGCGATCACCTTCCCAGGTAAACCCAGTGGTGTATCGATCGGGCATGCAGCAAGGCTGCGGTCGATTACCGTTGCGGGGGCAGCGCCGGCATGGCTCGTAAGCGCACCGGCTTCCCGTTTAACGCCAGGCTCAATGAGCGCGGCGCACCTGCGTGGATAAACGCCGCGCACCCTAACGGCGGCAGGGAGGGTGGGTCAAGGTTTGCAGAGAATTGAACCGTAGGAGCGGCTTTAGCCGCGAAGCTTTTAAGGTCAAGCATCGCGGCTGATCGGAGTGCCGCCCAGTCGCTCCTACAAGGTCATGGGGGTGGTCAATGGGTGGGCTCTGCCTGGCCCAGCCGACTGGCTGCTTTGTGCTGATCCAGCACCAAACGCTCCAGCGCCCTGGCCGCGAGCTGAGTCTGGTTGGCGCGATGACGCTTTTTGCCGGGTGGATGTCGCTTTTCTACTGGGTACGCTCGTTCAGCGTGCTAGATCGGCATGCTTTTGTGTCACGCCAAGGCGCTGTGTTGCTCGCTTGTGGTGCGCCGCGGGGTGAAGTCTGACCAGGGAGTCGGCCTTGCCTTGCGTCAAGTCAAGATCCGCTTTGTCGCAGCTCCCTAGACTGGCCGCCCACGCTCTTCTCGGACCGCCGCCATGCACGAAGCCATTCACTGGGATGCTGACCTGATTCGCCGTTACGACCGCCCCGGTCCGCGCTACACCTCCTACCCGACGGCCCTGCAATTCAGCGATCAGGTCGCTGGCAATGCCCTGGTCCAGGCGCTGGGGGAAAGCCGCAAGGCGCTGCGGCCGTTGTCGGTGTATGTGCATGTGCCGTTCTGCGCCAACATTTGTTACTACTGCGGCTGCAACAAGGTGATCACCAAAGACCGTGGCCGCGCAGTGCCTTATCTGCAACGTCTGCATGAAGAAATCAGCCGCATCGCCAGCCAGCTCGACCGCCGCCAGGTGGTCGAGCAACTGCACTTCGGCGGCGGCACTCCGACTTTTCTCAGCCATACCGAACTGCGCGACCTGATGCGCCACCTGCGCGAGCACTTCACCCTGCTGGAAGGCGACAGCGGCGACTACGGCATCGAGATCGACCCCCGCGAAGCCGACTGGGCGACCATGGGCCTGCTCCGTGAACTGGGCTTCAACCGCGTCAGCCTGGGGGTGCAGGACCTCGATCCGCAGGTGCAACAGGCGGTCAATCGCCTGCAAAGCTTCGAGCAGACCCGCGCCATTGTCGAAGCTGCCTGGACCCTGCAATTTCGCTCGGTGAATATCGACCTGATCTACGGCCTGCCCAAGCAGACCCCCGAGCGCTTTGCCCGCACCGTTGAAAAGGTTATCGAGCTGCAGCCCGACCGCCTTTCCCTGTTCAACTACGCCCACCTGCCCGAGCGCTTTATGCCGCAACGGCGGATCAACGCCGATGAGCTGCCTAGCCCTGCGGCCAAACTGGAAATGCTGCAGCGCAGCATCGAGCAGCTGACCGCCGCCGGTTATGTGTATATCGGCATGGACCACTTCGCCCTGCCCGACGATGAGCTGGCGGTGGCCCAGGAAGACGGCATGTTGCGGCGCAACTTCCAGGGCTATACCACCCATGGGCATTGCGACCTGGTGGGCTTGGGGGTGTCGGCGATCAGCCAGCTGGGTGACCTCTACTGCCAGAACAGCAGCGACCTGCCGCGTTATATGGCGGCCATCGACAGTGGCCAGTCGGCCGTGGAACGCGGTCTGCTGTGCAACGACGACGACCGTATCCGCCGCGCCGTGATCCAGCACCTGATCTGCGCCTTCAAGCTGGACTTCAGCCTGATCGAGAGCAGCTTCAATATCGAGTTTCGCGGTTACTTCGCCGAGGTCTGGCCGCAGTTGCAGCAGTTTGCCCGCGACGGGTTGATCAGCCTCAACGACAAGGGCATCGAGGTACTGCCGGCGGGCCGCTTGCTGGTGCGCTCGGTATGCATGCTGTTCGACCACTACCTGAGTGAACAGAACAGCCAGCGCTTTTCCCGGGTGATCTGACGTAGAACGAAAAAAGGCCGGTCATCTGACCGGCCTTTTTTTGAACTGCAGCGCTTACGCAGTGACACCAGGCGTCAGCCCGACCGGCGTCAACAGCGCCAGGCGCTGATTGATGGCGGCTTCGATACCTACTGCATCCAGCCCGCACTCGGCGAGCATGGTGGCCGGCTTGGCGTGCTCCACATAGGTGTCCGGCAGCCCCAGATGCAGCACCGGCTTGAGCAGATTTTCCCGCGCCAGGAACTCACTGACCGCCGCACCAGCGCCACCCATGATGGCGTTCTCTTCGATGGTTACCAGCAGGTCGTGGCTGGCCGCCAGCTCGCGCACCAGGGCTTCGTCCAGCGGTTTGACGAAACGCATGTCTACGACGGTGGCATCCAGCTTTTCGGCGACCAGCAGGGCGTCGGCCAGTTGCACGCCGAACACCAGCATGGCTACGCCCTGGCCTCGACGACGCACCACACCTTTGCCGATTTCCAGCGGCACCAGGGCCGCGTCGATTTCCGCATTCGGACCGGTACCACGCGGATAACGTACAGCCGCCGGGCCATTGAACAGGTAGCCGGTGGTCAGCATGCGGCGCAGTTCGTTTTCGTCGCTGGGGGTCATCACCAGAATGCCGGGAATGCAGCGCAGGTACGACAAATCGAAGCTGCCAGCGTGGGTCGGGCCGTCTTCGCCCACCAGGCCGGCGCGGTCGATGGCGAACAGCACATCCAGGTGCTGCACCGCCACGTCGTGAATCAGTTGGTCGTAGCCGCGTTGCAGAAAGGTGGAATAGATCGCCACCACCGGCTTGGCACCTTCGCAGGCCATACCGGCAGCCAGGGTGACCGCGTGTTGCTCGGCAATCGCCACATCGAAATAACGCTGCGGGAAGCGCTCGCTGAAGGCCACCAGATCGGAGCCTTCTTTCATTGCCGGCGTAATGCCGGTCAGCCGCGCATCGGCCTCGGCCATATCGCACAGCCACTGGCCGAACACTGCCGAATACTTCGGCCCGCTGGGTTTCTTCGGCGCGGCCGGGGCGTTGAGCGGCTCCAGCTTGGTGATCGCGTGATAACCAATCGGATCGAGCTCGGCCGGGGCGAAGCCTTTGCCTTTCTTGGTAATCACATGGAGGAACTGCGGGCCTTCCAGCTCGCGCATATTGCGCAGGGTGGTGATCAGGGTCGGCAGGTCGTGGCCGTCGATGGGGCCGATATAGTTCCAGCCCAACTCCTCGAACAATGTGCCGGAGACCAGCATGCCTTTGGCGTGCTCTTCGGTCTTGCGCGCAATTTCCCAGGCACCCGGCAGGCGCGACAGCACTTTTTTGCTGCCCTCGCGCATATTGGCGTAGGTGCGGCTGGAGAGAATCTTGGCCAGGTGGTTGGACAGGCCGCCGACGTTTTTCGAGATCGACATATCGTTGTCGTTGAGCACCACCAGCATATTGGCCTTGACGTCGGAGGCGTGGTTCAACGCCTCGAAGGCCATGCCGGCGGTCAGCGCGCCATCACCGATCACCGCCACCGACTTGCGCTTGCTGCCCTGCAACTGAGCGGCAATCGCCATGCCCAGTGCGGCGCTGATGGAGGTGCTGGAATGGCCGACGCCAAAGGTGTCGTACTCACTTTCGCTGCGGCGCGGGAAGGCCGCGATGCCGTCCTTCTGCCGGAGCGTGTGCATAAGCTCACGGCGCCCGGTAAGGATCTTGTGCGGGTAGGCCTGATGGCCCACGTCCCACACCAGACGGTCATCCGGCGTATCGAACACATAGTGCAGCGCGATGGTCAGCTCGATCACACCCAGGCCAGCGCCAAAGTGCCCGCCGGTCTTGCCGACGGTATAGAGCAGCTCCTGGCGCAACTCATCAGCGAGGATTTCCAGCTCGGCCTCGCCCAGGCGACGCAGACCTACAGGCGTCTCTGCACGGTCGAGCAGCGGCGTTGCGGGGCGTTCGCGGGGGAACTCGTGAAACGTCGTGGGCATCAGGCAAATCGTTATAGGTATAAAAGATGGCGCAGTTTACCTGATGCGGTAGGGCTTTTCGTAGGGTGCGCGTGACGCACCCCGGCAAATACCGATGTCCGGAGGGTTTGTGCGGGTTTCTGTGCTCAGTGTTGGCTTCAAAACCCACTCTCCCTCATCAACACCGCCGCCAGATGGGTAGCCCCGTCGGCCAGCAGGCTGCGTCGTTGGCCGGCGATTTTCAGGTGGCCGCGGGTTTCGTGCAGGGCCGGTGGTGGTTGGTCGAGTTGGATCAGCACTTGGAACAGGGCGTCGGTCGGTACCAGGGCACCGCCATGGCTGGTGGTGGGCACCGGGCCGCCGAAACGGGAGGCGAGCATGCGGTGGTTGAGTTGGTTGGCGCGGGTGCTGCCGATGGCGATGACATGGCCGGGCAGCGCGCTGGGTTGGCCGTCGGGGTAGAAGCGCACGGTGTCGCCGATCTGCAGGCGGTGCACCTGGTCCTGTTGGATATAGGCATCGACCTGCCAACTGCTGGGGTCGACCAGCACGCCGAGGGCTTCCTGGCTGCTTAGCCATTGTCCGGGTTGGCGCTGTGGGTCGACGTCCAGCCACAGGCCGGTAAAGCTGCTTTGCAGGGTCAGCCGGGCGATTTCCGAGCGGGCCGCCCGGGCTTCCTGGGTTTGCACGCCCATGCGTTCGCGGGTGGCGTTGTCTTGGCTTTGCTGGTGATCGACGGCTACAGCGGCGGCACCGTCAAACAAAATCCGCGGCTCCAGGGCAATCGCCTGGCTGTTGGGTCGAAACGGATTGGTGAACGTTGAACGCCGCATTGTCTTGCCCTCCTGAGGCCGCTCTGGCCATCCCTGCAGGTGGGAGCGTAGAAGCCTCGCTCTAGTTTTCCAGCCGCGCCAACGTAAAGTTGGATCTGAATCAATAGAGCGGTGCCAGCCGTTTTGGCTACGGCGGAGGAGGTTGCAAATAGGCGCGCGTCTGCTCCTGCATCCACTCGATAAAATGCAGTTGCTTGTGGCTGAGGCTTTCCCGCGGTTGCCATACCAGCCAATAGGGGTAGGGGTAGGGCAGGCACAGCGGGGACAACTGCACCAGCTCGCCACGCTGCAGCGCGCCGGCCACCAGGCTGCGCCGCTCCAGAGCGATGCCCTGCCCGAGCAGGGCGGCACCGAGGATGATATTGGAGTCGTTGGCGCTCAGGCTCGGGGCGGGCAGGTGCTCGCCGGCCAGGCCTGCCAGCTGGCACCAATCCTTCCACGGCGCATCGGTGCTGTGCAGCAGCGGGCCGGCCAGAATCTGCTCCGGGCTGCGCGGCAGATCGCCGTCGGCAAAGTGCGGCGCGGCCACCACCAGCAGTTGGTCTGTGAAGAGTTTTTTCTGCGTCAGTTCCGGCCAGTGTCCCTGGCCCATCCGGATACCGATATCGGCCAGGCCCTGCTGCAGATTCTGCAGTTCCAGGCTGGTGTGCAGGCGCACGCGGTAGTGCGGGTAGCGCTGTTGAAAGTCGCCCAGCCGCGGGATCAGCCAATGCAGGGCAAAGGAGGCGAGGGTGGTAATCACCAGCTCGGCGTCATCCGGCCGCCCCTGCACCTGGTGGGTGGCGCTGCTCAGGGCCAGCAAGGCGGCGCGGACCTCCAGGGCATATAAGCGGCCGGCTTCGGTCAGGCGCAGGCCACGGGCTTCACGGACGAACAGGGCCAGCCCGATATTCTGTTCCAGGCTGCCCAGCTGCTGGCTAACGGCCGAATGGGTGACGTGCAGTTCGTGCGCGGCCTGGGTCACGCTGCCCAACCGGGCGGCCGCTTCGAAGCATTTCAGGGTGGTCAGGGGCGGGATGTTTTTCATGTAAGCAAATCTAACGCAGAGCGTTGAATTTTGTCGCTACTCGGCGTTAAGCAAAGCTTTTATCGTGGCTGCGCCTGGTTAAGCATGATTTACGGAGTTGTTATGAAATTGATCGGAATGCTCGATTCGCCTTACGTTCGCCGCGTGGCGATCTGCCTGAAACTGCTCAAGCTGGAGTTCGAACACCAGCCGCTGTCGGTATTCAGCACCTTTGAAGAGTTCCAGCGCATCAACCCAGTGGTCAAGGCACCCACCCTGGTGCTCGACGATGGCCAGGTGCTGATGGATTCCAGCCTGATTCTGGAATACCTGATCAGCCTGGATCCGCAGCACAGTCTGTGGCCCGGCGATGCCTGCGCCCGCGCCTGGGCCGTGCGTCTTACCGGCCTGGCCCTGGCCGCTTGCGAAAAAGCCGTGCAGGTGGTGTACGAGCACAATCTGCGGCCGTCGGAAAAACTCCATCAGCCCTGGCTGGACCGGGTGTATTCGCAACTGGCTGCGGCCTTCGGCCAGTTGGAACAGGCGCTGGGCGAACAATCCTTGAGTACCGAGCAACACCAGCTGGGCTTGGCTGAGGTGAGCATCGCGGTGGCCTGGTCGTTCCGCCAGTTGATGACCCCGCACCTGGTGGATGCGGCGGATTATCCCCAGGTGGCGGCCTATACCGAGGCCCTGGAACGCTTGCCGGTATTTGTCCAGACGCCGGCCGTCTAGCGGGCGCTGACGGGCTTCTGGGAAACGCCTTACAGATTCAACGGGCTTGCAATGGGGAAGCTTGCGTCTGTTTTTGACGTAGGCGTATTCCCATGAATTTGATCCTGTTTCCGAGCCGGCCCCGGCGTCCTCGCTCTATTCGTTTGCTTCTGACCCTTTTCCTGAGCCTGGCAGCGTTGTCTGCCCAAGCGCAGATGATGGATCTGGGGGTATTGCCCAATGGCACTTTCAGCCAACCCGGTGCCGTGAGTGGCAACGGCTCCGTGGTGGTGGGCCAGGCGCTGGATGCCAGCCAGCACCGATGGCTGTTTCGCTGGAGCGCCGACAAAGGCCTGGTGACTTTCGCCAGTTATGCCCAGTTGGGCGGTGCCAATGCGAGCAACTGGGATGGCAGCGTGATTGCCGGCTCCGTCGATCAAAGCGGCGCGCAACACGCCTTTCGCTGGGACGCCAGTGGCGGCCTGCTGGACCTCGGCACCCTGGGCGGCCAGAGCAGCGAAGCCTGGGGCATCAGCAGCGACGGCAGTGTGGTAGTCGGCGGTGCCCTGAATGCGGCGGGTGTGCGCCGCGCCTTTCGCTGGAGCGCAGGGCAGGGAATGGAAGATCTTGGCGGCCTGAGCGCAACGGGTGCCAGCACGGCCTTCGCTATCAGCGCCGATGGCCGCGTGGTGGTGGGCTCGGCGGTGGCCGGCAGCAACAGCCATGCTGTGCGCTGGGACAGCAACGGAATTATTGACCTCGGCACCCTGAACGGCAGCACCACCAGCGCTGCCCAGGGCGTGAATGGCGACGGCAGTGTGGTGGTGGGAACCAGCGGCGACTATGCCTTTCGCTGGACCGCCGCCGGCGGCATGACCGACCTTGGTTCGTTGGGCGGAACGCTAAGCCAGGCCAGCGACGTAAGTGCCGATGGCCGCGTGGTAGTCGGTACCTCGACCCTGGCCGACGGCAGCGCCCGCGCCTACCGCTGGACCGCCGCAGAGGGCATGCGCAGCCTCGGTGTGCTCAGCGGCGGCAGCTATAGCGAAGCGCAAGCGATCAGCGATAACGGCGAGGTGATAGTTGGCCGCGCCGATAACGGCCAGGGCGCCGAACGCACCTTTATCTGGAAGTCGTCTGCCGTTGGCCAGGTGCCGCTCCAGGACCTCAGTAACCTGCAGCAGTCGGTGCGGCAGACGGCCAGCAGAAGTGCGCAATTGCTCAATGATCAAGCGCAACTGACCCGCGAGGTGGCCGCGCAAACCTGTGTGCCGGGTGCCGAGCAGCGCTATTGCCTGGGCTTGGGTGCCGGGGTTGGCTTTGCTCATGTGAATGACTCGGATCGACAGGGCATGGCTCAGGCTGGTGCCGGTGTGCGCCTCGATGAACACCTGTCGATGGGTGCCAGCGTGATCCTGCAGCAAGCGCCCGGCAGTGCCGCGCGGGAAGATCAGGAAAAGGGTCTGGCGCTGTGGCTGACCTATCAGCAGAACGCCGAAACCGGCACTGGGTGGCGCGACACCATCAGCCTGGCCGCCAGTCGCGCCGACAACCGCCTGCAGCGCGGCGATGCGTTGGCCGATGTGCAACGCAGCGAAACGCCCGTGGCCGAATCTGCCAGTGCTGCGCGCCTGGCGTTGGCTTACGGCATTGCTGCCGGGCATACGCTGCTGAGTCCGGAGCTGGCCCTCAGTCATGTAGATAGTCAGCGAGAGGGTTACCACGAGCAGGAAGTGGCGCTGCCTTTAGAGGTGGACGGCACTGGCAGCGCGCAGACCTACGCCACCCTGGCCCTGCGCAGCTCCACGCCGCTCGGCCTGCACGGCAGTCTGGAGCTGTGCCTGGCGACGGATGTGCTGCTCGACGATAACCCGGCCAGTTTCGAGGGCCGTTCGCAGATTCCCGGTCTCAATCGATTCGCCAGCGATGACCAACTGCAACGACGCAATCTGCTGCCGGCCGCTTCCGCCGCCTATCGGCTGGCGCTCAACCGCAATTCCAGCCTGGCCACGCAGCTGCATGTCAGCGCTTCGGCATTCGAGCAGCAACATCCGCCCTACGGCCTGGAGGTGCAGTACCGCTATGCCTTTTAGCGGCAGATAGCATCCGCCCCAAGGCAAAGCCCAGGGCGGGCGTTGGCGGGCTTTCCTCTTCGGCGTGCGCTGTGCTTTACTTGTACATACAAGTTCAGACAATGCGCTGCCCCCGGCGCCCGGAGCCGTTCAATGAGCACTTCCAATCGTTACCGTGACACCGTGGTCCGCGCCGCTCGCGGCACTCAGTTGACCGCCAAGAGCTGGCTGACCGAAGCGCCGCTGCGCATGTTGATGAACAACCTCGACCCGGAAGTGGCGGAGAACCCCAACGAGTTGGTGGTGTACGGTGGCATCGGCCGCGCCGCGCGCAATTGGGAGTGCTACGACGCCATCGTCAAAGCCCTGACCGCCCTGGAAGACGACGAAACCCTGCTGGTGCAATCGGGTAAACCGGTGGGCGTATTCAAAACCCACAGCAACGCGCCGCGCGTGCTGATCGCCAACTCCAACCTGGTGCCGCACTGGGCCACCTGGGAACACTTCAACGAACTGGATGCCAAGGGCCTGGCCATGTACGGGCAGATGACCGCTGGCAGCTGGATCTATATCGGCAGCCAGGGCATCGTCCAAGGCACCTATGAAACCTTCGTCGAGGCCGGTCGCCAGCACTACAACGGCAATCTCAAGGGCAAATGGGTGCTCACCGCCGGCCTGGGTGGCATGGGCGGCGCGCAGCCGTTGGCGGCGGGTATGGCCGGTGCCTGTTCACTGAACATCGAGTGCCAGCAGAGCCGCATCGATTTCCGTCTGAAAACCCGCTACGTCGACGAGCAAGCCACTGACCTGGATGACGCCCTGGCGCGCATCGCCAAGTACACCGGCGAGGGCAAAGCCATCTCCATCGCCTTGTGCGGCAATGCCGCCGACATCCTGCCGGAACTGGTCCGCCGTGGCGTGCGTCCGCATATGGTCACCGACCAGACCAGCGCCCACGACCCGCTCAATGGCTACCTGCCCAGCGGCTGGAGCTGGGACGAGTACCGCGCCAAGGCGCAAACCGCACCGGCCGAGGTGGTGAAAGCCGCCAAGCGTTCGATGGCCGTGCATGTCGAGGCGATGCTGGCGTTCCAGAAAATGGGCGTGCCGACCTTCGACTACGGCAACAACATCCGCCAGATGGCCAAGGACGAGGGCGTGGCCAATGCCTTCGATTTTCCCGGCTTTGTACCGGCCTATATCCGCCCACTCTTCTGCCGTGGCGTGGGGCCGTTTCGCTGGGCGGCGCTGTCGGGCAATGCCGAGGACATTTACAAGACCGATGCCAAGGTCAAAGCGCTGATTCCTGACGACGCCCATCTGCATCGCTGGCTGGATATGGCCCGCGAGCGCATCGCCTTCCAGGGCCTGCCGGCGCGGATCTGCTGGGTCGGCCTGGGGCAGCGGGCCAAACTCGGCCTGGCGTTCAACGAGATGGTGCGCAGTGGCGAGCTGTCGGCACCGATCGTGATTGGTCGCGACCACCTCGACTCCGGCTCGGTGGCCAGCCCCAACCGGGAGACCGAAGCCATGCGCGATGGCTCGGACGCGGTATCCGATTGGCCGCTGCTCAATGCCTTGCTCAACACCGCCAGCGGCGCTACCTGGGTGTCGCTGCACCATGGCGGCGGCGTAGGCATGGGCTTTTCCCAGCATTCGGGGATGGTGATTGTCTGCGACGGTACTGATGAAGCGGCCGCGCGCATTGCCCGTGTGCTGCACAACGACCCGGCCACCGGGGTGATGCGCCATGCCGATGCCGGTTATCAGATCGCCATCGACTGCGCCAAGGAACAGGGCCTCAATCTGCCGATGATTACTGGCAGCTAAGTTCTGCTAACTAACTTCACCATCAGCCCTCTACTGCACGAGAGGGCGATGCCCAGGGAGGCCCGTATGCAGCACCTGTGGTTCAACTGCCACGTCGCGACCATGGTCGATGGCCGCTATTCGAGCATCGACAACGCCACCATTGTCACCGCCAACGGCTTGATCAAATGGATCGGCAGCTTTGTCGATCTGCCCGTTGACGACTATGCCCAGCGCCACGACCTGGGCGGTGCCTGGGTGACCCCCGGCCTCATCGATTGCCACACCCATGCGGTATTTGGCGGCAATCGCAGTGGGGAATTCGAGCTGCGCCTGCAGGGCGTCAGCTATGCCGAGATTGCTGCCGCCGGTGGCGGTATCGCCAGCACTGTGCGCGCCACTCGCACCGCCAGTGAAGACGAACTGTTAAACAGTGCCACCCAGCGGGTGCGGGCCTTGCTGCGCGATGGTGTGACCACCGTGGAGATCAAGTCCGGCTACGGCCTGGATCTGGCCACCGAGCGCAAGATGCTGCGGGTAATTCGTCGCCTGGGGGAAACCCTGCCGGTGACCGTGCGCGCCACCTGTCTGGCCGCCCATGCCTTGCCGCCGGAATACGCCGGGCGCAGTGACGCCTATATCGATCTGGTGTGCGGCGAGATGCTGCCAGCCCTGGCCGCTGAAGGGCTGGTGGATGCGGTGGATGCCTTCTGCGAGCACCTGGCGTTTTCCCCGGCGCAGGTCGAGCGGGTGTTTATCGCTGCCCAGCGCCTGGGCCTGCCGGTCAAGCTGCATGCCGAGCAGTTGTCGGCCTTGGCTGGCTCCAGCCTGGCGGCGCGCTATCAGGCGCTGTCGGCGGATCATCTGGAATTTATGACCCTGAGCGATGCGCAGGCCATGGCCGCCGCCGGTACAGTCGCCGTGCTGCTGCCGGGGGCGTTGTACTTTTTGCGCGAAACCCAGTTGCCACCGATCCAGCTGTTGCGCGAGCAGGGCGTGCCGATGGCGCTGGCCAGCGACCTCAACCCCGGCACCTCGCCGGCCTTGTCGCTGCGGCTGATGCTGAATATGGCCTGCACCCTGTTTCGCCTGACGCCGGAAGAGGCGCTGGCCGGGGTTACCATCAATGCCGCCAAAGCCCTCGGCCTGGGTGCCAGTCACGGCAGCCTGGAAGTAGGCAAGGTGGCGGATTTCGTCGCCTGGCAGATTGCCCGGCCCGCCGAGCTGGCCTACTGGCTAGGCGGCGAGCTGGATAAACGGGTAATTCGCCATGGCCGGGAGGTGCTGAATGTCTGATCTGATCGACGATCCCCTGGTATTTATTCAAGGCCGCGTACCGCTGCTGATCAGCATGCCCCATGGCGGCTTGCAGCTGACCCCGGCGGTGCAGGCGGGCCTGGTGCCTCAGGCGCAGGGGCTGCCGGACACCGACTGGCATATCCCGACGCTGTATGCCTTCGCCGCCGAGCTGGGTGCCAGCACCCTGGCGGCCAACTATTCCCGCTATGTGATTGACCTTAACCGCCCGGCCGATGACCGCCCGCTGTACAGCACGGCCACCACCGGCCTGTACCCGGACGTGCTGTTCGATGGTCAGCCACTGTTTATCGAAGGCGGCCAGCCGTCGGCGCTCGAGCGTGAACGCTACCTGGAGCAAATCTGGACGCCCTACCACCGCACGCTGGCGGCGGAGTTGGCGCGCCTCAAGGCCGCGTTCGGCTACGCCCTGTTGTTCGACGCCCACTCCATCTGCTCGCGGGTGCCGCGCTTGTTCGACGGCAAGCTACCGGACTTCAACCTCGGCACCAACGATGGTGCCAGCTGCGATCCGCAACTGGCCCAGCGCCTGGTGCAGGTGTGCGCGGCCGCGCCGGGCTACAGCCATGTGCTCAACGGTCGCTTCAAGGGCGGGCACATCACCCGCTGTTACGGCCAGCCAGCCGACAACGTGCACGCCGTGCAGTTGGAGATCGGCCAGTGCATTTATATGGATGAACAAGCACCGTTTACCTACCGGCCTGAGTTGGCGGAACAGGCGCAGGGGGTGTTGAGGGGGTTGCTGGAGGCCTATTTGGACTGGGGGCGGGCGCGTTATCGGTAAAGTCCTTTCTTTCCAGGAATCGAGGCTGAAGCCTCGAGTTTTTGGTGTTTTCGAACGCCTATTTCCAGTCCATCCGCGCCAGCTTCCACTCATCCCCTTCCAACCACCATTCCAGCTTCACGCTGTAGTGGTTGGCATTGTCGGGAATCAGCCCCTGGGCACCGGTGACGGCTACCTGCGCTTCGGTGTAGCCCTTGGTGGATACGCTGGAGTCGAGGCTGCTGGATTTGCTCAGGGCAATCACCCGGACGTTCTGGTAACGCAAAAACAGCCCGAGCAGGGTGCGTTTGGCCCACTCGCGGTCGAATTGCTGCTGGGCGCGGAACTCGGGGTGCAGTTGCTCCAACACCTCGCCGCTGCGCTTGCCCTCGAGGTTCTCCTGCAGTTGCTGCACAGCGGCTTCCAGCGCCGCCTGCGGGTCGCTGCGTGAGCAGCCGGCGAGCAGCGTCAAGGCCAAGGCGACAATCCACAGGCGACCAAGGGGAAATATCCGGTGTGACATGCTCAACTCCGTTTTCATGGTTATGATGCCCGAGCGCAGTGCCGCGCAATGTAGCCGAGTAACAGGGCTGCCAAGCGGCACCGAAGTCATAAACAGGGGAGTGCAGCATGCAGACTTTGTATCCGGAGATTAAGCCTTACGCCCGTCATGAGCTGGCGGTGCAGGCACCGCACGTGCTCTATGTCGACGAGAGCGGTACGCCGGAAGGTCTTCCTGTGGTGTTTGTGCATGGCGGTCCGGGTGCCGGTTGCGATGGTGCCAGCCGCCGTTACTTCGATCCCAACCAGTACCGCATCATCACCTTCGATCAGCGAGGCTGCGGACGCTCCGCCCCGCACGCCAGCCTGGAAAACAACACCACCTGGGACCTGGTCGCCGACCTGGAAATCATTCGTCAGCACCTGGGCATCGACAAGTGGGTGTTGTTCGGTGGCTCCTGGGGCTCCACCTTGTCACTGGCCTATGCCCAGACTCACCCCGAGCGTGTGCATGCGCTGATTCTGCGCGGGATCTTTCTGTGCCGACCGCAGGAGATCAAGTGGTTCTACCAGGAGGGTGCCAGTCGTCTGTTCCCTGACTACTGGGAAGACTACGTGGCCCCCATTCCACCGGAAGAACGCCACGACCTGTTGCCGGCCTTCCATAAGCGCCTGAGCGGCAGCGACCAGATTGCCCAGATGCACGCTGCCAAAGCCTGGTCCACCTGGGAAGGGCGCACCGCCACCCTGCGCCCCAATCCGCAGGTAGTCGACCGTTTCTCCGAGCCGCAACGCGCGTTGTCCATCGCTCGGATCGAATGTCACTACTTTATGAACGACGCCTTCCTGGAACCCAACCAACTGATCCGCGATATGCACAAGATCGCCCACCTGCCGGGGATCATCGTGCATGGCCGCTACGACGTGATCTGCCCGCTGGACAACGCCTGGGAACTGCACCAGGCCTGGCCCAACAGCGAGCTGCAGATCATCCGCGACGCCGGCCACGCCGCTGCCGAGCCGGGCATCACCGACGCCCTGGTTCGCGCTGCCGACCAGATTGCCCGCCGCCTGCTCAACCTGGCACCTGAAGAGGCATGAAGGGGCTGATTCAACGTGTCACGGCGGCGCGGGTAGACGTAGCGGGGGAAACGCTGGGTGCCATCGATCAGGGCCTGCTGGTGCTGGTCGGCGTCGAGCCACAGGACAGCAAAGCCAGCGCCGACAAACTGCTGCACAAACTCCTTAACTACCGCGTGTTCAGCGATGCTGACGGCAAGATGAACCTGTCATTGACGGATGTCGGCGGCGGGCTTTTGCTGGTGTCCCAGTTCACCTTGGCGGCGGATACCAAAAGCGGCTTGCGCCCCAGCTTTTCCACTGCCGCACCGCCGGCATTGGGGGCGGAACTGTTTGATTACCTGGTGGCGCAAGCGCAGATAAAACACCCGGTGGTGGCCACCGGGCGGTTTGCTGCGGATATGCAAGTGTCGCTGGTCAATGATGGGCCGGTGACGTTTTTGCTGGAAACCTGAAGCAGCACCTTGCCTTTAAACATCCTGCGGTTACCGATGGCGAAACCTGGCTTGCTGCCAGGCCTCGCCATTGACGCAGGACTTCAGAGGTTCGGAATGTTGTCATAGAGCAGTCTTGCGCTGTTTGGCGTTCCGAACGTTTGCCCAGGTACGCCCGGCACTATGCCGATTTGCACACGGGTGTTGGCTGCGAACCCAACTTGCGGAGTGAACTCCTGGCTGCCTCCCGATGCAGCCGGGGCGTAACTGAAATAGAAAACTCCGTTATAAATTTCAGCCGCTCGCACGCCGTTGTACCAAACCATAATTCGCTGTCCTGAATTGCTCAGCGAGGTTGCCATGGTGATACCCAGATAATTGCCTCTGCGCCTGATGGCCTCGATGCCGGAAAGGTTGCTGCTGTAGATCAGGCTTGCTGCCTCTGGCGAGTTGGTGCCGGTGACGATGCCGATCTGCAGCAGATCACCGTGTTTAACGATACGCCCCGCCAGCCGGAAGCGGGCACCGCCGGCTATATCTTCTTTACTGGCGTAATAGGCGTAGGCAGGGTTGCGGTTAAGCTCGCCCAGGTACTTGCCATTGAGCCAGACAACCATCTTGAGGTCGGCATTGAGTAGTTCGTTGCTCACACTAACCACAAGTGCCTTATTGTCGATATTGGCCGCCTTGATGCCGGTTATGGGCGATTCATAGAGCAGTTCTGCAGCTTCCGGACTATTGGCGCCGGTGACGATACCGATCTGTACCAAATCGCTGTCACGGACGTGGAAACCGCCCATGCGGTAGATGGTTCCGCCATTGATTTTTTCCACATTGGCGTAGTAAGCGTTATCACCCTGAACTTCGCCCAGATAACGGCCATTGACCCAAACCACCACCTGACGTCCGGAACTGACGAGCTCGTCGCTCAGGGTGACGGAGACGGCACCGTTTGCGACGTTGACGTCACTGATCCAGGGAAGCAGGGCATTGCTTTCAGGGATGGAGCGCATGTCGCGCGCGTGCTGTAGCTGGCGGATTTTAGGAAGGGTACTGGATATCCCAATAACGTTGATAGTTTGATGGCCGTCATCGGCGTCGCTGCCCATGGTAGCCATGACGCCTACCAGAAAGCCCGCCAAAATAACCGGCCCGCCTGAATCGCCTCCCTCAGAAAATCCTTTGCGCGTGGCGACTCTAATAATCTCGGCTCCAGCGTCGGTCACTCCGTGGTCTTCAACTTTGAGGCTTAGGCTTCTTTGCTTGAAGGGTACATTTCCATACCCATAGCCAGTGGCGGCATATCCAGGATTAATCTCGTGTCCGCCGCTGACGAGGTCTGGCCCCAGCTTGGGATATTCAGCGACACGGTGCGCCTGAGAAAGCGTCAGCACTTGTATATCGGAACCCGCAGTGGGGAAACGACCCTGGACCGCCACCGTGCCGTCCTGAAAAATCACGTGGTCTGCTACGCAATGGGCTGCGGTGACTACCAGCAGCTCATTGAGGGCAACGCCGGTACAGGAGTCAAGGTAACCCTGAATGGTTCCGGTAATGCGCACCACCCAAGGCTTCGATGAAGCAGAACCGCCAGTAACTGCCTGCGCTGGAGTGGTTGTGAATAGCGCCGCCGTGGCTATGACAAGCAAAGTTGAATAGAGGCCGAACTTGAAGTTTTTCTGCCAGGTTCTTGGTCTGTCGCTGTTGGTGTCTTTAATAAATTCGTCTGTGACTAATTCATCGTTCGATGTCGACATGATTGGAATCCTTTTCTTTGGATTTTTAATTTAGGGCTGTTTCAAAGTGTGTTTCCGTAATTGGGTTTCTGGAGTGGGATACTTTTGTTTTTTGTTAGAGGAGTTTCTAAAGACTCGCTCGGGTTGAAGTGGCTTTCGTTGGAGGAGCCGGTGTAGCGAGCTATTCAGCGCGCTTCTGTGGAGGCTCGGCTGTTTGTTTTGCTAAAGCAATGCGCATATAAGGCGGTGGGAAATGGCGCACGAGACAAAGTTACGATTCACGTTGATCTTTTATTTGATTCAGCGGGTTTGTATTGAAGTTGCCCAACTATTAGTTGGACTGAGGGCGGGGTTGTTAAGTGTTGGGGTGTACACCCATTTTGCGACGAGAGTCTAAGAGCGGATATCTGTTGCGGATATCCGCTGTGGCAAAGTCGGGTTTATCGCGGGTCGAGATTATTGCCCTTGGCGTGCCAGGGCTTCGGCGACAAAATCCAGCCGATCCTGACCAAAGTGCATCTCCCCATCGACGAAGAAAATCGGTGCACCAAAGGCACCGCGCTTGATCGCTTCTTCGGTGAGGTCTTTCAGCCGTTGTTTGACCGTTTCGTCATTTACCAGCTGCTCGAACTCCTGCGGGTCCAACCCCACGGCGCTTAGCACCTGGGCCACCACTGCCGGGTCGCCCATATTCTTCTGTTCCACCCACAGCGCGGTGAACACTGCCTGCAGGTAGGTGTGGAAGTTGGCCGTGCCCAGGTAGCCCGCCGCGCCGCGCATCAGTACCAGGGTGTTGATGGGGAAGAACGGGTTGAACGCCATCGGTACGCCATAACGAGTGGCAAAGCGTTGCATATCGGCCAGGGTGTATTTGGCCTTGGCCGGTATGGCGATCGGCGACTGGTTGCCGGTGGCCTTGAATACACCGCCCAGCAGCATGGGTTTCCAGGTGATCTCCACGCCGGCATCGGCGGCGATCTTCGGCAGTTGGGTCCAGGCCAGGTAGGTGGTGGGGCTGCCGACGTCGAAGAAAAATTCCAGGGTTTTGCTCATAGGGTTGTCCCTTTTTGTTGTGGGATACATGTCCCGTAGGAGCGGCTTCAGCCGCGATTGCTCTTCAAGAGCAAAAGCATCGCGGCTGAAGCCGCTCCTACGGGATGTGCGAATTCAGAACGTTTCTAACCACGGGCGCAGATCGAGTTCGTGGGTCCAGGAATCTCTGGGCTGTGTGTGGATTTGCCAGTAGCTGTCGGCGATATGCTCGGGGTTGAGAATCCCGTCCTGCTCTTTGAGGGCGTAACGCTCGGGGAAGTTGTCGCGGATAAATGCGGTATCGATGGCACCATCGATGATCGGGTGGGCCACGTGAATGCCCAGCGGCCCGAGTTCGCGGGCCATGCTCTGGGCGGTGGCGCGCAGGGCGAATTTGGCGCTGGCAAAGGCGCTGAAGCCTTTGCCGCCGCGCAGGGAGGCGGTGGCACCGGTGAAAATAATCGTGCCGCGGCCACGGGGCAGCATCACCTTGGCGGCTTCACGGCCGGTCAAAAAACCGGCCAGGGCGGCCATTTCCCAGACCTTGCGGTATACCCGCTCGGTGGTCTCGGTGATTGAGAACCACACGTTGGCACCGATGTTGAACACCACCACTTCCAACGGGCCGATTTCGCGCTCGATGGTGGCGAACATCTCCTGCACCTGTTCTTCGATACGCGCATCGCAGCCAAAGGCGCGGGCCTCGCCACCGGCGGCGATGATTTCGGCGACCAGCGGTTCGAGTTTGTCGGCATTGCGCCGCGCCACGCAGGCCACATAGCCCTCGCGGGCAAAGCGCTTGGCTATCGCACCGCCGGTGGCATCGCCGGCACCCACCACTAACACTGCTTTGCGTTCGCTCATTGTTATTGTCTCGTCGGTTTTGTCGGGGCCAGTGGCCTTTTGCAGCCTGCTGGTCAGTAAGTTCCTTTTTGGAACTTGGTCGAGATAGTCGGTTCCTTTTTAGAACCTGTCAAGTTAAGGTAGCCAGCAGAATCTGTTGGAGAGCCTCCATGCGTTGGGAAGATCTGGGTCAGCAACCATGCTCACTATCGCGCACCTTGTCGGTGATCGGCGACCGCTGGACCCTGCTGGTGCTGCGCGAATGTTTTATGGGAGTGCGCCGTTTCGATGACTTCGAAAAGCGCATGGGCATCACTCGCCATGTGCTGGCCGAGCGCCTCAAGCGCCTGACCGAGCACGGTGTGCTGGTGAAAAGCGCCTACCAGCAGCGACCGCTGCGCGAGGAGTATAGGTTGACCGAAAAGGGCCACGACCTGTACCCGGCGGTGTTGGCACTGGTGAACTGGGGCGACCGGCATATGAGTGACGACATCGGCCAGCCGATTCGCCATGTGCACAAAACCTGCGGTCATGAGGTGCGCGGCGTGCTGGTCTGCTCGGAATGTGGCGAGCCGTTGCAGGCACGGGATATGAGCCTGCGCGAAGCGCCGGAGCTGGAAGGGCAGTTATTGCCGGCGCATTGGCATGCGCAGAAACCAGGCTGACAATAATCCGTAGGAGCGGCTTCAGCCGCGATGCTCTTGATCTGCGAATAGAGGCTTCCAGGTCAATCCAATCGCGGCTGAAGCCGCTCCTACGGGGGGCGTGCGAGGACTAGAACATCCGGGCGAGTAGTGCGGTGACGGCGGTTTCAACCCGCAAGATGCGCTCACCCAGTTGCACAGGCTGCAAACCCGCTTCAGCCAGCTTCTCCACTTCATAGGGAATCCAGCCGCCCTCCGGGCCTATGGCCAAGGTCACCGGGCCTTCAATGGCGCGTGGGCAACTCGGGTAGTCGCCAGGGTGGCCTACCAACCCTTGAGTGCCGGCGCAGAGTTGCGCCAGGTGGTCTTCCACAAACGGCTTGAAGCGCTTTTCGATGCGCACTTCAGGCAGCACGGTATCGCGCGATTGTTCCAAGCCCAGAATCAGCTGCTCGCGAATCGCCGCCGGCTCGAGAAACGGTGTCTGCCAGAAGCTTTTCTCCACCCGGTAGCTGTTGAGCAGTATCAGCCGTGGCACGCCCATGCTGGCGACGGTTTGCAGCACGCGGCGGAGCATTTTCGGGCGGGGCAGGGCGAGCAATAGCGTCAGCGGCAGCTTGGCCGGTGGCGGTTGGTCGAGGCTGATTTGCAACTCGGCCTCAGTAGCTTCCAGGCGCAGGATCTGCGCTTTGCCCATCAGCCCGCCGATACGGCCTACCCGCAGGCTGTCGCCGGACTCGGCGCGGTGCACTTCCTGCAGATGGGTGAGGCGGCGGTCGCGCAGAATTACGCGGTCGGCACCGACAAAATCGGCGTCCTCCAGAAGCAGCAGGTTCACGGCTGGGTGGCTGGCGGTTGGGCGTCGTCGGCGCTTTCTTCAGGCTTGCGCTTGCGCACCATGCCGCCGAAGAACACGCCAACTTCGAACAGCATCCACATCGGCACGGCCAGCAGGGTCTGCGACAGTGGGTCCGGCGGGGTGAGGATCATGCCGACCACGAAGCAGCCAATGATCACGTACGGGCGGATCTTCTTCAGGTAAGCGACATCGACCACCCCGATGATCACCAGCAGCACCACGGCTACCGGAATCTCGAAGGCCACGCCAAAGGCGAACAGCAGGGTCAGCACCGAATCCAGGTAGGTGTTGATATCGGTCATTGGCGTCACGCCCACCGGTGCCGAGCCCAGCAGGAAGTGGTAGATCAGCGGCAGCACCAGGAAGTAGGCGAAGGCCATGCCGGCGTAGAACAGCAGCACGCTGGAGGTCAGCAGCGGCACGGCAATGCGCTTTTCATGCTTGTACAAGCCGGGCGCGATAAAGCCCCAGGCCTGGTAGAGGATCACCGGCATGCTGGCGAACAGGGCGATGACCATGGTCAGTTTCAGCGGTGCGAGAAAAGCCGAGGCCGGGTCGATGGCGATCATCGTCGCGCCTTCAGGCAGAAAGCGGCGCAGCGGCTCGGAGGCGATGGTGTAGATATCCCGCGCGAAGTAGAACAGCCCGGCGAAGATCAGAAAGGTCGCCGCTACGCAGCGCAGCAGGCGCGTGCGCAACTCGGTGAGGTGCGAAACCAGCGGCATCTGCTGGTCGTTTTCCGGGGTATCTGCGCTCATGGGGCTCGCGGCGGTTGGGGAGGGACGGGCAGCTCCAGTTGGGTCTGGGCCGGGTTCGGCTCGCTGGCGGTTACCGGCGCTGGCACCGACTCAGCGACGGGTGCCACTGCCGCTTGAGCAGCGGTCGCTATCGGCGTGGTCTCGGCCAGCGGTGGTGCGGCCGGTACCTGGGGCGGGGCGATGGCGTTTCGGGCTTCCTGTTCCAGGGCCAGAATATGCTCGTTGTGCAGCTGTCGACGAATCTCGTCAGCGCCGATTTCGCGTTCCACTTCCTGTTTGATCGCATTGAAGCTGCGTTTCAGGCGGCCGATCCACAGGCCTGCAGTGCGCGCGGCACCGGGCAGGCGCTCGGGGCCGAGCACCAGCAGGGCCACCAGGCCGACCAGCAACAATTCGCCGAAGCTGATGCCAAACATGGGTCAGTCCTTGCGCGCCGGTTCTTCAACTTTCTGGGCTTGCACGTCGATGGTGTGCGGTTGGTTCAGCGGCGCGCTCTGGCCAGGCGCTGGTTGTGCCTGGGTTGGCTGTGCCGGTGCCGGTTCGGCGGGTTTTTCGTCATCGTTCATGGCTTTGCGAAAGCCCTTGATGGCTTCGCCAACGTCACCGCCCAGGCCCTTGAGTTTCTTGGTACCGAAGACCAGCACGACGACGATCAGAATGACGATCCAGTGTTTCCAGTCAAAAATACCCATGGAGCTGTTCCTCTAGATAGATAGGTTAAGACGGATCGCGAGCGGCTTTTTCTGCATGCCCGGACAACCCGAAGCGTCGGTCCAGTTCGTCCAGTACCGCCTGTGGATGCTGGCCGAGGGCGGCGAGCATGACCAGGCTGTGGAACCACAGGTCGGCGGTTTCGTAGATCAGGTCGCTGCAGTCACCGCTGACGGCAGCATCCTTGGCAGCGAGGATGGTTTCCACCGATTCCTCACCGACCTTTTCCAGAATCTTGTTCAGGCCCTTGTGGTACAGGCTGGCCACATAGGAGCTGTCGGGGGCGGCGCCTTTGCGCTCCTCCAGCACCTGGGCAACTCGGCTGAGCGTGTCACTCATGGCTGTGGCCTCCGGCATAAATGGCGTGGGGGTCTTTGAGCACCGGATCGACGGCTTTCCAGGTGCCATTTTCATAGACGCGGTAGAAGCAGCTTTCACGGCCGGTGTGGCAGGCGATGCCGCCGAGTTGCTCGACCAGCAGAATGATCACGTCTTCGTCGCAGTCCAGGCGCATCTCATGCAGCTTCTGCACATGGCCGGACTCTTCGCCCTTGCGCCAGAGTTTGCCACGCGAGCGCGACCAGTAGATGGCGCGTTGCTCGGCGGCAGTGAGGCTCAGGGCCTCGCGGTTCATCCAGGCCATCATCAATACACGGCCGGTTTTGTAGTCCTGGGCAATCGCCGGCACCAGGCCGTCGCTGTTCCAGTTGATCTCGTCTAGCCAATCGTTCATTGCCATTCCGTAATGCGGGCGTTGCCCTGTCGAATCATCCGGCGAGTTTGCCAGTTGAGGCCGCCACTGGCTATCGGCGCAGAATCAGGTACAGACCACTGGCGCTCATCAAGCCGGCTGGCCAGAGGGCGGCAAGGGTGACGCTGGCAGCGGCCAGCGCCAGGGTGATACCGCCACCCAGCAGTGCCGTGCCAAGCAAACGCAACGCCCAGTTGTCGCGGTTGGCTTGCTGTTGCAGCGGCGGATTATGCAGGTGCGGTTGGGCCATACGCTCCAGCAGTTCACGGGTCATATGGGCCAGGTGGGGCACCTGTTCGACTTGCGATTGCAGATTCTGCAGCAGGCTTTTCGGGCTGACCCGCTCACGCATCCAACGCTCCAGGAAGGGTTGCGCGGTGCTCCACAGGTCGAGGTCCGGGTACAGCTGGCGGCCCAGGCCTTCGATGTTGAGCAGGGTTTTCTGCAGCAGCACCAGCTGCGGCTGGATTTCCATATTGAAGCGCCGCGCGGTCTGGAACAGGCGCATCAGCAGCAGGCCGAAGGAGATGTCTTTCAATGGCCGCTCGAAGATTGGCTCGCAAACAGTCCGAATCGCCGCTTCGAAATCATTCACCTTGGTTTCCGCCGGCACCCAGCCTGAATCGATATGCAGCTGGGCCACCTTGCGGTAATCGCGCTTGAAGAAGGCGATCAGGTTGCGCGCCAGGTAGTCCTGATCTTCCGGGGTCAGGCTGCCGATGATGCCGCAGTCGATGGCAATGTACTGCGGGCTCCACGGCGTGCGGGTGCTAACGAAGATATTGCCGGGGTGCATATCGGCATGGAAAAAGCTGTCGCGAAACACCTGGGTGAAGAAGATCTCCACGCCGCGTTCGGCGAGCAGTTTCAGATCGGTGCGCTGGTCGGCGAGGGTGACCATATCGGTAACCTGCACGCCGTAGATGCGCTCCATCACCAGCACTTGCGGGCGGCACCAGTCCCAGTACACCTGGGGTACATAGAGCAGCGGCGAGCCTTCGAAGTTACGCCGCAACTGGCTGGCGTTGGCGGCCTCGCGCAGCAGATCGAGCTCGTCGTAGATGGTTTTTTCGTAGTCACTGACCACTTCCACCGGGTGCAGGCGACGCGCTTCGGTGGACACCCGCTCGGCCAGTTTGGCGAGCAGGAACAGCCAGGCGATATCGGCGCGAATCACCGGTTTCAAGCCCGGGCGAATCACCTTCACCACCACTTCTTCGCCACTGCGCAATTGCGCCGCATGCACCTGCGCCACCGAGGCCGAGGCCAGGGGTTGGCTGTCGAAACGGGCAAATACGTCGGCGACCTTGGCACCCAATTGCGCTTCGATCAGCGCCAGGGAGTGGGCGGAATCGAACGGCGGCACCTGGTCTTGCAGAAAGGCCAGTTCATCGGCCATGTCCACCGGCAACAGGTCGCGGCGAGTGGAAAGCAATTGCCCGAACTTGATAAAGATCGGCCCCAGGTCCTGCAACGCCAGGCGCACCCGCTCGCCGCGGGTCAGCGCCAGCTTGCGTCGCGGCAGCCAGCGCCATGGCAGGCAATAGCCAACGGCGCGCAAATACCAGGGCAGCGGCAGGTCGAGAATCAGATCATCGAGGCGGTAGCGAATGACCACGCGCTGGATGCGCAACAAACGGCGGACGGCAAGCAGGCTCATGCGGGTTCGCTAGGTTTTGGGGTGAGTGTCAGGGCCAGGCGTTCAACCCGCGCATCGAGGCGATCGAGGGCCATCTTCAGATCATCGAGTTCGGCGAAACGGGCTTGCGCTTCGTTGTCGCCAACCAGCGTGCGGGATTCCTCGCTGAGGTAGTCGGCGAGGTTGTGGCGCAGGCTGTCGAGGTTCTGGCGGGTAAAGCGCGCACGGCTTTTCAGATGGCCGCTGAGCAGTTGGCTGCCCACTGGGCCGAGCCAGCGCGCCAGCTCGTATTCCCAGTCCAGTTCGAGGTCTTGCAGCACGCCGGCGAGATCGAGGAGCACGGCGCTGTCGCCGTCCAGTTCAACCTCGGGGCTGTGCAGCACGGCGGTTTTGTCTTTGCTGGTGGCCAGGCGCAGCAGGCTGCTGGCCGGGGCGCGCAGGCGGCAGGCGATATCGCCATCCCAACGGGCGGCCAAGCGCAGGCCGGCACCGTCAGCCAGGATGAACACCTGCATGGCCGGGGCGCTGCAATCGACTTCGATCACCTTGCCGGCCAAATGGGCCAGGCGCGGCAAGGCTGTCGCGTCCAGCCGCAATACGCGGTTGATCCCGGTTTCGGCAGTAGCGAGCAGCGCCTGGGTCAGCATCAGGGCTTGATGCCGCGGTGCAGGGCGACGATGCCGCCAGTCATATTGTGGTACGTGGCACGCTCGAAACCGGCCTCGACCATCATGGCCTTGAGGGTTTCCTGATCCGGGTGCATGCGGATCGATTCCGCCAGGTAGCGGTAGCTTTCCGAATCGTTGGTGATCAGCTTGCCCATCAGCGGCAGCAGGCTGAACGAGTAGGCGTCGTAGGCCTTGGACAGCAGGTTGCTGGTGGGCTTGGAGAACTCCAGGATCAGCAAACGACCGCCGGGCTTGAGCACCCGCAGCATGGAGCGGATGGCTTGATCTTTGTGGGTGACGTTGCGCAAGCCGAAGGCGATGGTCACGCAGTCGAAGTGGTTGTCCGGGAACGGCAGCTTTTCAGCGTCGGCCTGCACGAACTGCACGTTATTGGCCACGCCGCTGTCGAGCAGCTTGTCGCGACCGACCTTGAGCATCGAGGCGTTGATGTCGGCCAGCACCACTTCACCGCTAGGGCCTACCAGGCGCGAGAACTGGCGGGTGAGATCGCCTGTGCCGCCGGCGATATCCAGCACCCGGTTGCCGGTGCGTACGCCCGACAGCTCGATGGTGAAACGCTTCCACAGGCGGTGTACGCCAGCAGACATCAGGTCGTTCATCAGGTCGTATTTGGCGGCTACGGAATGGAAAACCTCGGCGACTTTGTCGGCCTTCTGGCTTTCCGGCACGCTCTGGTAGCCGAAGTGGGTAGTCGGTTCGGCATCACTGCCTTTGCGCGGATCGTTCATATGCGGTCACCGGAAGAAAGTGCCGGCCATTCTAATCGCCGACATCGGCTTTGTCTTGGCAAGGCGTGCGCCTGGGGTAGCGGTGTTGCTGCCCATGGCGCTGTGCTCGCGCTATAGTCGCGCGACTTATGGTCGCAGGAGTTGCCAACTATGGCCCGCATTACCGTCGAACGTTCCCACACCCTTGGTCGTGAAGGTGCCCGCGCCAAAGCCGAAGAGCTGGCCGCACGCCTGGCTGCCGAGTACGCCGTGCGTTATCAGTGGCAGGGCGATGTGCTGGAGTTCAAACGCAGTGGTGCCGACGGCACGATTGAAGTGGGGGATGACAGCGTGCGTGTCGATTTGAAGTTGGGGCTGCTGCTGTCGGCCATGAGCGGCACCATCAAGCGCGAAATTGAAAAAGGTCTGGATGAATCCCTGAGCTAACGCCCCCTCTTTCATACCTCGCCTCTCTCTCGTAGGAGCGGCTTTAGCCGTGATTCTCCGAAGATCCAGAGCATCGCGGCTAAAGCCGCTCCTAGGGGCACCGCCCCTCTCAATACCTAGTATGTGAATTCTAATTTTCCCCGTTAGCTTTGGTGCAAGCCTGCCATCGGCAGGCGTTTATCTTCCTTTCTCATGAGGTGCACCATGGCCAAAGTTGCAGCTAAGAAAGCAGTGGTTAAAAAAGTTGAAGACACCACTAGCGTACTCACTGACGTCAAACACTACAGCCGCCAGATCTGGCTGGCCGGTCTGGGTGCCTACGCCAAAGCCGGCAAGGAAGGTTTGGGTTACGTCAAAGGTCTGGTAAGCGCCGGCGAAGGTATCGAACAGAAAGGTAAAAAGCTGGTCACAGTGCAAGTCGAAGCGGCAAACAGCCAACTCGACTCGGTTAAAAAAACTGTCAGCAGCAATGTCTCCAGCGTCAAAAGCAAAGTTGAAGTGCAGTTCGACAAAATCGAGAAAGTTTTCGATCGTCGGGTGGCCAAAGCACTAAATCGTTTTGGTATCCCTTCGCGCCAGGACGTTGATGCGCTCTCTGCTAAGCTGGACGTGCTGAATGCGTTGGTTGCACGTGTCGCTAAGACTCAATAAGGAGAGCGGGATGGTTGCTAAAAAGAAAGTCGAAAAACAAAGCAGCTCGTGGATTGGCGAAGTAGAAAAATACTCTCGCCAAATCTGGCTGGCTGGGTTGGGCGCCTATTCGAAAATCAGCAAGGACGGCACCAAGCTGTTCGATACGCTGGTAACCGATGGCGAGAAAGCCGAGAAGCTGGCCAAGACCGAAGTCGAGAAACAGGTTGGCGCAGTTAAATCGACCGCTAAAACATCGGCAAAGTCGGCCAAATCCAAGGTCGATGAAGTAAAAGGTCTGGCGCTCGGCAAGTGGGGCGAGCTCGAAGAGGCCTTTGACAAACGTCTGAACAGTGCCATTTCGCGCTTGGGTGTGCCAAGCCGCAATGAAGTGAAATCGCTGAACAGCAAGGTCGATACCCTGACCAAGCAGCTGGAAAAACTGACCGGCGTTTCTGCTAAAACAGTTGCCGCCAAACCAGCTGCCAAAGTCGCTGCCAAGCCTGCTGCGAAAGCCGCGAGCAAACCAGCCGCCAAACCGGCCGCTAAAGCCGCTGCGAAACCTGCAGCCAAGCCAGCCGCCAAACCAGCAGTAAAAGCTGCGGCTAAACCCGCTGCCAAAGCTGCCGCCAAGCCCGCGGCCAAGCCACTGGTAAAAGCAGCCGCTAAACCTGCTGCCAAGCCAGCTGCTAAACCAGCGGCCAAAGCTGCAGCGAAACCTGCCGCCAAGCCTGCGGTAAAACCAGCCGTTAAAGCTGCTGCCAAACCTGCTGCGAAACCAGCCGTAAAAGCCGCTGCCAAGCCCGCCGCAAAACCTGCCGCCAAGCCAGCAGCGAAACCCGCTGCCGCTAAACCGGCTGCCAAGCCTGCGGTGAAACCTGCCGCTAAACCCGCACCCAAGCCGGCCGCTGCCAAGCCTGCTGCACCGAAGCCGGCGGCACCTGCCGCGGCCAAACCGGCTGCACCTGCTCCGACGCCAGCGCCAACTGCTGCGACCACAACCACACCGGTTGCATCGCCAGTTCCGCCAGTGACGCCAAGCACGTCTTCCTGAGTGCCAGTGCGGTAACTAGAAACCCGGCCAGATGGTCGGGTTTTTTTATGGGCGTGTTACTCGGGAGCTACTGTCCGAAGGTGCGTTGGGTTGTGCACTGTCATCCCAGCGCAGGCTGGGATCCAGAATATTGGATCGATCGCCGTTCCTCGTCCTATCCGAAACTCTGGATCCCAGCCTTCGCTGGGATGACGGATGTTTTGCTCGATACTTTCATTCAGCCTTCGCCAGCGGGGCGGGCAGATCAAAAGCAGGAAAGCCAAACCGCGTCACGCTTCCAGATAACGCTGGGCCAACAACTCAGCCGTGTAGCGCGAGTCTTCTTGCATATGCGGGCTTACCAGCATCATCACCTGAAACACCACCAGGCGAATCTCGCCGATGTTGCCGAGGATGCGTTGGTAGTCGAGGGAGAACAGCAGGGTCAGGGTGATCTGTTCCACCAGCAGGCCCAGGGCCTGGGTGCTGCTGCTCAGGTGACCTTCGGCTTTCAGCCCGGCCAGCAAGGCGGCCAGGGTGCGTTTCAGGGCGTTCAGCCACAGGCGGATGCCGCGCGCCAGTTTCGGCAGGCGGCCGGCGAGGTTGGAGAGGTCCTGGAACAGAAAGCGGTAGTGCGCCAGGCGCTCGACGATCAGGTGCAGGAACAGCCAGTAGTCTTCGACATTCAGGCGTGCATCGGCCGGTGGGTCGAGGAGCGGTGCCATGTCGATTTCGAAGCGTTCGAACAGCTCCATCACCAGCGGCTCTTTGCCGTGAAAGTGGTAGTAGAGATTGCCCGGACTGATTTCCAGCTCGTTGGCGATTTCCAGGGTGGAGACGTTGGGTTCGCCCTGTTGATTGAATAACAGCAGGGCGCATTCAAGAATGCGGTCGCGGGTTTTCATCCATTCTTCTTATTGGTCAGACGGTCCATTGGCCGACGGTTGAGGACGTAGGGCGAATACCGCGTAGCGGTATCCGCCGTTCCGTTATAGCGGGTTGCAGCGCCGGCGGATATCCGTTGCACGGATATTCGCCCTACAGGTCACAACGCCTCAAACCTCGTGCACATAGGTGCCGGGCGCTGCCTGCATCGGTGGATAGTTCTGATTGCCGATGGCCAGCAAGGTCTCCCGTGGCTCGCCAGAGCGTGCCTGAATCCATTCCATCCACACCGGCCACCAACTGCCGTTGTGCTGTTTGGCGTCGTAGTACCAGGCCCGTGGGTCCGAGGTGAGTTTGCTGTTTTCGAAGAAGTTGGCTTTGGGGTTGCCTGGTGGGTTGAGGATGCTCTGGATATGCCCGCTGTTGGACAGAATAAAGCGCCGGTCACCGCCCATCAGCAAGGTGGAGCGGTATACCGCATCCCAGGGCGTGATGTGGTCGTTGATGCCGGCCACGCTGAAGCTGTCGACGTTGACCTTCTGCAAATCGATGGGCGTGCCACAAACCTCCAACGCGCCAGGCCGAGTCAGCGGGTTGTGTTTGAAGCAGTCCAGCAGATCGCCGTGCAGGGCGGCGGGCAGGCGGGTGTTGTCGTTGTTCCAGTAGAGGATGTCGAAGGCCGGCGGTTGCTTGCCCAGCAGGTAGTTGTTGACCCAGTAATTCCAGATCAGGTCGTTGGGGCGCATCCAGGCGAACACCCGGGCCATGTCGCGGCCATCGAGCACGCCGTTCTGGTAGGAGCGACGCTTGGCCGCTTCCAGGGTTTTTTCGTCGGCAAACAGCATGGCCGGGCTGTCGATCTGGCAGTCCAGCAGGCTCACCAGGTAGCTGGCGCTGCTGATCTTGCGCAGTTGCCGTTTGGCCAGCAAATGGCCTTGCAGGGCGGCGAGGGTCAGGCCGCCGGCACAGGCACCGATCAGGTTGACCTCTTTGCTGCCGGTGATGGCGCGCGCCACATCGGTGGCCGCCTCCAGGGCTTGCACATAGCTCGACAGCCCCCATTCGCGGTGACGGGCATCGGGGTTGCGCCAACTGATCATAAACACCTGCAGGCCGTTTTTCAGGCAGTACTGCACGAAGCTCTTTTCCGGGCTCAGGTCGAAAATATAGAACTTGTTGATCTGCGGCGGCACGATCACCAGGGGCTTGGCGTACTGCTTTTCGCTCATCGGTTTGTATTGGATAAGCTCGAGCATCTCGTTGCGAAACACCACCGAACCGGGTGTGGTGGCCAGGTTGCGACCGACTTCGAAGGCTTTCTTGCTGACCTGACGGGGCATACCGCTGTTGTGCAGCAGGTCATCGTAGAGGTGGCGCATGCCTTTGAAGATACTGGTGCCGCCGCTGTTGAGCAGTTCTTTGATCGCCAGCGGATTGAGCACGCTGTTGGAGGGTGCCAGGGCGTCGCCGAGCATCGTCGCGATAAAGCGCGCCCGGGCGCGGTCGTCAGCGGGCAGGTCGCTTTCTTCGATCCAGCGGGTCAGTTGCTGCTGCCAGGCCAGGTAGGCCTGCAGGCTGCGACGGTAGAACGGGTTGAGTTGCCAGGTGGGGTCAGCGAAGCGCGGGTCGTTGGGGTTGTGCTTGTGCAGGGTATCGCCGATCAGCACCCGGCCAAGCTGGCCGCCCAGGGCCAGCGCGTGCTTGGCGCTGTACACCGGCCGCCGCAGCCCCTGGAGCGCCAGGGTGCGCACGGTACTCAGCACGTCGCGGCCGCGCAGACCGAGTACGGCATTTTGCGCATTCATTTGATTGGCCGGTGGGGTGGGCACCGGGGTAGGCACAGATTTGTCTCGCATGTGGCAACACTCCGTCGTCAAACCGGCAAGGGACTCAACGTCAAATTGGTACAGAGCAAGGCTTGTACCAAGGCGCGCCGGAGGTGCATTCCAGACAACCGCGCAAAGAACAGAAGGTGGTGCGCCCAGCGCCCTATTGGGTCAGGTGGGCACTGATCGAACTGATTCAGTGCGCACCGCCGGGGTGTTGTTGTTTCAGTGATCGCGAACCGGCGAAGGCGTCGGTTGTGGGTGCATCACTGCACGTTGGCGTTCCTCTTGTAAGAATTTCATGATGATTGGCGCGACCGCTTCGGCCCGCGTGATCAGGAACAGGTGACCGTCGTCGATCACGTGCAGTTCCGAGTTGGGAATTCTCCAGGCTAGCAGACGCATGTTGATCAGGGGGATCAATGGGTCGTCGTCGCCCGCCAGTACCAGCGTCGGCTGGGTCAGCTTGTGCAGCCAGTGGATGCTCGTCCAACCCATACCGGCGAACAGCTGCCAGTAGTAGCCGAGCTTGCCCGAGGAGCGCACTTTGCTGGCATGCGCCATGGCCAGGTTGGGGTCGCGACGAAAGGCACCGCCGTAGATGTCCGGGGCGATCTTCACGCCATAGGACGGTTGTACATAACGCCGTGGACTGGCCATGCGCCACAGCACCTTGGGCTTGCCCGGCACCATTACTGCGCCGGCGGAGGTAGCCGCCAGCACCAGTTTCTTGCAGCGCTCGGGATAGTCGTGGGCGAACTGCTGCGCCAGCGCGCCACCCCAGGACACGCCAATGGCATTGACCTGGCCATAGTCGAGGTAATCGAGCATGCGCGCGGCCAGCTTGGCCAGGCCGGGGAAACGGTAGGGCTGGTTGGGTGTCGACGACCCGCCGACACCGGGCACATCGAAGGCGATCACTTCGAGGTCGGGGTCCAGTGCGGCTACAAAGGGGAAGACCAACTCCAGGTTGGCCCCGATGCCGTTGAAGATCAGCAACGGCGTCAGGTGTGGTTTGCCTGGACGGACCGCCGTGCGGATGGTTTGCCCATCGAGGTCGATGGTGCGGAAAACAAATGGTAACGGCATGCGCTGGCCCTATAGGGTCTGTTAATCACTGGGGGCACCGTCCAGGTGCCGTTCCAGATTAACGAAGCTGGCTTCCGCTGCTGGCTTCGTGACAGCTGCAAACGCTTGGTGGGCGTTGGCAGCAGGCGGCACATCCGAGTGCCGCGGGCAGTGTATGCAGTGAATCCTGTCGCTTGCGCCTGGTTGACGTTGAACAACTATCAACCGGCGAGGTTGCAGTTTTCGTCTTCACGCCAGGTGCTGGTGAACCTGGCGCTCATGTAGCTGACGTTCATTTACCTAGCGCTCATGCACATAGGTACCCGGTGAGGCTTCCCCCGGCGTATAGGTTTTGTTGCCCAGGACCGCCGGTGCCTTTTTCACTTTGCCGGAGCGGTCGGCCAGCCATTTCTGCCAGTGCAGCCACCACGAGTCGGTGTGCTTGGTGGCGTCTTCCTGCCAGGCTTTCGGGCAGTCCGGCAGCTCGCCTTCACTGGTGGAAAAGCGTGCCTTGGGGTTGCCTGGCGGGTTGAGAATGCTCTGGATATGGCCGCTGTTGGACAGCACGAATTCGATCTTGCCGCCGAACAGACGCGCCGAGCGGTAGCAGGCTTCCCAGGGGGTGATGTGGTCGTTGGTGCCGGCCAGGCTGAAGATATCGGCGGTGACCTTTTTCAGGTCGATCGGCGTACCACAGACTTCCAGGGCATCCGGGCGGGTCAGCGGGTTGGTCTTGAACAGCTCGATCAGGTCGCCATGGAAGGCCGCTGGCAGGCGCGTGGTGTCATTGTTCCAGTAGAGGATGTCGAACACCGGCGGCTCGTTGCCGAGCAGGTAGTTGTTCACCCAGTAGTTCCAGATCAGGTCGTTGGGGCGCATCCAGGCAAACACCTTGGCCATGTCGGTACCTTCCAGCACACCGGCCTGGTAGGAGCGCCGCTTGGCCGCTTCCAGGGTCTGTTCGTTGACGAACAGTGCCACCTGGGTGTCGAGCTTGGTGTCGAGCACGCTGACCAGCAGGGTCAGGGCGTTGACCTTTTTCTCGCCAATCGCCTGGTAATGGCCGAGCAGGGCGGCGGTGGTGATGCCGCCGGAGCAGGCACCGAGCATGTTCACGTCTTTGCTGCCGGTGATGGCCAGGATCACTTCGATGGCTTCTTTCAGCGCTTCGATATAAGTCGACAGACCCCACTCGCGTTGTGCCTTGGTCGGGTTGCGCCAGCTGACGATAAAGGTCTGGATGCCATTGCGCAGACAGAACCGCGCCAGGCTCTTTTCCTGCGACAGGTCGAATACATAGAACTTGTTGATCTGCGGCGGCACCACCAGCAGCGGGCGCTCGTGCACTTGCTCGGTGGTCGGCTTGTACTGGATCAGCTCCAGCAGGTTATTGCGAAACACCACCGAGCCTTCGCTCAGGGCCAGGTTCTTGCCGACCTCGAAGGCGTCCATATTTACCTGGCTGGGCATGCCGCCGTTGTTCACCAGGTCTTTGGCCAGGTGCGAGAGGCCGTCGAGCAGACTCTTGCCACCGGTTTCGAAAAAGCGTTTGAGCGCCGCCGGGTTGGCCATGCTGTTGCTCGGTGCCAAGGCTTCGGTGAGCAAATTGATAACGAAGTGACCGCGGCTGATATCGGTCTCCGACAGGTTGCTGTGCTCGACCCAGCTGTGCAGTTCTTTGCGCCAGGCCAGATAGCTTTGCAGGTAGCGCCTGTACAGGGGGTTCTGGCTCCAGGCCGGGTCGGCGAAACGTTTGTCGCCGTCGTCCATCTTCAGCTCGGAGCTGCCCAGGACAACGTTCTTCAATTCGATTCCCAGATGGGCAAGGTGTTTGGCACTGTGCAGCGGTTGCTTATAAGCCTGCGCGAGGATCATGCGGGCAGATGCGAGAATGTCCTTACCACGAAGGCCAATGACGGGATTGAGCCCAAGGGTGTTGTCCGAGGCCTGGCGCTGCAGGTCTTCATTATTTTTATTGCTCATCTACGACGCTCCATTGTCCTGAGGCTGATACCGGCATGCTGCTGTGCGCGGACACAGGGCGTTAGCGCCTAGTACTGCTCGGGTTACCGGGGGCGGAGCTAGCTCCGCTTCATTCATTGCATCTGACACAGTCAAATGCACGGAACCTGCCAGGTAATTGGTTACCCGAGTTTCAGCGTTTGCGCAAGCAGGCCAGTCACTTGGCCAAGCGCAGGGGGGAGTATGCCGAGGGAGTTTAGAAAGTTCGCCCTAACCTGTGGGAAGGGTTGAGTTAGAGCATCAGCTTGACTACGGACTCAGCCGGATCACGGGATTTTCCGGCGCGTTTCAGCTCTTCCAGATAATCGGCCCAGAGTTGTTCCTGGCGTTGCGCCAGTTGCTCAAGGTAGTCCCAGGTGAACAAACCGCTGTCATGTCCGTCGTCGAAGCACAACTTTAGTGCGTATTGCCCGGCGGGTTCGATCTTGCTCAAACCGACCCCCAGCTTGCCGAATTGCAGAATCGGTTTGCCGTGCCCCTGTACCTCGGCCGAGGGCGAATGCACGCGCAGAAACTCGGCGGGCAGCGTATAGCTTTCGTCTGCGCCGTATTTCAGGGTGAGGGTTTTCGAGGCTTTGTGCAGCTCGATGGCCGATGGGATACGCATGGGGCTGCTCGCTCTGAAATAGTTGAGCCCGACCGCTTTGCAGCGGCCGGGCTCGGGGTGTCGGCTGGGTCTGAAGAATAAAACGTTTAGAGAATATAGCGCGACAGGTCTTCGTCTTGCGCCAACTCGCCGAGGTGGCTGTTGACGTAGTCGGCGTCGATGCGGATGGCTTGGCCGTTCTGGCTGCCAGCCAGGTCACCAGCGCTGAACGACACTTCCTCAAGCAGACGCTCGAGCAAGGTGTGCAAGCGGCGCGCGCCAATGTTCTCGGTTTTCTCGTTGACCTGCCAGGCGATCTCGGCGAGGCGTTTGATCCCGTCGGCGTCGAACTCGATGCTCAGCCCTTCGGTCAACAGCAGCTCGCGGTATTGCTCGGTGAGCGAGGCGTGCGGCTCAGTGAGGATGCGCTCGAAGTCGTTCGGGGTCAGCGCCTTGAGCTCCACGCGGATTGGTAACCGGCCTTGCAGCTCGGGCACCAGATCGCTGGGCTTGCTCAGGTGGAAGGCCCCCGAGGCGATAAACAGGATATGGTCGGTTTTGACCATGCCCAGCTTGGTGTTCACCGTGCAGCCCTCAATCAGCGGCAGCAGGTCGCGCTGTACGCCTTCGCGGGAGACATCGGCACCGCCGACATTGCCGCGCTTGGCGACCTTGTCGATCTCGTCGATAAACACGATGCCGTGCTGCTCCACCGCTTCCAGCGCCTGGGCCTTCAGCTCTTCTTCATTGACCAGGCGCGCGGCTTCTTCGTCGCGTACCAGTTTCAGCGCTTCCTTGACCTTCAGCTTGCGGGCTTTCTTCTTGCCCTTGCCCATGGTCGAGAACAGGTTCTGCAGCTGGTTGGTCATTTCCTCCATGCCGGGCGGGGCCATGATTTCCACGCCGCCGGGCAGGTCGGCCACCTCGATTTCGATGTCCTTGTCGTCCAGCTGGCCTTCACGCAGACGCTTGCGGAACAGTTGGCGGGTGTTGGAGTCGTTGCTTGGCGTCTGGTCTTCATTGAAGCCAACCCGGGCCGGCGGCAGCAGGGCATCGAGGATGCGCTCTTCGGCAGCGTCTTCGGCGCGGTGACGGACTTTGACCATCTCCTGCTCGCGGAGCATCTTGATCGCCGCATCGGCGAGGTCGCGGATGATCGACTCGACGTCGCGGCCGACATAGCCGACCTCGGTGAACTTGGTCGCTTCCACTTTCAGGAACGGCGCGTTGGCCAGCTTGGCCAGGCGCCGGGCGATTTCAGTTTTGCCGACGCCGGTCGGGCCGATCATCAGAATGTTTTTCGGCGTGACCTCGGCACGCAGCTCGGCGGGGAGCTGCATACGGCGCCAGCGGTTGCGCAAGGCAATGGCAACGGCACGTTTGGCTTCGTCCTGGCCGATGATGTGACGGCTCAGTTCATGAACGATTTCGCGGGGAGTCATGGGCATGGAATGGTCGGGCCTCAGACAGCGAGGTCCAGCTCCTCGATGGTCAGGTGGTGATTGGTGAACACGCAGATATCGCCGGCGATACCCAGCGCGGTTTCGGCCACTTCGCGGGCGCTGAGGTCGCTGTGCATCAGCAGGGCGCGGGCAGCGGCCTGGGCATAGGGGCCGCCAGAGCCCATGGCGATCAGGCCGTCTTCGGGCTCAACCACGTCGCCGTTGCCGGTGATGATCAGCGAGGCATCTTTGTTGGCGACCGCCAACATGGCTTCCAGACGGCTGAGGGAGCGGTCGGTGCGCCATTCTTTGGCCAACTCGACGGCGGCCCGCACCAGATGGCCCTGGTGTTTTTCCAGCTGCCCTTCGAAGCGTTCGAAGAGCGTGAAGGCGTCGGCGGTGGCCCCGGCAAAGCCGGCGATCACCTGGCCGTGGTACAGGCGACGGACTTTTTTCGCGTTGCCTTTCATCACGGTATTGCCGAGGGAAACCTGGCCGTCGCCGCCCATGACGACTTTGCCGTGGCGACGAACTGAAACGATGGTGGTCAAGGGAGAGTCTCCACACTGGGGGCGAAAGTGCCCTGTTGGAAACTCATATGGGGGAGGGGTTCAGGCATTTCAACCGGGTGCGACGAATGTGCAGCGTCTGGGTTTTGCGTCAGATTGTGTCCGTGAAAAGTAACCGCGAAGCCTGGCTTCGCGGTTTCCGTGGGCTGCGGCCCCGCCTGGGCTCAATCGCGGGTCCAGGCCATCTGCCAATGCGAACCGCTGCCCGGCTCGAACTGGGTGGCGCTGCTGCTCCATTGCACGCAATAGCCGTTATAGGGCCAGGGTTTGCAGGTGTAGGTGTTGCCGTCGCGGGCCAGCACTTTGGTGCCGGCCTTGTAGCTCTTCAGACCGTTGGGGAACACGTACTCGGCTTTGCCTGAGGCCGGGGCCTCGATGCTGAAACGCTGGGTTTTCTGCAATGGCTCGCCGGCTTCCGGTTTGGCCACCACCACCAGGTCATAGGTGCCGGCTGGCGGATTGCGCAGGCTGAACATCAGGTGTGGCGAGGTGCTACCCGCTTCGCTCTGCTGGAAGGCCACGCTTTCACCTTTGGCATTGAACAGGGTGGCGCTGACCGTATAGGGGCCACCCTCGGTGAGGGCGTTGAGGTGCAGCTGCACCATGCCGCCTTCCACCTTGTAGCTGGCTTGCAGGCCATCCAGATTCAGGCTGCCGACATTCAGTGGCTGGGCCTGCACCTTCTGGATCTCCACGCGCAGCACATCGCTGCCGGACGGGGTGTACAGGCTGTTCTTGCCGTAGTTGGGCACCACTTCGTCGTGGGTATTGAGTTCACCCATCAGGTAGCCGGCCTTGGCTTTGGCCACCTTCTGCGCCAACAGGAACGGCCACGTATCGGCCTGGGCTTGCGCTGCCGTTTCGAGGGTCAGGGTGGTTTGCCGATCAGTCTGCTCACCCTGGGCGGTAAACACCCGGGTCAGCACCTTGTCGCCGGCTTGCAGGGCTTCGGGCTGCACCGCACCGATGTTTTTCCAGCTGCTCACCGGCACGCTGGCAGCGTTGGTGCCGGCGGCGCTGGCGCTGATGTTGACGTCGATCACCTGATAGAAGGTGGCGGCGGTGTCGGCGATTTTCCAGGTGGCCAGCACCACGTGGTAGCCGCTGTGATCGGCAGGGATATTGACGGTATGGCTGCTGGTGCCACCGCTCGGCGGGCGCAGGCCCTGGCCGTCTTCCTGGAGCAGTGGGGTGAGTTCGAAGGAGTCGCGGGTCAGTGGCTGGTTGGGGTTCCAGTCCTTCTTGGTAATAAAGAACTGGTGGTAGGCGGAGGCGTGGCCGGCGGTGTAGCGCCAGATAAAGGTGTTGGGGCCAGGCTTGATGGGGTTCTTGGTCCAGCGCGTAGCGGACTGCTCGTTGAGCTGGCCGAAGGCCGATATGCCGGCGGCGGCGATGGTCTCATCGGCCGGGCCGCATTGGCTGAAGTCACCGGCGCAGTAGGCACCGCGATAGTGGTGGCTGACCGAGGGGCTGTACTCGAGGCTTTGCGGCTCGTAGGCCACGCTGCCGCAGTTGCTGTTGAGGTTGCCGGCGCCGGCGGTACAGAGCACGGCGCGGGACTTGGGTTGCTCTACATAGCCGTGGGCGCAGGTTTGTTGTGCGCTAAGACAGGCCAGGCCCATGGCAGCCAGCAGGGGCAGCTGGCCCATCCGCTGGTGCTTGCGATGATGTAGTGGGGATTGATGCATGGCGGCGACCTTTTCTAATTAGAAGGGCGCTCGGGGTGACCAGCAAGTGGTCGGCAAGGTGGGAAAGTGCCGGACCCGAGCGGCATTTACTATGCCGAGGGGAATCGAGCGGTAATGTAGGACGCCTCCGGGAGGCGGCGGAACTGAAGGTGTCGGGCGACGAGGAGAGTTCTCGCCGCCCGTCAGATCAACGTCCCTGGCGCTGCTGCAAGAGCAGATTGCTGAAGCCGCTGCCGGCCAGTTTTTTCTGCGCCGCGGTCAGTTGTTCGCGGTTGCTGAATGGGCCGACCAGCACCCGATACCAGGTCTCATCGCGAACCATGCCGGATTCCACCTGCACGTCCTGACCCAACAGAATGATCTGCGCGCGCACCTTGTCCGCGTCTTCCTGCTTGCGGAACGAGCCGGCCTGCAGGAAGTACTGGGTGACCGCCGCTTTCACCGCGCTCGGCAACGGCGGCGGGGTCTCGCCTTTGAGCGCGGCTTCGGCGCGGGCGGCGTCAGCCTTGGCCAATTCGGCGGGGCTGGCCGGCGGCGGCGTCTGCTCGGGTACGGCTTCCGGCGGCACTATGACTTCCGATTCGGGCAGCAGGGTGTAGAAGTCGTACTTGGGTTTTACCGGACCGCTGGGCGACGGGCTGCTGTCGACCGGTGCCTTGGGGGCGACGGCGGTTTTGCTGGCCTTGTCATCCGGCTTGTCGCGCTGGATTTCCTTGCGGCCCGGCTCGAGCTTCATCAGCAGCACGATAAAGGCACCGATGGCCAGGCCGCAGGCCAGCCAGATCCAACCCGGTACGGGTCGTTTGGCTGGGGCCTGGTAGCGGCTGGCGCCGCGTTTGGGTGCAGGTTTTTTCTTGGCCGCCAACTTACATGCGCTCCAGGGTTTCCAGACCCAGCAGTTGCAGACCTTGCTGCAAGGTGCGCCCGGTCAGGGCGGCCAGGCGCAGGCGGCTGTGCTGGGTGGCCGGGTCTTCGGCGGTGAGGACCGGGCAGTGTTCGTAGAAGCTGGAGAACAGCCCAGCCAATTCATACAGGTAGGTGCACAGGGTGTGCGGTGTGCCTTTCTCGGCCACGTTGGCCAGCACTTCGCCGAACTGCGCCAGCTTGGCGGCCAGGTCCTGTTCCTGCACGGCGTTCAGCGTGATCCGGCCGTCAAGCTGGTCGTAGCCCTTGCCCAGCTTGCGGAAGATGCTTGCGACACGGGTGTAGGCATACAGCAGGTAAGGCGCGGTGTTGCCTTCGAAGCTGAGCATCTGCTCGAAGTTGAAGGTGTAGTCGCTGGTGCGGTGTTTGCTCAGGTCGGCGTATTTCACCGAGCCGATGCCAACCACTCGCGCGATGGTGCGCAGTTCGTCTTCGGCCAGCTCCGGGTTTTTCTCTTTCACCAGCACATAGGCGCGTTCTTGCGCCTCATCCAGCAGGTCGATCAGCTTCACCGTACCGCCATCACGGGTCTTGAACGGTTTGCCGTCCGGGCCGTTCATGGTGCCAAAGCCCATGTGTTCCAGTTGCATGCCTGGGTGGACGAAGCCGGCGCGCCGCGCCACTTCAAATACTTGCTGGAAGTGCAGGGCCTGGCGCTGGTCGACGAAATAGAGCACGCGGTCGGCCTTCAGCACCTGGCTGCGGTAGCGCATGGCCGCGAGGTCGGTGGTGGCGTACAGGTAGCCACCGCCGGCCTTTTGCACGATCACTGGCAACGGGTTGCCTTCGGCATTCTTGAATTCGTCGAGAAACACGCACTGGGCGCCGTTGCTTTCTACCAGCAGGCCGGCACTTTTCAGGTCGGCAACCACATTGGCCAGGTCATCGTTATAGGCGCTTTCGCCCTTCACATCGGCAGGGGTCAGCTTCACGTTCAGACGGTCGTAGGCCTTCTGGCAGTGGGCCAGGGAAATGGCGTTGAAGCGATGCCACAGGCGCATGCACTCGGGCTCGCCGGCTTGCAGCTGGACCACCAGCTCACGGGCACGGTCAGCGAACTCAGGCGACTCGTCGAAGCGCTGCTTGGCGGCGCGGTAAAAACCTTCGAGGTCGGAGAGCTGGGTTTCGCTGGTTTCCGGGTTTTCCTGCAGATAGGCCAGCAGCATGCCGAATTGGGTGCCCCAGTCGCCTACATGGTTCTGGCGGATCACGGTGTCGCCGAGGAATTCCAGTACGCGGGAAACGCCATCACCAATGATGGTGGAGCGTAGATGGCCGACGTGCATCTCTTTGGCCAGGTTGGGCGACGACAGATCGACCACCACGCGTTGGGCGGCACCGCTTTTATGTACGCCGAGCTTGGCGTCGGTCAGGGCCTGCTCCAGACGCTGGGCGAGGGCCTGGCTGTCCTGGTAGAAATTGAGGAAGCCGGGGCCGGCGATTTCCACTTTGCGGATCTGCGCATCGGCGGGCAGCGCAGCAATGAGTTTTTCCGCCAGGTCGCGCGGCTTCATGGCCGCCGGCTTGGCCAGCATCATGGCGATGTTGCTGGCGAAGTCACCGTGGGTTTTGTCCTTGGTGTTTTCGACCTGGATCACTGGCGTAAGCCCTTCAGGCAGTACGCCTTCGCTGACGAGGCGGGAGAGGGCTTGCTGGATCAGCTGGCGAATGGTGTCTTTCATGGTGTGCTCGTGCGGCCATCGGAGCGCGCTTGGCGCCGCGAAGCGGGTGAAAAGGGGGCCATTATCCGTGGCGTTTGCGATGTTGCCAACCGCAGGGTCCGGCCGTGGCGTGCTGACGGTCAGAACAGGTCGATCGGGTCGATGTCCAGCGACCAGCGCACCGCGCGGCCGGACGGCATTTTCTCCAGCGCCGTCAGCCAATAGTTGAGCAGCTTGTGCAGTGGCGCGCGGGCATTGGCTTGCAGCAGCAACTGTGCCCGATAACGGCCGGCGCGGCGCTCCATGGGAGCCGGCACCGGGCCCAGGAGTTCAATGCCGCTGAGGTTCAACTCGCCCAGCAGGTGTTCGGCTTCGGTGCAGGCATCGTCGAGAAAACCTTCGGCCTGGCCAGGCTTATGGGCTTCGGCGCGCAGCAGGGCCAGGTGACAAAACGGCGGCAGACCGGCGGCGCGGCGTTCACTCAAGGCCTGTTCGGCAAAGGCGAAATAACCCTGCTCGGTGAGTTGCACCAGTAGCGGATGGTCAGCCAGATGGGTCTGGATAATCACCCGGCCCGGCTCTTCGGCCCGTCCGGCGCGCCCCGCCACCTGCACGATCAACTGGGCCATGCGCTCGCTGGCGCGGAAATCGGCGGAGAACAGGCCGCCATCGGCATCCAGAATCGATACCAGGGTCACCCGTGGAAAGTGATGCCCCTTGGCCAACATCTGGGTGCCGATCAGGATGCACGGCTCGCCTTTATTAATGGTGGCGAACAGATTCTGCATGGCGTCCTTGCGCGAGGTGCTCTCGCGGTCGACGCGCAGTACGGGCACGTCGGGGAACAGGGTGGCCAGGCGATCCTCAGCGCGTTCGGTACCTGCACCGACCGGGCGCAGGTCGACCTGGGCGCATTTCGGGCAATTGCTTGGCTGACGTTCGACATGGCCGCAATGGTGGCAGCGCAGCTCGCGGGAGCGCTGATGCACAGTCATCCGCGCATCGCAACGCGGGCATTCGGACAGCCAGCCGCAGTCGTGGCACAGCAGGGTCGGGGCAAAGCCGCGGCGGTTGAGGAATACCAACACTTGCTGGCCGGCGGCCAATGTCTGGCCAATGGCTTGCTGCATGGGCCCGGAAATGCCGCTGTCCAGCGGTCGGCTCTTGATATCCAGGCGCAGAAAGCGTGGTTGCTGGGCGCCGCCGGCGCGCTGGGTCAGACGTAGCAGGCCATAACGCCCGGAGTAGGCGTTCTGCAGGCTTTCCAGGGACGGGGTGGCCGAGCCGAGGACAATCGGAATGTTTTCCTGCCGCGCGCGTACCAGCGCCAGGTCGCGGGCGTGGTAGCGCAGGCCTTCCTGCTGTTTATAAGAGCCGTCGTGCTCTTCATCGATGATGATCAGGCCCGGGTTTTTCATCGGCGTGAACAGCGCCGAACGGGTGCCGATAATGATGTCGGCCTCGCCATCGCGGGCGGCGAGCCAGGCATCCAGGCGCTCACGGTCGTTGACTGCCGAATGCAGCAGGGCGATGCGCGCATTGAAGCGGCGCTCGAAGCGCGCCAGGGTCTGCGGGCCCAGGTTGATTTCGGGGATCAGCACCAGGGCTTGCTTGCCGGCTTCCAGGGTTTCGCGGATCAGCTGCAGATAGACTTCGGTCTTGCCGCTGCCGGTTACCCCGGCGAGCAGAAAGGCGTTGAAGCTGCCCAGACCGCTGCGAATGGCTTCGGTGGCGGCGCGCTGCTCCGGGTTGAGCGGCAGCTCCGGTTGCGCCAGCCAATTGCCATGGCGCTCGATAAGCGCATGACGGCGGGCCTCGATGGTCACCAGGCCTTTCTCGCGCAGCAGGTCGAGGCTGTCTTTATTCAGCTGCAACTGGTTGAGCAAACGATGGGCGACGCCATGGGGGTGCTGGGCGAGCACCTTTAATGCATCGCGCTGGCGCGGCGCGCGGGTCAGACGTGGGTCGTCGAGAGAAGCGCCTTCGGCCACATGCCAGAAGCGCTCCTGGCGTGCTTCGGCCGGCTCGCCCTGACGCAGCAGGTTGGGCAGCGCCCAACTGAACGTGTCGCCGAGGCTGTGCTGGTAGTACTGCGCGGTCCACAGGCACAGCTTGAAAAACGCCGGCGGTACCGGGGATTGGCTGTCGAGCAGGGCGATGGCGGGTTTCAGTTTGTCTGCTGGCACTTCGCTGTGCTCGCTGACTTCCACCAGAATGCCGATGATTTCCCGTCGCCCGAACGGCACCCGCAACCGCATGCCGGGCTGCAAGGCACTAGCTGGCACGCCTTGGGGGGCCAGGTAGTCGAACAGACGGCGCAGTGGAGATGGCAGGGCGAGGCGCAAAATTACCGGGGGCACGCGGGAAACGTCCTAGAGAGCGAGGCGCGATCTTAGCATGCGAGGGCCTGACGATCGGTCTTGCGTGGCTGCCGCACTCTGGTAAGATGCGCGGCCTAATTCCGTGCGGTACTCGACAATAGTGTCGGGTGGCGGCGCGATAGCCCTGAGGAATACACCATGAAAGCTGATATCCATCCAGTATACGAAGCCGTAACCGCTACCTGCAGCTGCGGTAACGTGATCCAGACTCGCTCCACCCTGGCCAAGCCGCTGAGCCTGGACGTGTGCAACGAGTGCCACCCGTTCTACACCGGCAAGCAGAAAGTGCTGGACGTTGGCGGCCGTGTTGATCGCTTCAAGCAGCGTTTCGGTGTGTTCGGTTCCAAGGCCTAATCGGCTTTGTAGCCTCGAGAAGCCTGATGGGCTTTTCGCAGCTGTTGAAAAAGGCGTCCCTAGTGGGCGCCTTTTTCGTTTCTACGGTTTGTGTCGGACCGGTCTGGGCATTCTGTCCGGCGCCTAGCGGGCTCGTGTCAGTTAGTGTCACTCAGGTGGTAGATGGCGATACCCTGCGCCTGGTCGACGGTCGCAGCGTGCGGCTGATTGGGATCAATGCGCCTGAACTCGCGCATAAAGGCCAGGCGGCGCAACCCTTTGCCGAGCAGGCCAAGCGCCGTTTGCAGGAGCTGGTGCGCGCCAGTGACGGGCAGGTGGCGGTGCAGGTTGGCCGGCAGGCCAAGGATCATTACGGTCGTACCCTGGCGCATGTCTATGCTGTTCAAGGGCAGAATCTTGAAGCGCAGCTGCTGGCCGAAGGGCTGGGCTTTCAGGTGGCGATTGCGCCGAACGTGGCGCTGCTGGCTTGCCAGCAGGCGGCTGAGCGCAGCGCCCGTGCGGCAAGGTTGGGGGTGTGGCGCGAGACGCCCGCACTCACAGCCGCGCAGGTTAATGTCAGTGGCTTCGCATTGGTGCAGGGACGGGTCATGAAGGTCGAGCAAAATCGCGGTGGCGTCTGGTTGCAGTTGGATGGGCCATTGGTGTTACGGGTGGCGAGCAAGGTCTTGCCAGACTTTGATCTGCAGGCGCTGCAAGACATGCGCGGGCGCACAGTCGAGGCGCGTGGCTGGGTCATCGACCGGGCGCGGCGCGGCCAGCAGCAACCCGATCAGGTGCGTTGGATGTTGCCGCTCACCCACCCGACTATGGTGGAGGTACGGCCATGATCGTCCGTCTGTTCTGGCTGGCAATCGCGCTGATGCTGTTGCAGGGCTGCGCGCAAAACCCGGCCACCGGCGAAACCAACTTCGTGATGATGAGCGAGCGCCAGGAGCTCGAGCTTGGGCGCAATTACAGCCAGGAAATCGCCAAGCAATACCCGCGTTACCCCGATGAAAAACTCCAGGCCTATGTGCAGCAAGTGGGTGAGCGGGTGGCCAAGCATAGCCATCGTAGCAACCTGACCTACCATTTCACGGTGATTGATAGCCCGGACATCAACGCCTTTGCCTTGCCGGGTGGCTACATCTATATCCACCGCGGCCTGCTCGCTTATTTGAACTCAGAGGCCGAACTGGCTGCGGTGCTGGGGCATGAGGTTGGCCACGTTACGGCCCGGCATAGCGTGCAGCAGCAAAGCCAGTCCCAGGCGTGGGGCATTCTCGGCCAGGCCGTTGCCATTGGTACAGGCGTGGGCGCGGCAGGGGATGTCACCAGTGCCTTGGGTTCTGCGTTTGTCCGTGGTTACGGGCGCGATATGGAGTTGCAGGCCGATGGCCTGGGTGCCGAATACCTGGCGCGCGCAGGTTATGACCCGCAGGCCATGATTGAAGTGGTCGAAGTACTGAAAAGTCAGGACGATTTCGCGCGCGATGAAGCGAAAAAAGCCGGTAAACCCGAACCGACCTCCAGCTATCACGGCGTGTTCGACACCCACCCCGGCAATGACCAGCGCCTGCAGCAGGTGGTCGGTCCGGCGCGAGCCCTGGCTACAGGCCAGCAAGAGGTCGGCCGTGATGTGTTTATGCAGCACCTGGCCGGGCTGCCCTATGGTGACTCGGAGTCCACCGGCATTCGCCGCGGCCAGCAGTTCTACCACGCGGAGTTGGACTTCACCTTTAGTGCGCCGCCGGGCTGGGAGCTGGTCAATCGTCCGGATGCGGTGATCGCCCATACCCCTGATCAGGATGCTTTTGTCGCCGTGGTTCTGGAGAAGGTGAAGCCAGGGCAAACGCCGCAGCAGTTCATCCGTTCCAAGGTGTCCGGGCGTCTGGCTGATGAGCGAGAGCTTCAGCAGGCTGGGCTCGACGGTTATACCGCAGTGATTCCCGGACGACCGGCCAAGCGTGTGGCGGTGATCTACAAAGACAACTCGGCCTATGTCTTTATTGCCAGCGTCAAAGCGCCTGCTTCGCTTGAGACGCACGACGAAAATTTCCTCAAAGTGATCAATAGTTTTCGACCTCTGAAGGCCGAAGAGCGTAAGCTGGCGCAACCTCTCCGGCTGCAACTGGTGCGTGCCACAAGCGCGCAAACCATGACCAAGCTAGCTCAGGGCAGTACGCTGCCCGGTGATGCCGAGTCCCGTCTGCGCCTACTCAATCATCTATATCCAAGCGGCGAGCCGTCCCCAGGGGATTGGCTTAAAGTCGTACGCTAGAGCCCTTGACAGACCTGACTGACCAGTCTTGTTCGAGCCTTGCATCTTGCGTATCCTCGCTGCCTGTCTGTTTAACAGCATAAAAAAGCGGAAATGCCACCATGTCTGATTTGAAAACTGCCGCTCTCGAATACCACGCCCATCCTCGCCCGGGGAAGCTGAGTGTCGAGCTGACCAAACCCACTTCCACCGCGCGTGATCTGTCCCTGGCGTACAGCCCTGGTGTGGCTGAACCCGTGCGTGAAATCGCCCGCGATCCCGAGCTGGCCTACAAGTACACCGGCAAAGGCAACCTGGTTGCAGTGATTTCCGACGGTACCGCCATTCTCGGTTTGGGCGACCTCGGCCCGCTGGCTTCGAAACCTGTAATGGAGGGCAAGGGCGTACTGTTCAAGCGTTTCGCCGGTATCGACGTGTTCGACATCGAAGTTGATTCGGAAAGCCCGCAAGCCTTTATCGACACCGTAAAGCGCATCTCCATCACCTTCGGTGGCATCAACCTGGAAGATATCAAGGCACCTGAGTGCTTCGAGATCGAACGCGCGTTGATCGAGCAGTGCGACATCCCGGTATTCCACGATGACCAGCACGGCACTGCGATCGTGACTGCTGCCGGCATGCTCAATGCCCTGGAAATCGTCGGAAAAACCCTGCCGGAAGCCAAAATCGTCTGCCTGGGTGCTGGCGCTGCCGCCATCTCGTGCATGAAGTTGTTGGTGAGCATGGGGGCGAAGATCGAAAACATCTTTATGATCGACCGCAGCGGCGTGATTCATTCCGGTCGCACCGATCTGAACCAATACAAAGCCGTATTCGCCCACGAAACCGACAAGCGCACGCTATCGGACGCACTGGACGGTGCCGATGTGTTTGTCGGTTTGTCGGGTGCCAACCTGCTCACTGCGGAAAACCTGCAGCGCATGGCTGCTGACCCGATCGTCTTCGCATGCTCCAACCCGGATCCGGAAATTTCCCCGGAGCTGGCCCACGCAACCCGTAGCGACGTGATCATGGCCACCGGCCGTTCGGACTACCCGAACCAGGTCAACAATGTACTGGGCTTCCCCTTTATCTTCCGTGGTGCGCTGGATGTTCGCGCAACCCGTATCAACGAAGAGATGAAGATCGCCGCCGCCGTCGCCCTGCGTGAACTGGCCAAGCTGCCAGTGCCGAAGGAAGTGTGCGATGCCTACGGTGGTATCGAGCTGTCGTTCGGCCGCCAGTACATCATTCCAAAGCCGATGGATGCACGTCTGATCACCGTAGTGGCGGATGCTGTGGCCAAGGCCGCGATTGAAAGCGGTGTGGCGACTCTGCCTTATCCCAAGCACTACCCGTTGACGTCGGTAGAAGACGTTTTCAACGGCTGATTGTTGTAGCAATAAAAAGCCCCGCATCAGCGGGGCTTTTTATTGGGCGGGTATTTTGCCGTTTAGAACAGGTCGATTGGTGCCGCATCATCCGCCGGCAGTGGGCTGCCTGGAGCGCTGGAGCCGGGGTCGAGTTCGTTCATCGGTGGCGGTGAGTCTTCGTTCTTGAACACTTCGAAGTAGGCGTTTGGCGTGCCGGGGGTGGCAGCGCGGCCGCTCACTGGGTCGATGCGCAAGGTCAGCAGGCCGGGCGGCTCGGGCAGCATATGCGGTGGCTTGTCTTTTAGTGCCGCACTCATGTAACTCATCCAGATCGGCAGCGCGACGGTGCCGCCGAATTCATGGCTGCCAAGGCTTTCCGGCTGGTCGAAACCGGTCCATACCGTGGTCATGTAATCGGCATTGAAGCCGGAGAACCAACTGTCTTTCGATTCATTGGTGGTGCCGGTCTTGCCCGCGATATCGCTGCGGCCCATGGCCAGGGCGCGGCGGCCAGTGCCGCGTTTGATCACGTCTTGCAGCATGCTGGTGAGAATGTAGGTGGTGCGAGCGTCGACGATACGTTCGGCTACGGCTGGTGCAGGCGCGGTGCTGGTCGGTGCCGGGATGTTTTCGGCAATGGCTGCGGGATCGACTACGGTTTCCGGTTGGTCATTATTCTCGCCAGGAGCGCTGGGCGGGTTGGCGATATACAGGGCTTCGCCATTGCGGCTGTGGATACTTTGAATCAGATAAGGCTGCACTTTATAGCCGCCGTTGGCGAAGGTGCTCCAGCCGCCGGCGATTTCCACGGGGGTCAGGTTGGCGGTGCCCAGCGCCATGGACAGGTTGCGCGGCAGATCCTGTTTGTTGAAGCCGAAGCGGCTCACATAGTCGAGCGCGTAGTCGATGCCGATGGCTTGCAGCAGGCGGATCGAAACCAGGTTGCGCGACTTGTACAGCGCTTCGCGCAAACGGATCGGACCGAGGAAGGTATTGGTGTCGTTCTTCGGCCGCCAAACCTGGTCGAGGTACTCATCGACGAAAACAATAGGTGCATCGTTGACCAATGTGGCGGCGGTGTAGCCCTTATCCAGTGCAGCGCTATAAATGAAAGGCTTGAAGCTGGAGCCAGGCTGGCGCTTGGCCTGGGTGGCGCGGTTGTAGTTGCTTTGCTCGAACGAGAAGCCGCCGACCAAGGCACGGATTGCACCATTTTTCGGGTCGAGGGAAACCAGCGCGCCCTGGGCTGCCGGGATCTGGCTGAAGGCAAGGTTGCCGTCTTCCTGGCGCAGCACGCGAATCAGGTCGCCAACTTGCACCACATCATCCGGCTTCTGCGGACGCGGGCCGAGGCTGTTGGTGTTCAGGAAGGGGCGGGCCCACTTCATGCTTTCCCAGCTGACGGTTTCTTCCTGGCCGTTACGGGTCAGCACCATGACTCCGCTTTTCAGCACTTGAGTAACGATGGCCGGCTCGATGCCGTTCTGGGTTTTCTGCTTGGTCAGTTCGGTTTGCCAGGCTTCGCGGGTCATGCCTGGTAGGCGCGTTTCCGGGCCGCGATAGCCGTGGCGCTGGTCATAGCTGATCAGACCACTGCGTACGGCTTCGTTGGCTGCTTCCTGAAGATTGCTCGGAACAGTAGTGGTAACGTGGAAGCCCTCGGTGTAGGCCTCGCTGCCATAGCGGCCAACCATTTCCGCGCGGGCCATCTCGGCAATATAAGGAGCCTGCACTTCCGGGGTTGGAACGTGGTAACTGGCGTCAATGGGTTCAGCCAGCGCGGTCTGATACTGGCCCTGATCGATCTTGCCGAGCTTGAACATGCGTCCGAGGATCCAGTCGCGACGTTCTTTGCTGCGTTGCGGATTGACCAGCGGGTTGAAGCGCGAAGGCGCTTTCGGCAGTCCGGCGATCATCGCCATCTGACCCAGGCTCAAATCGTGCATAGGTTTGCCGTAGTAAACCTGCGCCGCCGCTTCGATACCATAAGCACGGTTACCGAGGTAGATCTTGTTGACGTACAACTCAAGAATTTCGTCTTTGCTCAGCTCACGCTCAATTTGTAACGCCAGCAGGATTTCATTGATCTTGCGCGAAAAGCTGCGCTCGTTAGTGAGGAAGAAGTTCTTCGCCACCTGCATGGTGATGGTGCTGCCACCCGATTGTATTTGCCCGCTTTTTAATAATTGCGTGGCAGCGCGCATCAGGCTGCTGAGGTCAACGCCATAATGATTGGCAAAATTATCGTCTTCGGCAGAAAGCAGCGCTTTGATGAAGTTTGGCGGGATGTCGGCAAAGCGAATTGGTGTGCGGCGCATCTCACCGAATTCGGCGATCAGCTTGGCATCGCTGCTGTAGACGCGCAGGGGGATCTGCAGCTGGATGCGGCGCAGCGAGTCCACGGAGGGCAGAGCCGGGCTAAGGTACAGATAAGCGCCGGATAGACTGAGCAACAGTCCACAAAAAACGGCTACGCAGGACCACCAGAAGAACTTCAGCAGGCGCATCAAAATGTTTGGATTTCCAGATAAAAGAAAGAGTTAAGCGTAGGGCAATGTCGAAAGGGAAAAACTGTTCACATTATAAGCGCTTTTTTTGCTAGGTAGCCATTTGCGCTTATGTCAAGACTGTTATTTAATGTGAAAAAACATAAATAGTCCGTAAGTCGCGGATGCCAATAGGAAATCGGTCGTGCTAGGGCTCTTCAATAAGAAAGCGAATACGCTGCTGGGGATCGATATCAGTTCGACCTCCGTCAAGCTCCTCGAATTGAGTCGCTCAGGAAGCCGCTACAAAGTAGAGGCTTATGCTGTAGAGCCGCTCCCACCCAATGCAGTGGTCGAGAAAAACATTGCTGAACTGGAAGGCGTAGGCCAGGCATTGTCGCGCGTATTGGCCAAGGCCAAGACGGGCGTCAAGACGGTCGCAGTCGCTGTAGCCGGTTCTGCTGTCATCACCAAGACAATCGAAATGGAAGCCGGGCTTTCGGACGATGATCTGGAAAACCAGCTGAAGATCGAAGCTGACCAATACATTCCTTACCCGCTCGAAGAAGTCGCCATCGACTTTGAAGTGCAAGGGCCTTCGGCACGTAACGCAGATCGCGTTGACGTGTTGCTAGCTGCCTGCCGTAAAGAGAACGTCGAGGTTCGCGAAGCTGCTCTGGCCTTGTCCGGCATGACCGCCAAAGTGGTGGATGTCGAGGCGTATGCGCTGGAACGGGCTTACGGTCTGTTAGCCGCTCAGTTGGGCAGCGGTCACGATGAGCTGACGGTAGCGATCGTCGATATCGGCGCGACCATGACCACCCTCAGCGTGCTGCACAACGGTCGCACCATCTATACCCGTGAACAGCTGTTCGGCGGTCGTCAGCTAACCGAAGAGATTCAGCGCCGCTATGGCTTGTCCGTAGAGGAAGCCGGGCTGGCCAAGAAACAGGGCGGCCTTCCGGATGACTACGACACGGAAGTGTTGCAGCCGTTCAAAGAAGCTGTGGTTCAGCAGGTTTCGCGCTCGCTGCAGTTCTTCTTCGCAGCGGGTCAGTACAACGACGTCGATTACATCCTTCTGGCAGGCGGCACTGCGTCGATTCCGGATCTGGATCGCCTGATTCAGCAAAAGATCGGTACGCAAACCTTGGTCGCCAATCCGTTTGCCGACATGGCGCTCAGTGGCAAGGTCAACGCAGGGGCTCTGGCTAGTGATGCACCCGCGCTGATGATTGCCTGTGGTCTGGCGATGAGGAGTTTCGACTAATGGCACGGATTAACTTACTGCCCTGGCGGGAGCAGCTGCGCGAGGAGCGTAAGCAGCGCTTCCTGGTGACTCTTGCTGGCGTGCTGATTGTGGCTGGCGGCGCGGTATTTCTTGGCGACCAATACTTTAGTGGCGCAATTGATCAGCAGAATGCGCGCAACGAGTTCGTGAAAAAAGAGATTGCGGTTCTCGATGCGCGCATCAAAGAAATCAGCGAGTTGAAAACCCGTCGTCAGCAGCTGCTGGAACGGATGAAGATCATTCAGGACTTGCAGGGTAATCGGCCGATCATTGGTCGTGTATTCGACCAACTTGCGCGGACCTTGCCCGATGGCGTGTATTTCTCGGCATTGAGTATGAAGGGCAAAAACATCGCGATTAGTGGTGCGGCAGAGTCCAACAACCGCGTTTCGAACCTGATGCGTAACCTGGATGCTTCTGATTGGCTCACTGCCCCGAACTTGACTGCGGTTAAAGCTGTAACGGCTGGCGAGCTGGATCAAGCCAACGTCTTTCAGTTGACTGTGCAGCAAACTCAGCCTGCTGTTGAAGCACAAGGAGTCAAGAAATGAGCTTGGCTGACTCTCTAGAGAATTTGCGCAAGATTGATATTGCCGATCTGGATTTCAATAATCTGGGTTCGTGGCCGGCGGCGGTCAAAGCGATCGCTTGCCTGATATTGCTGATCGCTGTTTTGGCGCTTGGTTACAACTTTCACTTGAAAGATCTTGAAGCGGAACTGGATAAGCAGCGAGCGCAAGAGCAAACACTGAAAGAGCAATATTCCAATAAAGCGTTCCAGGCCGCGAACCTGGAGGCCTACAAAGATCAGATGAAAGAAATGGAAGTTTCTTTCGGCGCTCTTCTGCGGCAGCTCCCCGGCGACACCGAGGTGCCTGGCTTGCTGGAGGATATTACTCGTACAGGTCTGGGTAGCGGCCTTGAGTTCGAAGAAATCAAGCTGTTGCCTGAGTCTACTCAGCAGTTCTATATCGAGTTGCCTATTCAGATTTCGGTAGTGGGTGCTTACCACGATCTGGCGACTTTCGTCAGCGGCGTGGCTAGTTTGCCGCGTATTGTGACATTGCATGATTTCGACATTAAACCGGTTAGTGCCGATAGCACTTCGAAGTTGCGGATGACCATTTTGGCCAAGACCTACCGCTACAACGATAAAGGCGTGGCCGGTGCTGCTGCTAAACCGGGGGTGAAGCAATGAGAACCTCCAAACTAATTCTTGGCACGCTGTTGTTGGCGACCTTGGCAGGTTGTGATTCGAGCGGTGATTTCGCTGATCTTCAAGCCTATATGGATGAAGTTCGCGCTCGGCCGAAAGGCTCCATCGAGCCGCTGCCAAAGTTTCAACCGTACGAAGCGTTTACCTATAGCGCTGCTGCCTTGCGTAGCCCATTTCAGCCGCCAATCAAGATTGATCTGGTCAACCGGCAGAAAGGCTCGCAGGAGATCAAGCCGGATGAAACTCGTATCAAGCAGTTTCTGGAGGGCTTCAATATCGAAGTCTTCCAAATGGTGGGCACACTTTCCAACGAAGCCGGTATGTTTGCGCTGGTCAACGGTGCCGGTGGTGTACATCGGGTGAAAGTGGGTGACTACTTGGGTCGTAACAATGGACGCATCATTGCTATCAGTGAAGCGAAAATCGATGTGGTCGAGATTGTTCCTGATGGTGAAGGTGGCTGGCTAGAACGGCCACGAAGCCTCTCTCTCAAAGAGCGCTCTTAAGGAGTGGGGTGGAAGATGAAAAACAATTACCGGTCGGTACAACGGAACCTGAGTATGAAAAGCTCCCTGTCGCGCATCTGCATATCTGTTTTGGTCGCGGTCATGTCGCCAACACTGTTGGCTGCAAACCTGAAAACCCTTGATGTCGCTGCGTTGCCGGGCGATCGAGTCGAGCTCAAGCTGGCTTTCGATGAGCCGGTGGCTGCGCCCCGTGGTTACACCATCGAGCAGCCAGCTCGTATCGCCCTGGATTTGCCGGGTGTCAGCAACCAGACCGGTTCCAAGAACCGTGAGCTGGGTGTGGGTAACGCCCGTAGCGTGACCGTGGTCGAGGCCAAGGACCGCACGCGTCTGATCATCAACTTGGCAAGCCTGGTGCCTTACAGCACTCGCGCCGAAGGCAACAACCTGTATGTGGTGGTGGGCGAGGGTGCGGTTAGCTCCGCTTCTGCTGCTCCAGTTGCCGCCCCGGTTGCAGCCGTTTCGGCAACGCCGGCGAAGAAAAGCTTCGCTCCGGTTAACAAAAGCATCTCGAACATCGACTTTCAGCGCGGCGAGCAGGGCGAAGGTAACGTCGTTATCCAGCTCTCCGATGCCTCGGTGAACCCGGATATTCAAGAGCAAGGCGGGAAGATTCGTCTGGCGTTCAACAAGACCGATCTGCCTGAGTCGCTACGCGTTCGTCTGGATGTCAAAGACTTCGCCACCCCGGTGCAATTTGTCAGTGCGGTCGAGCAGGATGACAAAGCGATCATCACCGTCGAGCCAACGGGTCTGTACGACTATCTGGCCTATCAGGCAGATAACAAGCTGACCATCAGCGTCAAGCCGTTGACCCAGGAAGATGCGGACAAGCGTAAGCAGGACCGCTTTGCCTACAGCGGTGAAAAGCTCTCGCTGAACTTCCAGGACATCGATGTACGCTCGGTTCTGCAACTGATCGCAGACTTCACAGACCTCAACCTGGTCGCCAGTGATACCGTTCAAGGCAACATCACGCTGCGTCTGCAGAACGTGCCGTGGGATCAGGCGCTGGACCTGGTGCTGAAGACCAAGGGCCTGGACAAGCGCAAAGTGGGTAACGTGCTGATGGTTGCGCCGGCAGATGAAATTGCCGCGCGTGAGCGTCAGGAAATGGAGTCGCAGAAACAAGTCGCCGAACTGGCACCTCTGCGTAAAGACATCATTCAGCTGAACTACGCCAAAGCCACTGATATCGCCAAAATCTACGAAGACGAAGGCAAAAAGGGCTCTCTGAAGGACGATATGCGCGGTTCGGTAATTGCCGACGACCGTACCAACAGTTTGATCCTGTCGCTCACTCAAGAGCGCATCGATGAGCTGCGTCGCATCATTACTCAGCTGGATATCCCGGTTCGTCAGGTAATGATCGAAGCCCGTATCGTTGAAGCCAACGTCGACTACGACAAGAGCCTGGGGGTTCGCTGGGGCGGTACGCAGCTGTTCGCCAATGGTCGCGGTGCCGTATATGGCAGCGATGACCAAGGCGACGAAAACGGTGATAGCGGTGACGATAGCAACGGCAACTATCCCTTCGTGGATATGGGCGTAGCCAACCGTACCGCCGGTCTCGGCATCGGTTTCGTCAGCGACAACCTGATCCTCGATCTCGAACTGTCGGCGATGGAAAAAACCGGCAACGGTGAAGTGGTCTCCCAGCCCAAGGTTGTTACCTCGGACAAAGAAACCGCGAAGATCCTCAAGGGCTCCGAGATCCCGTACCAGGAAGCAAGCTCCAGTGGTGCCACCAGCACTTCGTTCAAAGAAGCGTCGCTGTCCCTGGAAGTAACGCCGCAGATCACTCCGGACAACCGCATCATCATCGAAGTGAAAGTCACCAAAGACGAACCTGACTTCGCCAACGCCCTGAACGGTGTTCCGCCGATCAAGAAAAACGAAGTTAACGCCAAGGTTCTGGTCAGTGATGGTGAAACCATCGTGATCGGTGGTGTGTTCTCCAACACCCAGACCAAGTCGGTCGACAAGGTGCCGTTCCTCGGTGACCTGCCGTACCTCGGTCGTCTGTTCCGTCGTGACGTCGTAGCTGACAGCAAAAACGAACTTCTGGTTTTCCTGACTCCGCGTATCATGAACAACTCGGCAATCGCTGTGAGTCGCTAAATCTGTGCGAAATTTGATCCTCGTAGGCCCGATGGGGGCAGGTAAAAGCACCATCGGGAGGTTACTGGCAAAAGAGTTAAGGCTGTCATTCAAAGACTCGGATAAGGAAATCGAGCAGCGTACCGGAGCCAATATTCCCTGGATCTTCGATGTTGAAGGGGAGGCTGGTTTCCGTGAGCGTGAGCAGGCCGTGATCGGCGAGCTGTGTGAGCTCGACGGTGTGGTCCTCGCTACCGGAGGCGGCGCTGTGCTGCGTCCGGAAAATCGCTCGGCGCTGCGTGCCGGTGGCCGTGTGGTCTATCTGCATACCTCCGTCGATCAGCAGCTGGACCGCACCTCGCGGGATCGCAATCGCCCTCTGTTGCGTACGGCCAACCCCGGCAAGGTGTTGGCCGATCTGATGAGCATCCGTGATCCGCTGTACCGGGAAATCGCGGATGTCATTATCGAAACCGATGAGCGTCCACCGCGCATGGTGGTACAGGAAATTCTCGAACGTCTTGAGGCGCTTCATCCGCGTTAAAGCGCACGCCGATATGCGTTATCCTATGGCCCTTTTATCGTGGGGGCTTCATGCAGACTCTTCAGGTTGAGCTGGGCGAACGTAGTTATCCCATCTATATCGGGGCGAACCTGTTGGTTCAGCCCGCGCTTTTTTCTCGGCATATTGCGGGTAAGCAAGTTGCCATTGTCAGCAACGAGACCGTTGCGCCTCTCTATCTTGAATCCGTCAAACAGGCCTTGGCCGGTTTTGATGTGGCGACCGTCATCCTTCCTGATGGCGAAGCTTTCAAGGGCTGGGAAACTCTTCAGCTGATCTTCGATGGCCTTCTTACTGCACGGCACGAGCGCAGCACCACGGTGATTGCCTTGGGTGGTGGGGTGATTGGCGATATGGCCGGCTTCGCGGCGGCCTGCTATCAGCGTGGCGTCGACTTTATCCAGGTGCCGACCACCTTGTTGTCGCAGGTCGACTCCTCTGTCGGCGGCAAAACCGGGATCAACCATCCGCTGGGCAAGAACATGGTCGGTGCCTTCTATCAGCCCAATGCAGTGCTGATCGATACCGCCACCCTGAATACGCTGCCAGCCCGTGAGCTATCTGCCGGTTTGGCTGAGGTGATCAAATACGGCCTGATCTGCGATGAGCCGTTTCTGACCTGGCTGGAGGCCAATATCGAGGCGTTGCGTAGCCTCGATCAAGTCGCGTTGACCGAAGCGATCGCCCGTTCCTGTGCGGCCAAGGCCAGGGTAGTGGGGGCAGATGAGCGTGAGTCCGGCGTACGGGCCACACTCAACCTCGGCCATACCTTTGGTCACGCCATCGAAACTCACATGGGTTATGGCGTCTGGTTGCATGGCGAGGCTGTCGCTGCTGGTACGGTAATGGCGCTGGAGATGTCCTGTCGCCTGGGCTGGATCACAGCAGCTGAGCGTGATCGCGGTATTCGTCTGTTCCTGCTTGCCGGCTTGCCGGTAATTCCACCCGAAGAAATGACCGCTGAGGATTTTCTCACTCATATGGCGGTCGATAAGAAAGTTCTTGGCGGCCGGCTCCGTCTTGTCCTGCTTCGCCAGATGGGCGAAGCGGTCGTGACAGGCGATTTCCCGCGCGAGATTTTGGATGCCACCCTGGTTGCGGATTACCGCGCCATGGTGGAGCACCTTGAAGCCTAATTGCTTGACGTCTAAATGAGAGCCACATGACCAGTCTGCACGCCGACGAGGCCTTTCTCGGCCACTATCAGTTCAGTCACGATCCCTTTGCTGCACGCGTTCCGGGCTTCAAGTTCTTTCCGGCGCAGCGCAAGCCAGTGCTGGGCCAGTTGCACCACTTGGCTCGCTACAGCCAGTTGCTGCTGGTGGTCAGTGGTCCGCAGGGCAGCGGCAAAACCCTGCTGCGCCAGGCGCTGGTGGCCAGTACCAACAAGCAGGCGGTGCACAGCGTGGTGTTTTCCGCCCGTGGTGCGACCGATGCCGGTGGCGTTATGCGCCAGATTGCGCAGGGATTGAACGTTCAGCAGGCGGACGCCCGTTCGTTGCTGTCGCAGGTTGCCCAGCTGTCGTTGACCGGTCAGGAAGTCTATCTGCTGATCGACGACGCCGAAGCGCTGGATACCGATGCGCTGGACGCGCTGCTGGCCTTGGCGGCTGGTAACGCCGAGGGGCGTCCCCATGTGTTCCTCTTCGGTGAGTCGGCCCTGCTGCCGCGACTGGAGCTGCTGGCTGATGGCGAAGAGCGTTTCCACGCCATCGAGCTGGATTCGTACAGCGAAGAAGAAACCCGCGACTATCTGGCCCAGCGTCTGGACGGTGCCGGCCAGGGTATCGAACTGCTCAATGACGAGCAGATTGCCGATATCCACCTGCAATCGGCCGGCTGGCCGGGGGCGATCAATCAGGTGGCACGGGAAACGCTGATTGAAGCGATGTTGGCCAATCGCGGTGGCGCGCAGAAGGCCGGTATGGCGTTCAAGCTGCCGAAGAAGCACCTGTTGGCCCTGGTGGTGGTTGCCATCGCCGTAGGCGCGGCCTGGATGATGCAGGGGCGCAGCAAATCCGAACCGGAAGCGCCGGTTGCCGCGCAGCTGCCATTGGGCACTGCTCCCGCGCCAACCGTGGATGCGACTGCACCTGCTGATGGCAAGGGGCCGGCGGTAGAGTTTGCCGGGTCGACCCAGCCGCTGCCGCTGCCATTGGTGGGTCAGGCTCAGCCGGTTATTCGCGAGCCTTTGGCGCAGGCTTCAGGTCTGGGTGACAGTGATGACGACGGTGCAATCGAGCCACCAGCCAGCGCCACGCCGCCGACCGTAACGACCACGGCACCGCCGCAAGGCGCAACGGTTGGCACTGCGCCTACAGCGCCTGTTGTTGCCCCGGTAGTCAAACCGGCTCCAGTTGCTCCGCCTGCACCGACTGCGCCAGCGGTTGCCAGCGCGAAACCGCAGGCCGCAGCTCCGGCTGCTCCAGCGACCAAGCCAGCGGCAGCGCCAGTGAAGCCGATTGCCAAAGTGGAGAAACCGGCAGCAGCGCCTGCCGCCGCAGGTTCGGGCAGCGGTTGGTACGCCAGTCAGGCCGGTGGCAACTACGCGCTGCAGGTTCTAGGTACCGGCTCGGAAAGCGCAGCTCAGGCATTCGTTCGCCAGCAGGGCGCGGAGTATCACTACTTCAAGAAAACCCTGAACGGCAAACCGCTGTACGTGGTGACCTACGGCAATTTCCCCAATCGCACCGCCGCTCAGGCCGCGATCAAGTCGCTGCCTGCCAAGGTCCAGGCTGCCAAGCCTTGGCCCAAGACCTTCTCCAGCATCCAGCAAGAGGCTCAGGCGCACTGATTTAATCTGCGCTTGAGGGTAATGACCGGGTGGTCTTTAGCACGACCGCCTGGTACTTTCTTATAAAAAGGCGACATAAGGTTTCGCGCTTTCGCCGCGGGACATTTGTTCGCTGATATTCGTCTGTGTACAATGACCCCCCTTTTGCCTGCGCAAAGCTGGCGCATTGACCTGCGCGCACGGTAAGTGTTTGAAATAGATCAAAGTTTGCCTGGTGAGAGTCCCTATGAAAGCAGGTCTGTACCATCCTGATGAGTTCAAGGATAACTGCGGCTTCGGCCTGATCGCCCATATGCAGGGCGAGGCGAGTCATCACTTGCTGCAAACGGCTATTGAAGCCTTGACCTGTATGACCCACCGCGGCGGCATCAACGCCGACGGTAAGACGGGTGACGGCTGCGGCCTGCTGATCCAGAAGCCTGACGCCTTCCTGCGTGCCGTGGCCAAAGAGCAATTCGCTGCTGACCTGCCGGCCCAATACGCCGTCGGCATGGTGTTTCTCAACCAGGACGCGGCCAAAGCCGACGTTGCGCGCGAGAACATGAACCGCGAAATCCTCGCGGCCGGCCTGCAACTGATCGGCTGGCGCAAAGTACCGCTGGACACCAGCGTGCTCGGCCGCCTGGCCCTTGAGCGCCTGCCGCAAATTGAACAAGTGTTCATCGGCGGTGAAGGCCTGAGCGATCAGGAATTCGCCATCAAACTGTTCAGCGCCCGTCGTCGCTCTTCGGTGGCCAACGCCGCCGACACCGACCACTACATCTGCAGCTTCTCGGCCAAGACCATCATCTATAAAGGCTTGATGATGCCGGTCGACCTGCAGCAGTTCTATCCGGACCTCGGTGACGAGCGCCTGATGACCGCGATCTGCGTGTTTCACCAGCGCTTCTCCACCAACACCCTGCCGAAATGGCCGTTGGCCCAACCGTTCCGCCTGCTGGCGCACAACGGTGAAATCAACACCATCACCGGCAACCGCAACTGGGCCGTGGCCCGTCGCACCAAGTTCGCCAACGATCAGTTGCCCGACCTCGACGAATTGGGCCCGCTGGTTAACCGCGTGGGTTCCGACTCTTCGAGCATGGACAACATGCTCGAGCTGATGGTCACCGGTGGCATGGACCTGTTCCGTGGCATCCGCATGATCATTCCGCCGGCATGGCAGAACGTGGAAACCATGGACGCCGATCTGCGTGCGTTCTACGAATACAACTCCATGCACATGGAGCCTTGGGATGGCCCGGCCGGTGTGGTACTCACCGACGGCCGCTATGCCGTGTGCCTGCTCGACCGTAACGGTCTGCGCCCGGCGCGTTGGGTAACCACCAGCAATGGCTATATCACCATCGCCTCGGAAATCGGCGTATGGGACTACAAGCCTGAAGACGTGATTGCCAAAGGTCGCGTGGGTCCGGGCCAGGTGCTGGCCGTGGACACCGAAACCGGTCAGGTGCTGCACACCGACGATATCGACAGCCGTCTGAAGTCGCGCCACCCCTACAAGCAGTGGCTGCGCAAGAGTGCCGTGCGCATTCAGGCGACCATGGACGACGACCATGGTGCCGCCAGCTATGGCAGCGACCAACTCAAGCAATATATGAAAATGTTCCAGGTCACCTTCGAAGAGCGTGACCAGGTGCTGCGTCCGCTCGCCGAGCAGGGCCAGGAAGCGGTGGGCTCGATGGGTGACGACACGCCGATGGCGGTGTTGTCCCAGCGCGTACGCCCGACCTACGACTACTTCCGTCAGCAGTTCGCGCAGGTCACCAACCCGCCGATCGACCCGCTGCGTGAAGCCATCGTGATGTCCCTGGAGATCTGCCTGGGTGCCGAGCGCAATATTTTCGAAGAGTCGCCGGCCCACGCCTCCCGCGTGATCCTCAGCTCGCCGGTAATTTCCCCGGCCAAGTGGCGCTCGCTAATGAACCTCGATACCCCCGGGTTCGAGCGTCACGTCATCGACCTCAACTACGACGAAAGCGTCGGCCTCGAAGCGGCCGTGCGTAACGTGGCCGACCAGGCCGAAGAGGCCGTGCGCAGCGGCAAGTGCCTGCTGGTACTGACCGACCGCAACATCGCCCCGGGCAAGTTGCCGATCCACGCCTCGCTGGCTGTAGGTGCCGCGCACCACCGGTTGATCGAGAAAGGCCTGCGTTGCGACTGCAATATCCTGGTGGAAACCGCCACTGCCCGCGACCCGCACCACTTTGCCGTGCTGGTTGGCTTCGGTGCCTCGGCCGTTTACCCATACCTGGCCTACGAAGTGCTGGCGGACCTGATCCGTACCGGCGAAGTGCTGGGCGATCTGTATGAAGTGTTCAAGCACTACCGCAAAGGCATCTCCAAAGGCCTGCTGAAAATCCTCTCGAAGATGGGCATTTCCACTGTGGCTTCGTACCGCGGTGCCCAGCTGTTCGAAGCCGTCGGCCTGTCGGAAGAAGTGGTCAACCTGAGCTTCCGTGGTGTTGCCAGCCGCATCAAAGGTGCGCGTTTTGTCGACATCGAAGCCGAGCAGAAACTGCTCGCCGCTGAAGCCTGGAACAACCGCAAAACCATCCAGCAGGGCGGTTTGCTCAAGTTCGTCTACGGCGGTGAATACCACGCCTACAACCCGGACGTGGTCAACACCCTGCAGGCCGCTGTGCAGATCGGCAGCTACGAGAAATTCAAGGAATACACCACGCTGGTCGACACCCGTCCGGTGTCGATGATCCGTGACCTGCTGAAAGTCAAAGAGGCTGAGACGCCACTGGCCCTCGACCAGATCGAGCCGCTGGAAGCGATCCTCAAGCGTTTCGACTCGGCTGGTATTTCCCTTGGCGCGCTGTCGCCGGAAGCTCACGAAGCCATCGCCGAAGCCATGAACCGCCTGGGTGCGCGTTCCAACTCTGGTGAAGGCGGTGAAGATCCGGCGCGTTACGGCACCGTGCGCAGTTCGAAAATCAAGCAAGTGGCCACCGGCCGTTTCGGCGTAACGCCGGAATACCTGGTCAACGCTGAAGTGCTGCAGATCAAAGTGGCCCAAGGTGCCAAGCCAGGCGAGGGCGGTCAGCTGCCAGGCGGCAAGGTCAACGGCCTGATCGCCAAGCTGCGCTATGCGGTACCGGGCGTGACTCTGATTTCGCCGCCGCCGCACCACGACATCTATTCCATCGAAGACTTGTCGCAGCTGATCTTTGACCTCAAGCAGGTCAACCCGCAGGCGCTGGTCTCGGTGAAGCTTGTGGCAGAGGCGGGCGTTGGCACCATCGCCGCCGGTGTGGCCAAGGCCTATGCCGACCTGATCACCATCTCCGGTTACGACGGTGGTACTGGCGCATCCCCGCTGACCTCGATCAAGTACGCCGGCGCACCGTGGGAACTCGGCCTGGCCGAAACCCACCAGACTCTGCGCGGCAACGACCTGCGCGGGAAGGTGCGGGTGCAGACCGACGGCGGCCTGAAAACCGGCCTCGACGTGATCAAAGCGGCCATCCTCGGTGCCGAAAGCTTCGGCTTCGGTACTGCGCCGATGATCGCGCTGGGCTGCAAATACCTGCGTATCTGCCACCTGAACAACTGCGCCACCGGCGTTGCCACGCAGAACGAAAAGCTGCGCAAGGACCACTTCATCGGCACCGTCGAGATGGTGATGAACTTCTTCACCTTCGTCGCCGAAGAAACTCGCGAGTGGCTGGCCAAGGTCGGCGTTGCCAGCCTGGAAGAACTGATCGGCCGTACTGATCTCTTGGAAATGCTGCCGGGTGAAACCGACAAGCAGAGGTTCCTCGACCTCAGTCCGCTGCTGGGCAGCGACCATATTCCGGCTGACAAGCCGCAGTTCTGCCAGGTCGACCGCAACCCGCCGTTCGACGAAGGCAAGCTGGCCGAGCATATGGTCGGCTTGGCCAAGTCGGCTATCGACGGCCTGACCGGCGCCGAGTTCGAGCTGGATATCTGCAACTGCGACCGTTCCATCGGTGCCCGTGTATCCGGCGAAATCGCCCGTGTGCATGGCAACCAGGGCATGGCCAAGGCACCGATCACCTTCCGCTTCAAAGGTACTGCCGGACAAAGCTTCGGCGTATGGAACGCCGGCGGCCTGAACCTGTACCTGCAAGGCGATGCCAACGACTACGTGGGCAAGGGCATGACCGGCGGCAAGCTGGTCATCGTGCCGCCGGCCAACAGTGCGTTCAAAACCCAGGATGGTGCCATCGTCGGCAACACCTGCCTGTACGGTGCCACCGGCGGCAAGCTGTTCGCCGCCGGTACTGCCGGTGAGCGTTTTGCCGTGCGTAACTCCGGGGCCCACGCGGTCGTGGAAGGCACCGGCGACCACTGCTGCGAATACATGACTGGCGGTTTCGTCGCGGTACTGGGCAAGACCGGCTACAACTTCGGCTCGGGCATGACCGGCGGTTTCGCCTACGTGCTCGATCTGGACAACGGCTTCGTTGACCGCGTGAACCATGAGCTGGTGGAAATCCAGCGCATCAGCGGGGAGTCGATGGAGTCGTACCGTAGCCACTTGCAACGTGTGCTGGCCGAGTACGTCGAGGAAACTTCCAGCGAATGGGGTCGCAACCTCCTGGAAAACCTCGACGACTACCTGCGCAAGTTCTGGCTGGTCAAGCCGAAAGCCGCCAGCCTTGGGTCGCTGCTCTCCAGCACCCGTGCTAACCCACAATAATTTGCGCCTGCCGTAGTGTGATGAGGTTTTTACAATGACTGAACGTCTGAACAATGACTTCCAGTTCCTCGATGTCGGGCGCAAAGATCCGAAGAAGAAGCTCTTGCGCCAGCGCAAGAAGGAATTCGTCGAGATCTATGAGCCTTTCAAGCCGGCTCAGGCCGCGGACCAGTCGCATCGCTGCCTGGGCTGCGGTAACCCGTATTGCGAGTGGAAGTGCCCGGTGCACAACTTCATTCCGAACTGGCTGAAGCTGGTATCGGAAGGCAATATCCTGGCCGCCGCGGAATTGTCCCACCAGACCAACACCCTGCCGGAAGTCTGCGGCCGCGTGTGCCCGCAAGACCGTCTGTGCGAGGGTGCCTGCACCCTCAACGATGGCTTCGGCGCGGTGACCATCGGTTCGGTGGAGAAATACATCACCGATACCGCCTTCGCCATGGGCTGGCGTCCGGATATGTCCAAGGTTGTTCCGACCGGCAAGCGCGTCGCCATTATCGGCGCCGGCCCTGCTGGCCTGGGCTGTGCCGACGTGCTGGTGCGTAACGGCGTGTCGCCGGTGGTGTTCGACAAGAACCCGGAAATCGGTGGCCTGCTGACCTTCGGCATCCCCGAATTCAAGCTGGAAAAAAGCGTGCTCAGCCGTCGCCGTGAAGTGTTCACCGGCATGGGTATCGAATTCCGCCTGAACACCGAAGTGGGCAAAGACGTCACCGTCGACCAACTGCTCGAAGAATACGATGCCGTGTTCATGGGCATGGGCACCTATACCTACATGAAGGGCGGCTTCCCTGGCGAAGACCTGCCTGGCGTACACGATGCCCTCGACTTCCTGATCGCCAACGTGAACCGCAACCTAGGTTTCGAAAAGGCCCCGGAAGACTTCATCAATATGAAGGGCAAGCGCATCGTCGTGCTCGGTGGTGGCGATACCGCCATGGACTGCAACCGCACCTCGATCCGCCAGGGAGCCAAGTCGGTAACCTGCGCTTATCGTCGCGACGAAGAGAACATGCCGGGCTCGCGCAAAGAGGTGAAGAACGCCAAGGAAGAAGGCGTGAAATTCCTCTACAACCGCCAGCCCATCGCCATCGTCGGCGAAGATAAGGTTGAAGGCGTGAAAGTGGTCGAGACCCGTCTCGGCGAGCCGGACGCCCGTGGCCGTCGCAGCCCTGAGCCGATTCCGGGCTCCGAGGAAATCATCCCGGCCGAAGCCGTGCTGATCGCCTTCGGTTTCCGCCCAAGCCCGGCACCGTGGTTCGAGCAGTTCAGCATCCAGACCGACAGCCAGGGCCGCGTGATCGCGCCCGAGCAGTCCAAGTTCAAGCACCAGACCAGCAACCCGAAGATCTTTGCGGGCGGCGATATGGTGCGCGGTTCGGATTTGGTGGTGACGGCGATTTTCGAAGGTCGTCAGGCTGCCGAAGGGATTCTGGATTACCTCAACGTATAAGCCGCAACGCGATCCCCCGTAGGAGCGGCTTCAGCCGCGATGCTCTTAAAGATCAAAAGCATCGCGGCTAAAGCCGCTCCTACGAGGGCTGCGTAGGCTGCGTTACCGCGACAAATTGACTCCATAGACAAAAGGCACGGCACTCGCCGTGCCTTTTGCTGTGCGCTCTGCGAAAATGCCGGCACTTTTTTGCTGCCTACTTTTTCTCAGGAAATGCCATGACCGCCCTGAAGAACGATCGCTTCCTCCGTGCCTTGTTGAAACAGCCCGTCGATGTCACCCCGGTGTGGATGATGCGCCAGGCCGGTCGCTACCTGCCGGAGTACCGTGCCAGCCGCGCCAAGGCCGGCGACTTCATGGGGTTGATGCAGAATCCGCAATTCGCCTGCGAAGTAACCCTGCAACCGCTGGATCGCTACCCGCAACTGGACGCGGCGATCCTGTTCTCCGACATCCTCACCATCCCCGACGCTATGGGCCAGGGCCTGTACTTTGAAACCGGCGAAGGCCCGCGTTTCAAGAAGGTCATCAGCAGCCTGGCCGACGTTGAAGCCCTGCCGATTCCTGATCCGGAAAAAGACCTCGGTTATGTAATGGATGCCGTGCGTACCATCCGCAGCGCCCTCAACGGCCGTGTGCCCTTGATCGGCTTCTCCGGCAGCCCATGGACCTTGGCCACCTATATGGTCGAAGGCGGCTCGTCGAAAGACTTCCGCAAGTCCAAGGCCATGCTCTACGACAACCCACAGGCCATGCACCTGCTGCTGGATAAACTGGCGCAGTCGGTCACCAGCTACCTCAACGGTCAGATCCTGGCCGGCGCGCAAGCAGTGCAGATCTTCGATACCTGGGGCGGCAACCTGTCCTCGGCGGCCTATCTGGAGTTCTCCCTGGCGTATATGAAAAAGATCGTCAGCGGTCTGATTCGCGAACACGAAGGCCGCAAGATTCCGGTGATCCTGTTCACCAAAAACGGCGGGCTGTGGCTGGAGTCGCTGGCCGACGCCGGTGCCGATGCACTGGGGCTGGACTGGACCTGCGATATCGGCGAAGCCCGTCGTCGCGTCGGTGGCCAGGTTTCCCTGCAAGGCAATATGGACCCCACCGTGCTCTACGCCCAGCCTGCCGCCATCCGTAACGAAGTGGCGCGCATTCTGGCTAGCTACGGCAAGGGCAGCGGCCATGTGTTCAATCTGGGGCACGGTATTACCCCGGAAGTCGACCCGGCCCATGCCGGTGCGTTCCTCGAGGCGGTGCATGAGTTGTCGGCGCAGTATCACCAGTAAGGTGATCGGCTGATACGAGAAGGGCGCTATCAAGCGCCTTTTTTGTGCTTGCAGGATTCGCGGCTGAAGCCGCTCCTACAGGGGATCGAGCTCTTTGTAGGAGCGGCTTCAGCCGCGATGCTTTTAAGGCAACGGCGCAAACGGCGAACCACCATCCGCCGTCTGCAATTCAATCAGGTAATTGCGGAAGATCTGCCCCAGCACCTGGGTAGCGATTTCCAACTGCTCGCGCGGCATCTGCGCGGCCACCTGGTCGGCAGTATCCAGCGCATCTTCGGCCCCATTTACGGCCGCCATCTTCAGCACGATATAGGCTTGCACATTATTGGCCTGCACCCCTTCGCCGCGGAAAAACATCATCCCCAGTCGGTACTGGCTTTGCGCATGGCCTTGTAGCGAAGCCTGCTCGAACAGGTTCAACGCCTGCGGCAGATCCCGCGGGGTGCGTTCCCCGTCGTAGTAGTACTCGCCGAGTTCGTATTGGGCTTCAGGGTCGCCGCTCTGGGCGGCTTGCTGGCAGGAGGAGAGGGCTTCTGCCTGGTCTTCGGGAAGGGTGTTGAGCGAACAGCGGCCGGTGGCCGGGATCAGCAAGGAGTTGCCGCCCGCCGATGCAACCAGGGGCAGCAGGAGCAACAGGCAGCCCAGGGACAGGGTGCGGCCGATGCAGTTCATAACAATCAACACGCCTCATCAAGCAGTGCGGGCAAATGCCCGGCCATCGGAACGCGACGGCCTGCGCATTATGGAATAAGCCGGGCGCCTGTTACAAAGTCTTTACCGACTTTTCTGCCCCGTCCGTCTCGCCTTGGCCTGGCTGCAGGCTCAGCAACAGCCAGGTCAGCAGCACATAGGCCAAGCTTAGCAGGGCATGAAATAGGTCAACCCGCAGCAGCGGGCCGAGGTTTCCCTGGGTGCCCACCACCAGGCCGGCGACGATAAACAGTGCCACAACGCCCACCGCTGCCGGCACAGCTTTACGGCCTTGGGTAACGCCGGCGTAGAGAAACAGCAACAGGGTGGCCAGGTTAAGTGCCAGCTTGTAGCTGTCCAGCACGCCCAGGCGCTTGGCACCTTCGAACAGCAGGCTCAGGCTGATGATTACCCAGCACCAGCCCAGACGCTGCCAGTGCCAGCCACGAATCAACGTCAGCGCCGCTACGCCCAGAGCCGGCAAGGCAAGCAAACTGCTGGCCTGGCTGAGCTTGGCGTGTAGCGTCTGCCAGCTTTCATCCACACCGAAATGCAGCACGCCGACCACCGCTGTCGCGCCGGTCAGCAGCAGCGCGGCGATGACCAGCAGCCAGGTGGCGCGCAGCGGCTTCTCGCCCCATCGCCGACTGCGCAGAATGCCGATCACGCTGGCCAGGCAGGCCAGCGCCAACACAGCGTCGGAAACCGCAGTGCTGTATTGCATCAGCGCAGCGCGGCGAAGGCGCGTTCGGCGGCGTCGAGGGTGATTTGCAGCTCCTTGTCGCCATGGGCGATGGAGGTGAAACCGGCCTCGAAGGCGCTCGGTGCCAAGTAGACGCCGCCCTCCAGCATCAGATGGAAGAACTTCTTGAAGCGCTCGGCATCGCTGCTCATCACGTCGTCGAAAGTGACGATGTCGTCCGCGCCGCTGAAGTACAGACCGAACATGCCACCCGCCTGGGTGGTCACGAACGGCACCCCAGCGGCGTCGGCGCGTTGTTGCAGGCCGTCGAGCATGCGTGTTGTGTAGGCGCTCAGTTCGTCGTGGAAGCCCGGGCGGCGGATCAGGTTCAAGGTGGTCAGGCCGGCGGCCATGGCCAGCGGGTTACCCGACAGGGTGCCGGCCTGGTACACCGGGCCGAGCGGAGCGATCTGCTGCATGATTTCCCGTTTGCCGCCGAAGCAGCCCACCGGCATACCACCGCCGATGATCTTGCCGAAGGTCGACAGGTCCGGGGTGACGCCGTAATAAGCCTGAGCGCCGCCGAGGGCAACGCGGAAGCCGGTCATCACTTCGTCGAAAATCAGCACCACGCCGTGCTTGTCGCACTGCTCACGCAGGCCTTCGAGGAAGCCCGGTGCGGGCGGCACGCAGTTCATATTGCCGGCCACCGGCTCGACGATGATGCACGCCACGTCCTTGCCCACTTCGCTGAGCATTTTTTCGACGGCAGCAATGTCGTTGAACGGCAGGGTCAGGGTGTGTTTGGCGAAGGCCGCCGGCACGCCAGCGGAGCTTGGTACGCCCTGGGTCAGAGCGCCGGAACCGGCTTTCACCAGCAGGCTGTCGGAGTGACCGTGGTAGCAGCCTTCGAACTTGATGATGCTGTCGCGGCCGGTGTAACCCCGGGCCAGGCGAATCGCGCTCATGGTCGCTTCGGTGCCGGAGCTGACCATGCGCACCATTTCCATCGACGGCACGATCGAGCAGACCAGCTCGGCCATCTCGGTTTCCATGGCGGTTGGTGCGCCGTAGGAAAGGCCGTGCTCCAGTTGTTTACGCACCGCGTCCAGCACGTCCGGGTGGCTGTGGCCGAGGATCATCGGGCCCCAGGAGCCGACGTAATCGACGTACTGTTTGTTGTCTTCATCGGTGACGTAGGCACCTACTGCATGTTTGAAGAACAGCGGGGTGCCGCCGACGCTGCGGAACGCGCGCACGGGCGAGTTAACGCCGCCGGGGATATGTTTCTGCGCGCTGGCAAACAGGGATTCGGAACGGGACTGGGTCATGGGCAGACTCCTTAAACTGAACAGGGCGGTGGCGGGCAGGCCTGGCCTGCCGGCGCACTCAGGATTCGACTTTCAAGAGTGGAACAGGGCGCTGAAGGCGCGGGCGCGGCGGTTTACTTCCTGGGCGGTGTCGGCGCTGAACAGGGCGTGGATCACCGCCAGCAGGCTGACGCCGCCGGCCACCAGGGGCGCGGCATTGTCCAGGGTGATGCCACCAATGGCGCAGACGGGCAACTGCACCTTGGCGCGGGCCTGTTGCACCAGCTCCAGGGTGGCGGCCGGCGCGCCAGGTTTGGTATGGGAATTGAAGAAACGGCCAAAGGCGACGTAGCTCGCGCCATCACGGGCGGCCTGTTCGGCCAGCTCGACGGAGGCCAGGCAGGTGCCGCCGATAATGGCTTGGCGGCCGAGCAGGGCGCGGGCCGCGGACAAGGAACCATCGCCCTGGCCCAGGTGCACGCCAACGCCCAGGCGCGCGGCCAGCTCGGCATCGTCGTTGATCAGCAGGCTGGCACCGTAGCGTTCGCAGAGGCTTTTCAGCGCTTCGGCTTCGCGCAGGCGGCGGGCTTCGTCGCTGCTTTTGTCGCGGTATTGCAGCAGGGTGGCACCGCCATCCAGCGCGGCTTCCACGTAGGGCAGCAGCTTGCCGCCCGCCAGCAGTTGGCTGTCGGTGATGGCGTAAAGGCCGCGCAAGGCCGTCACGAACAGAAGTCCAGCGGCAGGCGGCGCGGTACGTACTGGCCGCGACCCAGTTGCTCGGCATCCCGCAGGGTACGCCAGGTATAGGCCAGGGCAGATTCAACGGCGCTGGCCAGGTTTTCCCCCAGGGCCAGGCGGCCGGCCAGGGTGCTGGCCAAGGTGCAGCCGGAGCCATGGTAGCTGCCGGGCAGGCGTTCGCAGGTAAAGCTGTGTTGGCTGCCGTCGCGGCTGTACAGGCGGTTGTGCACTTGGGCTTCGTCGCCATGACCGCCGGTGATCAGCAGGTGTTGGATAAAGGGCAGGAGTTTGGCGGCGCATTCGTCGGCCGTGCCCTCAGGCAATTCGGCGAGGATGCGCGCTTCGGGCAGGTTCGGTGTGGCGATGGTTGCCACCGGCAGCAGACGCTCGCGCATGGCGAAACCCACTTCGTCCTTGCCCAGTGCGCCACCGCCACCGGCGCGCAGCACCGGGTCGCAGACCAGCGGAACGCCTGGCAGCTGCTGCATGATTTCCAGCACGGTTTCGACCATCTGCACCGAGCCGAGCATGCCCAGCTTGACGGCGGCCACCGGCATATCGGCGATCACGGCATGGGCCTGGGCCAGCACCCATTCGCGGTCGAGTACGCGGAAATCACTGACGTTGACGGTGTCCTGCACCGTCAATGCGGTTACCGCTGGAGCGGCATGGCAGCCTTGGGCAAGCAAGGCTTCGATATCGGCCTGAAGACCGGCACCACCACTTGGGTCGTGGCCGGAAAGGCAGAGGACAACGGGGCGGGAGCTATAGGTAGTCATGGTGCGCGAGCTTATCACTTTTCACCTTTTTTGCCCCTGGCCGGGCGGCGTTTTCAATCGCTGCCCTGTGAGATGCCAGCCGCGCAGCAGTGGCCACCGGGGTTTTCCCGACGACAGGTGGCCAGCATTGCTGCTGGCACCTGCCATGCCTTGCTGGCGGCGGCTTTCAGCGCCTGGCGGCTATGCTAAAGTGGGCCCATTTGAATAAATCAGGCCGGTATCCTGAGGTCATCTACGGAGATGGGGCTCCGACTTCAGGTTCCAGGTCTTTGCGGGGCAGCATGCGCTACGGTCTTTTACTTCTTCTGTGTCTACTGACGAACCTGGCCCAGGCGGTCGAGCTCGATGAGTACACAACCCAGCTTGTGCTCGGACAAGAGATGGACGTGTTCGAAGATGTGCGCGGCGACGCCACCATCAGCGACATCACCTCGCCGGCGCTGCAAGCCAGCTTCCGCCGCCACGACAATCCGGTGCTGAATGCCGGTTATTCCCACTCGGTATTCTGGCTGCGGGTCGATCTGGCCTACCGCCCGCAAACTCTGGTTGGCCAGCAGCCCTGGCTGCTGGAACTGGCCTACCCGCCGCTGGATCATCTCGACCTGTACCTGCCCGATGGCCGTGGCGGTTTCACTCTGGCTCAGCGCACCGGCGATGCCCTGCCATTCGCCAGCCGGCAGATCAAACAGAACAACTACCTGTTCGAAATCTATCTGCAGCCGTATCAGCCGCAACGTATCTACCTGCGCCTGCAGAGTCAGGGTTCGATCCAGGCACCGCTGAACCTGTGGTCGCCCAAGACGTATATGGAACAGATGCCCGGGCGTATCTACCTGCTCGGGGTGATCTACGGTGTGCTGCTGGGCATGCTGATCTACAACCTGTTTATCTTCCTCAGCGTGCGCGACCCCAGTTACCTCTATTACATCCTTTATATCGCCTCGTTCGGCCTGTATCAGGTGTCGGTCAACGGTGCCGGCATCGAATATTTCTGGCCGGACAACCCCTGGTGGGCCAATGCCTCGACGCCATTCCTGGTGGGTTCGGCAGCGCTGTTCGGCGGGCAATTCGCCCGCAGCTTCCTGCATACCGCCGAGCACAGTCCCTGGGTTGACCGTACCTTGCTGGCAATCATGGCCGTCGGCGCCCTGGTGATGGTGCTGGCGCTGACCGTCAGCTACAGCGTGTCGTTGCGCCTGGCCACTTACCTGGCGCTGCTGTTCACCATTGTGGTGTTCTCGGCCGGGTTGATTGCCTGGCGGCGGGGCATGCGCGTGGCGCGCTATTTTATCTTTGCCTGGACCACCTTCCTGATCGGTGGGGTGATCAATACCCTGATGGTGCTTGGCTACCTGCCTAACGTGTTCCTCACCATGTACGCCAGCCAGATCGGTTCGGCCATCGAGGTGGGCCTGTTGTCCCTGGCGCTGGCCGACCGCATCAACTCGATGAAGGAAGAGCGCGCGCGCATCCTCTATGACTCCGGGCGCAAGCTGGAAACGCTGAACCTCGAACTGGCCAACAGCAACCGCCTGAAAGATGAATTCCTCGCCACCGTTACCCACGAACTGCGCACCCCAATGAACGGCGTAATCGGCTCGCTGGAGTTGATGCAAACGGTACCCATGGACGTTGAACTGGAGCAATACCAGAAGACCGCCAGTGCCTCGTCGCGGGACATGATGCGGATGGTCAGCGATATCCTCACCCTCACCGAGTTGCAGGCCGGCAAGCTTTATCCCTGGCGCGAACCGTTCAGCCTGCGCGGCCTGTTCGGCGGTGTGCGCAGCCAGTTCGCCCCACGCGCCGAAGAAAAGGGCCTGGGCTTCACGCTGGAAATGGACGACAGCCTGCCTGACACCCTTGAAGGTGATGCCGGCAAACTCAGCCAGTGCATCGGGTACCTGCTGGACAACGCCATCAAGTTCACCCCCGGTGGGGCGGTGACGCTGCGGGTGTCGGCCGGCGAGCGCGGCCGTGAGGGCCTGAGCTTGAAGGTCGAGGTGATCGACAGCGGCATCGGCTTCAGCACCCCGCAGGACGGTTCCCTGTACCAGCGTTTCCATCAACTGGATGGTTCCATGACCCGCGAGTACGGCGGCCTCGGTGTCGGCCTGGCGATCTGCCGCAAACTGGTGAGTTTGATGGGCGGTGGTTTGAGCCATCAATCGCAAGTGGGCGAGGGCAGCACATTCGCGCTGAGCGTGCCGCTGTTTCTCTCCGCCAGCGCTAACAACGTTGCTGCCGCTGATGTCACACGGCGTGGCAATGGCCCGGCCTTGCGCCGGCCGGAGCAGTGCACGGTGCTGGTGGTGGAAGACAACGGCATCAACCAACTGGTGATGCGCGGCATGCTGCTCAAGCTCGGCTACCGGGTGCGCTGTGCCGACAACGGTGCCGACGCCCTTGAGCTGCTGCGCCGTGAACCGGTGGATGCGGTGCTGCTGGACTGTCAGATGCCGGTCATGGATGGCTTCGCCACCTGCCGAGCACTGCGCGCGCTGCCCAGCTGTGTCGATCTGCCGGTGCTGGCCATTACGGCCCACAGCCACAGCGGCGACCGCGAGCGTTGCCTGGCGGCGGGCATGAGCGACTACCTGGCCAAGCCGGTGAAGTTCGAAGCGTTGCAGGCGCTGCTGCATGACTGGTTGTTGTGCCTGGAGCCGCCTGTGCCAGTGCGCACCCACTAAGCCCCGCCGGTTTTCTCGTAGGAGCGGCTTCAGCCGCGATGCTCTTGCGCCCTCCCGCCTTTTGCAGGCATCGCGGCTAAAGCCGCTCCTACGGGGTGCTCGTTTGACCTTCTTCTTTGGCTGGAATGCCCCTTCATCCAAACTCTGAACCATGATTCACTGCAATCAAATGAATCAGGATTCAGACTATGGCTTACCGTCACAGCGCCGCCCGTATCGACCGCGACCAGGAACAGCGCGAACGCATTCTCGACTGTGCCCTGCTGCTGGTGGTGGAGGGTGGTTTTGCCGCGCTGACCATGCACGGCCTGGCCGAACGCGTGGGCATCGCCACCGGCAGCCTGTACCGGCACTTTCGCGGCAAGGGTGAGCTGGCGGCGGAAGTCTTTACCCGCGCCAGTCAGCGCGAGGTGGACGCCCTGGCCGCGTCGCTGGCGCTGCCGGGCAGCGAGCCGCAGCGCCTGGCGGCAGCCCTGCATCAATTTGCCGACCGCGCCTGGCAGAGCCGCCGTTTGGCGTTTGCCCTGATCGCCGAACCCGTTGACCCCGAAGTCGACGAAAGCCGCCTGGTATACCGCGAGGCCTATGCCGACCTGCTCGGCACGTTGATCGCCGAAGGCGTGCAGTCCGGCGCATTCCGCACTTCATCCATCGCCATCAGCGCCGCCTGCCTGGTGGGTGCCATCAGCGAAGCCCTGGTCGGCCCGTTGTCGCCGCAAGCCCGCGCCGCCCGTGAGGCCGGTGAACCCACACAACAATTGGCGGACGTCAGCGCCGCTTTGGTCTCTTTCTGTCTGCGCGCACTCGCATCCCGTGAAGCCTGCGCTGAGGAGTTACTGCCATGAACCACGCCGTACTCGCCGAAACCCACGAAGTCAGCAACCAGCCGCCCGCCCTCGATGGCATCAACCTGTACCGCGCCGACTTGCCGCTGCAGGACTGGACCCGCCACTTCGGTGGTGCCTGGGCGCAGCAGCGTATCGATGCCTACGGCGCTCTGGCAGGTGGTCCGCTGATGGCCGCCGGTTTTCTCGCCAACGAAAACAAACCGGTATTCAAAAGCCATGACCGCTATGGCCATCGCATCGACCTGGTGGAGTTTCACCCGGCCTACCACCAGTTGATGCAGGCCGCCGTCGAGCACGGCCTGACCTCGCTGCCCTGGACCGATCCGCGCGCCGGCGCCAACGTCGCCCGCGCCGCCATGACCTATATGCACAGCCAGGCCGAAGCCGGCAGTGGCTGCCCGCTGACCATGACCTTTGCCAGTGTGCCGGCCCTGCGCATTCAGCCGGATGTGGCCGAAATCTGGCTGCCGAAAATCCTCGCCACCGAATACGACCCGCGCAACCTGCCGATGGGCCAGAAGGCCGGCGTCACCATCGGTATGGCCATGACCGAAAAGCAGGGCGGCACCGATGTGCGCGCCAACACCACCCGTGCTTATCCCGTGGGCATTCCCGGCCCAGGCCAGGCTTATGAACTGGTGGGCCACAAGTGGTTCTGCTCGGCACCGATGTGCGATGCGTTTCTGACCCTGGCGCAAACCGACAAGGGCCTGAGCTGCTTCTTGCTGCCGCGCCACCGTCCAGATGGCACGCGCAACGAGTTCTATATCCAGCGCCTGAAAAACAAACTGGGTAACTGGTCCAACGCCTCCAGCGAAGTGGAGTACCGCGGCGCCCTGGCCTGGATGCTCGGTGAAGAAGGCCGCGGGGTGCCGACCATTATCGAAATGGTTTCGCTGACCCGCTTCGACTGCATGGTCGGCTCCAGCGCCCTGATGCGTCAGGCCTTGAGCCAGGCCGCCCATCACTGCGCGCACCGCCGTGTCGGTGGCCGACTGCTGAGCGAGCAGGCGTTGATGCAGAACGTGCTGGCCGATCTGGCGCTGGAAAGCGAGGCAGCCATTGCCCTGAGCATGCGCATGGCCAAGGCGCTGGATAACGCCCATGACGAACAGGAAGACAAATTCGCCCGGCTGGTGACTGCGGTGGGCAAGTACTGGATCTGCAAACGCGCCCCCGCAATGATCAATGAGGCCGCCGAATGCATGGGCGGCGCGGGTTATGTGGAAGACAGCATCCTGCCGCGCCTGTACCGCGAAGCACCGGTGAACTCCACCTGGGAAGGTTCCGGCAACGTGCAGTGCCTGGACGTGCTGCGCGCCCTGTCGAAAGAGCCGGGTGTCCTCGATGTGCTGTTTGCCGAGCTGGGCGATGGTCACGGCGATGCGCGTTTGAAAGCGCATATCGAAGGCTTGAAGGCGGGCTTCCGCGATACCGCCGACATCCAGTACCGCGCCCGCCAGCTCACCGAAGATGTCGCCGTCGGCCTGCAAGCCAAACTGCTGCTTGAAGGTGGCAATGCGCTGGTGGCCGACGCCTTTATCGCCAGCCGTCTGGGCCAGGGTGGTCGCGTGTACGGCACCTTGCCGCGCGGTATCGACGCCGAAGCCCTCGTTGCGCGCAGTACCCCGCACCTGATGGCTTGATTGTAGCCCTCGTAGGAGCGGCTTCAGCCGCGATGCTGTTGAGATGAAAGCATCGCGGCTAAAGCCGCTCCTACGAAGGCGGCGTTGCTCAGTCCCTCATGCCTTTTCCTGACAATGCAGGCAAGATAGAGCCATGCGAGTCCAGACAGGAAGGCCGAACGTGACCAGTAGCACCGAGAGTTTTGTCATTGCATACACCCCGGAAGAAGCGGTGGACCGCCTTGCCGCACTGCACCAGGCAGCTGTGGATGGCCTGAGTCAGGCGCTCAAGGCCTACCTCAAAGATCGCACCAAACCCGAGCCCGGCCAGCGCGACCGCTTTCGCTACCCCGAACTGCGCCTGACCTACCAAACCCAGGGCGAAGTGCCCACCACCGTGCGCGCCTACGCCAAGGTGCAGGTGCCCGGTACCTATGCCATCACCGTCACCCACCCCGCAGCCTTTCGTAAATACCTGCTGGAACAACTGCGCCCGTTGATGAACGACTTCACCGTCAAGGTGGAAGTGGGCGTCAGCGAGCAGAACATTCCGTACCCCTATGTGGTGGAAGCCGGCGATGAGCTGGCCGGTTCCGGCGTGACTGCCGCCGAGTTGTCGCGGGTATTCCCGAGCACCGATCTATCCGCCGCCACCGATGGCATCGCCGACGGCCTGTACGACTGGCAAAACATCGATCCGCTGCCTCTGGCGCTGTTCGACGCGGCGCGGGTGGACTTCTCCCTGCGCCGCCTGGTGCATTACACCGGCAGCGACTGGCGGCATGTGCAGCCATGGATTCTGCTGACCAACTACCACCGTTATGTGGACCAATTTATCCGCCACGGCCTGGCGCAACTGCGCGACGACCCGCGCTATGTGCGCATGGTGCTGCCGGGCAATGTGATCATCGAACGCGGCACGTCCGAAGAAGATGCCCAGGCAGTCGCCGATGCGGTGGTCTGGCACCGTTACCAGATGCCGGCCTACCACCTGATCGCCGCCGATGGCCATGGTGTGACCCTGGTGAATATCGGTGTCGGCCCGTCCAACGCGAAGAACATCACCGACCACCTGGCCGTGCTGCGCCCGCATTGCTGGTTGATGATTGGCCACTGCGGTGGCCTGCGTCAGTCGCAGACCATTGGCGACTACGTGCTGGCCCACGCCTATATGCGCCGCGACGGTATTCTCGACCGCGTGGTGCCGCCGAATATTCCGATTCCGGCCCTGGCCGAAGTGCAGCTGGCCTTGCAGGAGGCTGCTGCTGCGGTTACCGGCGAGAAGGGCGAAGCGCTGAAACGGCGCCTGCGCACCGGCACCGTGCTGACCTACGACGACCGTAACTGGGAGCTGCGCTGGGCCCAGGAGCGGCCGCTGATCAACCTGGCCCGCGCCATTGCCGTGGATATGGAAAGCGGCACCATCGCCGCCCAGGGTTATCGTCTGCGCGTGCCCTACGGCACCTTGCTGTGTGTCTCGGACAAACCGCTGCACAGCGAAATCAAACTGCCGGGCGCGGCCGGGGCGTTTTACGAGCGCGCGGTGAGCCAGCATTTGAACATCGGCATCGCTGCCCTGGACCTGATGCGCACCCAACTCGACTCCCTGCACTCACGCAAACTGCGCAGCTTCGACGAGCCGCCGTTCAGGTAATCCCGGCCTTAAAGCAACCCCGTAGGAGCGGCTTCAGCCGCGATGCTCTTAAGATCAAGAGCTTCGCGGCTGAAGCCGCTCCTACGGGCATGTGTTTTTAGGGCACCTGCCACGTATCCCCAGGCTGTGGCACGCGAAAGGTCTGCGGGTCCACTTGCTGTTCCTGCAACGCCGCCGCCAGGTCGGCCGGCGGGGCGAACTGGCCTTCGTCGGTCAGGCGGAAAACCCCGAAGTGAATCGCCAGGCTGTTCTTCGCTTGCAACTGCCGGTGCGCCTGGACGGCATCGTCGGGGTTCATATGGTGGTCGCGCATAAACCAGCGCGGCGCGTAGGCACCTATCGGCAGCAGGGCAAAACGCATCGGCCCGAAGCGCTGGTTGATCAGCTTGAATTCCGGCCCCAGCCCGGTATCTCCCGGAAACAGCAGTGGCCCACCCGGTGCCTGCAGGACGAAGCCCAGCCACAGGGTGTGATTGGTATCGGTGCGGGTGCGTGCCGACCAATGCTGCACCGGCACGCCATGCACGCTCAGGGTCGGGCTGATGCTCAACGCTTGCCACCAATCGATCTCTGCCACATCGGCGAAACCGGTTTGCTTGATCAGCTCGCCGTTGCCCAAGCCCGTCACCACCTTGGCCAGCGGGAAGCGCAGAGCCAACTGGCGCAAGCTTTGCAGATCGAGGTGGTCGTAGTGGTTGTGGCTGACCAGAATCAGATCAATCGGCGGTAGCTGGTCGATACTCAGCCCCGGCTGTTGAAAGCGTTTCGGGCCGATAAAGCTGAACGGGCTGACCCGCTTGGACCATACCGGGTCGGTGAGGATATTCAGGCCCTGGGTCTGCAGCAGCACGGTGGCGTGGTTGATATAGGTGGCTTGCAACTCTTCGCCCGGTACCCGTTCACGTAGCACCGGCGGGGTTTGCACAGCAGGTTGTGCCACCCAGGCGTCGGTGCGCTCGCGGTTGAGCTGCCACTTGAGCAGGTCGGCAAAGCTTTTATGCGGGGTGGGCTGGATATTGTGAAAACGCTCGCCATCGAAGTGATCGCTGGCGGGGCCTTGATAGGCGGAGTTGTTGCAGCCGACCAGGGTCAGCAGGCTCAGCAACCAGGTAGGGCGCAGGCTACGGGGCATGGAGAAAACTCATGCAGGGAAGATGCAGGCAAACCTAGCACGGCGGCTGCGGTTTGCCTGCGCCCTTACATGTTTTGCAACTACTGGCTGGCGTCCAGCACCACACGGTAGCGGGCCTTGCCGGCACGCAGATGGTCGATGGCCTCGTTGACCTTGCTCATCGGAAACATCTCCACCTGCGGCACGATCTGGTGGCGGGCACAGAACTCCAGCATCTTCGCCATATTGGCCGGCGAGCCCACCGGGGAACCGGAAATGGCCTTCTGCGCGGGGATCAGGCTAAACACATTCACCGGAATATCGCTGGGCACAATGCCAACAAAGTGCAGGCGGCCGCGGCCACGCAAGGTGGTGAGCAGGGCATTCCAGTTGAGATCGGCGCTGGCGGTAACCAGCAGGAAATCCAGGGTGCCAGCAATGGCTTTCATCGCCGCAGCATCGGTAGAGGCCACCGCCTGGTGCGCACCCAGACGCTGGGCTTCTTCCTGTTTGCTCGGCGATGAAGTGAACGCCGTCACCTCGCAGCCCCAGGCATTGAGGAATTTCAGTGCCAGGTGGCCGAGACCGCCAATACCGACCACACCCACGCGGTCGGTGGGCTTGATGTCCAGCTCCAGCAGCGGGCTGAACACCGTGGAGCCGGCGCAGAACAGCGGACCGGCCAGGCTGGGGTCGATGGCCTCGGGAATCGGAATGGCCCAGGCCCAATGAGCGCGCAGGCGATCAGCGAAGCCGCCGTTGCCGCCAATAATGGTTGGCTGCACGGTGCGGCACAGCTGGTGCGAGCCTTCCATGCAGGAGGCGCAGTGCATGCAGCTGCCTTTGTTCCAGCCAATGCCGACGCGCTGGCCCAGCTTCAGGCCGCGCACCTGATCGCCCACCCGCACCACTTTGCCGACCACTTCATGGCCGGGAATAAACGGGTAACGGGTACGGCCCCATTCGTTGTCGATCATCGACTGATCGGAGTGGCAGATGCCGCAGAACTCCACCGCCACTTCCACTTCTTCGGCGCCCAGCGGCCCCGGGTCGTACTCATAGGCTTGCAGCGGGGCGTTGGGCGCGGTGGCGGCCCAACCGGTGAACTTCTGAACGTCGGACGTGCTCATGCAAGGGCTTCCTGATTGGTTGTTCGGCGCAACGCAGCAGAATAACCATAGACGGTAATTGCTGAAGCGAGATAAGCCAGGCTGATGGCGTGGCATGGCCTCGGGTTACACTGTGCCGCCCGTTTGCCCTCCCGGATTGTTTATGGCCCGCCCACCTCGCCCTGCCTCCCAACCTGCCCGCCCGGCACCGCGCCGTGTCGCCAAGGCACCGCCGGCCGAGCCCAAGCTGCTGCTATTCAACAAGCCCTTTGATGTACTGACCCAGTTCAACGACGAACAGGGTCGTAGCACCCTCAAAGACTTTATCCCGGTGCCCGGCGTGTACCCGGCCGGGCGTCTGGACCGCGACAGCGAAGGCCTGTTGCTGCTGACCAACGACGGCCAGCTGCAGGCGCGGATCGCCGACCCCAAACACAAGCTGGCGAAAACCTACTGGGTGCAGGTAGAGGGTGAGCCCACCGAAGAGCAGTTGCAGCGTTTACGTGATGGATTGGCGTTGAATGACGGGCCGACCTTGCCGGCCGAGGCGCGCCACCTGCCGGAGCCGCACTTATGGGAGCGCAATCCGCCGGTACGCTTTCGCAAAAGCATTCCGACGGCTTGGTTGGAGCTGGTGATCAAAGAAGGGCGCAATCGCCAGGTGCGGCGGATGACGGCGGCGGTGGGGTTGCCGACCTTGCGTTTGGTACGGGTACGGATCGGGCCGTGGAGTATTGAAGGGTTGGGGCTGGGGGAGTGGAAAGAGGTGGATGCCGTACTGCGCTGACTCCCGTCCGTGGGAGCGGCTTCAGCCGCGATGCTTTTTGCTCTCGGGCTTTGCGTTTTCAGGCCCGGCCAATCGCGGCTGAAGCCGCTCCTCCGGGGAAGCGGTGAATCAGAAGCCTTCCAGGCTTCCGATCACTACGGTCTTGATGATAAAGCCCAACACGCCCAGCCCCAGGGCCAGAAAGAGAACCATGGTGCCGTATTTGCCGGCTTTGGATTTTTTCGCCAGGTCCCAGACGATAAAGCCCATAAAGGCCACCAGGCCGCCGACCAGGATGATCATCATCCACTCTTCAAACTTTTCCGGTTCCATCACAACCTCGGGTATTCACCAGACTTGAACGTGCTGCCCGGGCACCAGGGCCGGGTCAAGGCCGGCGATTATACGCCAGCGTTCAGGGCTCTGGCCTGAGCTTCGTCGCCGCACCCGGTTCAGCTGCGCAGATGTTGCAACGGCAGCTGGGTGCTGGAAATTACCTGGTTGAGGACAAAGCTCGACTTCACGCTGGTCACCCCTTCAATACGGGTGAGCTGGCCGAGAAGGAATTTCTGGTAGTGGTCCATATCCGGTACCACCACCTTGAGCTGGTAGTCGGCGTCCATGCCCGTCACCAGGCTGCACTCCAGCACTTCCGGGCACTGGTTGATCACCGATTCGAAGTGCTCGAAGCGCTCGGGCGTGTGCCGGTCCATGCCGATATGCACATAGGCGGTCAGGCTCAGCCCCAGCTTCTTGCGGTCCAGCAGCGCCACCTGGCGGAGAATATAGCCGTCATCTTCCAGCTGTTTCACCCGCCGCGAGCAGGGCGAAGGCGACAGGCCGATACGCTCGGCGAGCTCCTGATTGGAGATACGCGCGTCGCGCTGCAATTCGGCGAGAATATTCAGGTCGTAGCGATCCAGGTTGTTCAAGATGACGCCCCTTTCGTTTCTGATTGCGCAACATGGTGCGTTAAGGGGGAAAGATTGCGCAACTCATATCTCGATCAGCAATATTCGCAATCCTCTGTCGCGTGGTCAGGCCTACACTTTCCCTCAAGTTAAATGACCCGGACGCAAGTCCAACTGGCCCGCTCAATCAGGTGCGCCAGCGCCACCGATCCCACCGGGTCGCTCAGGCACCCGGGTCCGCCCGCTGAACCAAGAGGGCGATACAGGCGGCGACACAATCGCCAGCAGCGGACGAGAAGTTTAGAAGGGGGCCCTCGCGAGGCCCCCTTTTTATTGGGTGTTACTAAACGATCCGCAGCGCTTGAAAAGCCGTCTGCACCTTGCCCTGCCTGGCTCGCGCGATCTTGAATGGTGGCAGGCAACTATTTTTTATTCAGCTGTGGTGGCCCTTGCAACTCCGTAAGCGGCCGTTGTCGAAGCTGTTACCAATCGGCTACAACTGCCCGCCGTTCAGCGATACTGACGGCAGGTCATTTCGCGGTAACTGTCCCCTGGAGTAGAAGTCATGAAGTCGCAGATCTGGCGCCTGGCAGGTGTAAGCGTCCTTTCCCTGGCGATGTTTGCCAATGCCCTGGCTGATGATGACAAGCCCGATGCGCGCGCGGTGATGGGCGGCGGTTCGCAGCGTGATCAGGGGCGGAGCAATTCAGGTGGCGGCTATCAAGGTGGCGGGCAGGGTGGTCACCAGGGCGGTGGCAATCAAGGTCAAAACAATCAAGGTCAAGGCAATCAAGGCAACGGGCAGTTGCGGCCTCCGCAACAGCAGCAACAGCAACAGCCAGGCCCGCAAGGCGCGGCCCGTACCCTGGGCGGCAGCAGTTCGTCGCAGCGCGATGACCGCGGCGGCCGCGACAGTTATGGCAATGGTTACAACAGTGGTGGCTACAACCAGGGCGGCTACAACCAGAACGGCTACAACCAAGGGCATTACGACAATAACAACGGCAACGGCCATAACGGCGATCATGATGACGATGACCGCGGCCACTCCAGCAACAATGAACCCCGTGGCCCGCAAGGCCCGGCCCGGCAATTGGGTGCCAAGTCGCCGCCGCCGGCCAACCAATGGCACGGTGGTCGCCCGGATGGCGGCTGGGGCCCAGGCCCACGCTGGGAGCCGGGCTATCGAGTCGACACCATTCCCCAGGGCCGCTGGCGCGTACCCCACGGCGGCATCGATTACTACTACGCCGACGGCTACTGGTACCGCCCTTATGGTCCCAGCTATGTCGTCGTCACCCCACCTTATGGCGTGCGGGTGCGCACCTTGCCGTCATACGCCGAGCAGCTGTGGATTGGCAGTTCGCTGTATTTTATCGCCGCCGGCACCTACTACCTCTATCAGGCCGACCGCCAGGAATACGTGGTCACCAACCCGCCGACACAGGTAACCAGCAACAACGGCTGGCAGGGTAACGGCTACGACGTAGTGGCCTATCCGGCCCGCGGGCAGAGCGAAGCGCAAGTCGCGCAGGACCGCTACGACTGCCACCGCTGGGCCGTCAACCAGAGCGGCTTCGATCCCTCGCAAGCCAGCTACGCCCCGGCGGCGAATGTGGCGGATATCTACCGTCGTTCGCTCGGTGCCTGTATGGCCGGGCGTGGATATAGCGTGAACTGAGGAAGATCAAAAACATCGCGGCTGAAGCCGCTCCTACGGTGGAAACACACCTCGTAGGAGCGGCTTCAGCCGCGATTGATGGGCCTGGAAACGAAGAAGTCAGCGCGGTCTCACCACTTCCTGCGGATCGGCATGCACCAGCACTTCGGCCCGTGGGTAGGCGGCGATAATGGCTTGCTCCACCTGCTCGCACAGATCGTGTGCCACGGTCAGGCTCAGCTCCCCCGGCAATTCCAGATGCAGCTGCACAAACCAGTGCGAGCCGGAAATCCGTGTGCGCAGGTCATGGGCTCCAAGCACGCCGGGCACCTGGCAAGCCAGTTCGAGCATCTGCGTGCTGACATCCGTCGGCAGCTCTTCATCCATCAGTACGGCAATCGCCTCGCGGACAATCTGCACCGCGCTCCACAGGATGTAGACCGAAATCCCTAACCCGAACAACGCATCCAGCTGCTGCCAGCCAAACCAGGCCAGTACCAGGGCCGCCAGAATGCTGCCGTTAAGCAGCAGGTCGGAGCGGTAGTGCAAGGAGTCGGCACGAATCGCCGTGGAGCCGGTGATGCGGATCACCCGGTATTGGAATGCCAGCAAGGCCAGGGTCAGCGCCAGCGACAGCAGCATCACCGCGATGCCCAGTTCCGGCGAACCCAGGGGCTCGGGATGGCGCAGATGCTCCACCGCCTGAATCGCCACCAGCACCGCACTCACGGCAATAAACAGTGCCTGGGCAATCGCTGACAACGCTTCCGCTTTGCCGTGGCCGTAGCGGTGATCGTCATCGGCCGGGCGCAACGAATAGTGCACGGCCAACAGATTGAGCAGCGATGCCGCGCCATCCAGCAGCGAGTCGGTGAGCCCCGCCAGCAGGCTGACCGAACCGCTCAGCCACCAGGCCACGCCTTTGGCGACGATCAGAACGATCGCTACCGTCAGCGAGGCAAAGGTGGCCTGACGCAGCAGGCGCTCGTGCGCCTGGGTCAATTTCATGCGGCGGGCTGCAGACCGAACGCGGCCAGCTGTTGCAGGCTGCCGCTGTGCTGGATCAGACGGGGATCATCGAGTGGCAGGGTGCGACCGGTTTCCTGCTCGATCAGCGCTTTCAGGCGCACGTTGTCGACCTTGCCATCGGTACCGATGGTGTCCTGCAGTTTCTGTGGATCGATCTGCGCGCTCTGGCCTTCGGGGAAGTAAATGGCACCGGTGGCAAAGTCGATGCTGAAGGCGATCAGGCCGGGGATGATATAGAACAGCAGGCCGATGGCATCGAGACCTGCCACCACCGGATCGATCTTGCCTTCGATCTGGCCACGACGATCCGGGAAGAAAATGCTGCCGCAGGCCGTCAACTGAGTGAGCAACGCAACGATCAACGCACCACCAACAACACGAGTCCGCATGTGCATAAGCACCTCCAAGGAAATAGTCGTGCAACTATAAAGGCTGATTGGCCGCGAAGCAGCAGGCGCACGCGTTTTAGGCGCTAATCCTGCGACTGCCCTGCTGTAACTGAGACTGTGCAAAGCCCGTTGGCGTTCGCCGCTATAATCGCCGCCCGACTTTGCCTCGCGCCAATGACATGCCCATGACTCCATTGCCCATCGACGACGTTTTGCCCGCTCTGCGCGCCGCCCTGGCCGAGCGCCATGAGGCCGTGCTGGAAGCACCGCCCGGCGCGGGTAAAACCACCCGTGTGCCGCTGGCGTTGTTGCAGGAAAGCTGGCTGGCCGGGCAGTCGATCATCATGCTTGAACCGCGGCGCCTGGCCGCGCGTGCAGCGGCCGAGCGCCTGGCCAGCGAATTGGGTGAGGCCGTCGGCAACACAGTGGGCTACCGCATTCGTCTGGAAAGCAAAGTCAGTGCGGCCACCCGCATCGAGGTGGTCACCGAGGGCATTCTTGCCCGGCGTCTGCAGGACGACCCGGCGCTGGAAGGCGTCGGTCTGGTGATCTTCGACGAATTCCATGAGCGTAGCCTGGACGCCGATCTGGCCCTGGCCCTGACCCTCAATGGCCGCGCCTTGCTGCGTGATGAGCCGCCCCTGAAGGTGCTGCTGATGTCCGCCACCCTGGAAGGTGAGCGCTTGTCCGCGCTGCTCGACAACGCCCCGGTGGTGCGCAGCGAAGGGCGCATGTTCCCCGTGGAAACTCACTGGGGGCGGCCATTCCAGCCTGCCGGTCCGTACGCCAAGGAAGGCCTGGAGCCGCGGGCGGTGCAGACCGTGCTGCAGGCCCTTAACGATGAACCGGGCAGCGTGCTGGTATTTCTGCCGGGGCAGGGGGAGATCCGCCGGGTTAACGATCAACTCGCTGAAGCCTTGAACGGGCGCAGCGATATTCTGCTCTGCCCGCTGCACGGCGAACTCGACCTCAGCGCCCAGCGCGCCGCCATCGAACCGGCCCCTGTGGGCAAACGCAAAGTGGTGCTGGCCACCAATATCGCCGAGACCAGCCTGACCATCGATGGCGTACGCGTGGTGGTGGACGCCGGATTTGCCCGGGTGCCGCGTTTCGACCCCGGCAGCGGTATGACCCGCCTGGATACCCAGCGCATCTCCCGCGCCAGTGCCACCCAGCGCGCCGGGCGTGCCGGGCGTTTGCAGCCGGGTTCCTGCTATCGCCTGTGGTCGCAGGCGCAGCACGAGCAGATGGCCGCATATGGCAGCGCGGAGATTCTCCAGGCCGACCTCGCCGGCCTGGCCCTGCAGCTGGCGCGTTGGGGGGTGACCCCGCAGGAACTGACCTGGCTGGATGCGCCGCCCACTGCATCCTATGCCCAGGCCCAGGACCTGCTGGTGCGCCTCGGTGCCCTGCAGAGCAACGGCCAACTGACGCCCCACGGCCAGGCCATGGCCGAACTGCCGGCGCATCCGCGCATCGCGCATTTATTGTTGCGTGGCCAGGCCCTGGGCCTGGGCAATCTGGCCTGCGATGTCGCCGCGTTGCTCGGTGAGCGTGATATCCAGCGCGGCGGCGGTGCCGATCTGCACAGTCGCCTGGCCTTGCTCAGTGGTGAAGAGCGTGGTCACCGAGGCGGGCAGGGCGGGGTGCAGCGGGCCCGGCAATTGGCCAAGCAATTCAAAAGCTACCTGCGTGGCAAACCTACCGAGCCGGTCAGCGACCCGGATCACCCGCGTTGGCTCGGTGCCTTGTTGGCCTTTGCCTATCCCGACCGCGTGGCCCAGCAGCGGCGTGCCGGCGGTGGCGAATACCGGCTGGCCAACGGCCGCGCTGCGCAGTTCGGTGAGCCGGATGCCTTGATGAAACAACCCTGGCTGGTGGTCGCCGAACTGGGCAGCCGCCAGGGCCAGCGCGAAGAACGTATTTATCTGGCTGCCGAGTTGGAACCGGCGCTGTTCGATGGCGTTTTGCGCGAGCAAGTCAGCGTGCGTGAGGAGCTGGAATGGGACGAACGCGAAGGCGCGCTCAAGGCCGAACGCCAATGGCGAGTTGGTGAGCTGGTGCTCAATCGCGAACCGCTGAAAGACCTCGACCAAGACTCCCGCAGTCGCGCCTTGCTTGGCCTGGTGCGACGCAAGGGCCTGGAGCTGTTGCCGTGGAAACCCGAGCAGCGCCAATGGCAGGCGCGTATTGGTTTGTTGCGCCGCCTCGACCTGGCCAACGGCAGCAGCAGCGAATGGCCGGATGTCAGCGACGCGGCGTTGCTCGCCAGTCTGGAGAAATGGCTGCAACCTTACCTGGGCAAAGTCACCCGGCTGAGCCATTTCGGCAATCTGGACCTGCACAACATGCTGCAAACCCTGTTGCCCTGGCCGCTGCCGCAGCGTCTGGAAGAGCTGGCACCGAAGACCATCGAGGTGCCCTCCGGCTCGCGTATCGGCATCGACTACCACGAAGAACCGCCGGTGCTCGCGGTACGCATGCAGGAGCTGTTCGGCCTGGCCGATACGCCGCGGATTGCCGGCGGCCGCCAGGTGGTGAAACTGCATCTACTCTCACCTGGGCGCAAGCCGGTGCAAGTAACGCAGGACCTGGCCAACTTCTGGCGCAGCACCTACGCCGAAGTGAAGAAGGAATTGAAGGGCCGCTACCCGAAACATTATTGGCCCGATGACCCTTTGGTCGCCGAACCGACCGCCAGAGCCAAACCGCGTCGCTAACCTGAACGATTTTTTGCCGCGTATGGCGCAACCTACGCCGCCGCGATTCGTGGGCGCGGTGTGCGCACCGTTACGCTGGTCGGAAAGGTTAACGGATCGCCCGTGGCCGCCGATAGCAGCCATACAACACCTTAATGCCTGGAGAACGATGGAATGGCGCTCAATTTGAAGTTTCGCCACAAGATTTTGCTAGCGGCGGGCTTAACCGTAGTTTTTGCCTTTACCGTCTTTGTGCTGTTCAACGACTACCAACAGCGCCAGACCCTGCGCGTGGACGCGGCACGCTCCATGGGTGAGTTGGGGGCGCTGACCACCTCCAATATCCAGACCTGGCTGCGCGGCAATATGGCCCTGGTGGACTCCATGGCCCAGCAGATCGGCAACCAGGGTGCCGCACCGGACACCCTGAAACAAATCGTCGGCCTGCCGGTGTATGGCAGCGCCTTTCAGCTCAGCTATTTCGGCGGCACCGATGGCCTGATGTTCTCCGTACCGGCCGGTTCGCGTGCCGCAGATTACGACCCACGCGCCCGTGGCTGGTACAAGGCGGCGATGGCGGCGGGGCAGACCGTAGTCACCGAACCCTACATCGCCGCCTCCTCGGGCAAGCTGGTGATCACCGTCGCTACCCCGGTCAAACAGGGCGGCCAGATCATTGGTGTAGCCGGTGCCGACATCGACCTGGCTAGCGTCAGCGCTACCATCAACTCGCTGGACTTCGATGGCCACGGCCATGCCTTTATCGTCAGCAGCGACGGCAAGATTCTCATCCACCCGAACAAGGATCTGATCCTCAAAACCCTGGCCGAGGCCTTCCCCGGTAGCGGTCTGGTGGCAAAAAGCGGCTTGAGCGATGTTCAGGCCAACGGCGAAGACCTGCTGGTGCAGTTCACCCCGATGCAGGGCATCGCTTCGGCGAACTGGCAGCTGGGTCTGGCTCTGGAGCAGTCGTTCGCTTTTTCCATGCTCAAAGAATTTCGCGTAACCGCGGCACTTGCCACGGTGATAGCGGTGGTCGCCATTATCACCTTGCTCGGCATCCTGATTAACGTGCTGATGCAGCCGCTGTTTGTAATGGGCAAGGCCATGCAGGATATCGCCGAGGGCGAGGGCGATCTGACCCGCCGCCTGGTGGTGCTGCGCCACGATGAGTTCGGCCAGATGGGGGCTTCGTTCAACCGGTTTGTCGAGCGTATCCACCAGTCGATCAAGGACGTGGCCAAAGCCACCCACCACGTCAACGAGGTGGTCTCCCGGGTGCTGACCGCTTCCAACGCCTCGTTGCTCAACTCCGACCAGCAGGCCACGCGCACCACCAGCGTGGCCGCAGCGATCAACGAACTGGGTGCCGCCGCCCATGAAATTGCCCGCAATGCCGCGGTCGCCTCCGAGAGTTCCGCCGATGCCAGTGCGCTGTCGGCAGAAGGGCAGCAGGTGCTTGGCCAGTCGATCACCTCGATGCGCGAGCTGTCGCAGAAGATCAGCGAGTCCTGCGTGACCATCGAAAGCCTGAACGCGAAAACGGTGAATATCGGGCAGATTCTCGAAGTGATCACCGGCATTTCCCAGCAGACCAATCTCCTTGCCTTGAACGCCGCCATCGAAGCGGCGCGGGCGGGTGAAGCGGGGCGCGGCTTCGCCGTGGTAGCCGATGAAGTGCGCAACCTGGCGCACCGCACCCAGGAGTCGGCGCAGCAGGTGCAGCAGATGATCGACGAGCTGCAAACCGGCGCGCGCAGTGCGGTGGGCACCATGGAAGAGAGTCAGAAGCAGAGCGACAAAACCGTGCAGGTCGCCAACCTGGCTGGCGAGCGCCTGGGCAGCGTGACCAGCCGGATCGACGAGATCGACGGCATGAACCAATCGGTGGCCACCGCCACGGAAGAACAGACCGCGGTGGTCGAGACTATCAATATGGACATCACTGAAATCAACACCCTCAACCAGGATGGCGTAGAGAACCTGCGTACCACCCTGCAGGCCTGCAAAGAGCTGGAGCAACAGGCGGCGCAGTTGAGTCAGTTGGTGCGTAGTTTCAGGATTTGACCGACCGTTCGGCGTTCCTCTCGTCGCGGCTAATGCCCCTCCCACAAGGGATCGAATTTCCCTTGGGGAGAGGCTTTAGCCGCGAGGCTTTTGCTCGTTACTCGGGGAGCAGAAAGCGCGCAATCACCGGCAAGTGATCGGAGATCCTCAGGGTATCCACCTGCCGCACAGTGGCGGCCACACGCTCCAGTGAGGGGCTGTGGAACAGGTAGTCGAGGGTACGATCCGGACCGCTCACTTGCGGGTCGTTGGGGAAGTGCGTGTACCAGGCCGCCTGGCCAGCACCGCCGGCTTCCTCCAGGCTGGGAATCATCGGGTATTTACCCGCCAGCACCTGCAGCTCACTATCGGCGGCGTACCAGCTGCGCTGGCGTTCCGACAGGCGCTGGAATTGTCCGGGCGGTAATAGATTGAAATCGCCACCAATCACCCACGGCGTCTTCGCCGCGTTCAGTGCCTGTAACTGTTGATCAATCATCGCCACTTGCCGCTGCATGGTGTCATCGCCTTGGGCGAAGGCATCCAGGTGGGTGTTGATCACCGCCAGTTGGCCGCCGCCGCGAATCGGCAGGTAGCTCACCAGCAGGGCGCGCTTGAGATTGAACTGGCGGGTCAGCGGGTCGGCCGGCGGCGTTGGTAACTGCAGGCGTTCGGCCTGGCTGATGCGAAAGCGGCTGAGGGTGCCGAGTTTCATCCCCACGCTGCCGCGGATTTTCGGGTGCGGCACAAACGCCGCCTTCCAATAAAACGCCTGACTGCTGCACGGGTAGAGGTCGGCCAGACGCTCCTGCAACAGCGCCAGCTGGTTCTGGTAATCGGTGGCTTTGGTGTTTTCGTGCAGCTCCTGTAGCAGCACGATATCCGGCTGCTCATCGCGCAGAATACGCGCCACCTCGTCCAGGCTGTAAGCCAGGTCGGCGGCAGTCGGGCGGGTGTCCGGGCCGCTGCCATCGGCCAGGTCGTACCAGAAAACATAGCGCTTGCCGGCCAGGTACTGCACGTTCCAGGTCATCACTTTAAGGGCCTGACCGGGCTGCAAGGTGGCGGTATTCACGTCGCAGGACAGCGGCGCCGCCTCGCGCTCAGCAGGGTGCCAGGTGATGCTGTAGACCAGCACCGACAGGGCAATACCAAGAAGCAGAACGAGCAACAGGGCTTTTCGTAACGCAAGCGTGCGAAGCAAAGGCATGGGCAGGGGCCAAGTGGCAAAAAGGGCGCGAGCCGGAGCATAACCGAGCGTGGGGGCTCAACCCAACTAGCAGCCAACTAACGGGCCAATTGCAGGTAATCGTGTGACGCATCTGGCGAATGTCATATTGCTCGCTGTAGATTACGCCGCACTTGTACGATGTCTACCCAACTCCCAAGGCCCCCACGGGCGTGGGCTAAGGACGTGAATGCGCTGGTCATTGTTGCTGCTCACCCTGCTCTGCCAGTTGGTTCTGGCGGATGAGCGCGCACCTTTGCGGGTGATGACCGACCTTTGGCCACCGTTTCGTATGGAAGATGCCCAAGGCAATCTGATCGGTCTGGATATCGACGTACTCAACGAAATCAGCCGTCGCAGTGGTCTGCACTTCGATGTGCAGCGGGCACCCTGGGCACGCGGTCTGGCCGACCTGCAACAGGGGCGCGCCGACCTGATGATCGGCCTGGCGAAAACCCCCGACCGTGAGCAGTACATTGAGTATTTGCCCGCTCCTTATTACGCCTGCGCGCCCCGTTTCTACACCGCCGCCAACACCTCCGAGCAACTGCAAAGCTACGCCGATCTGCAGGGCAAGCTGATTGGCTATGTCCACGAGTCGGTGTACTTCCAGCCCTTCGATTCGGACCAGACTCTGCTCAAACGCGGGGTCAATAACGAGCAGCAGCTGTTGCAGATGTTGCTACGCGGCCGCCTGGCCGTGGTGATCGGCACCGATTGCCAAGTGGACTTCGAGTTGCTGCAAAGCCACTACGCGGCCGCCATCGCCAAGGCCCGCTATCTGCCCGAAGCGCACACCGAATTGTTTATCGGTTTTTCCCGCATGCGCGGCCTGGCGGCGGAGCAGCAGGTGATGGCCAAGGCTCTGCAGAACATGCTCGACGAAGGCTGGGTCAGCCAGCGCGCCAAGCGTTATCGGGCCCCGCGTTAGTTCGACGTGGCGGCTTCGGCTTCGACATAAATGTCATACAGCGAGGTCGCTTCCCAGTAGGTTGCCTCGATCTTGTGGCCATCCAGATCACGAACGAAACAACCGTAATACTGCTCGCCATAGTGCGGCCGCGGACCGGGCGGGCCATCGCCGCTGGCACCTGCCGACAGGGCGGCGGCATAGAAGGCATCTACCGAGGATTTGTCCTGCGCGACGAAGCCGATATGGGTGCCATTGCCGACGCTGGCCGCCTGGCCGTCGAGAGGAATCTGCAGCCAGAACTCCGGGTACATGCGGCCATAGGCGACCGCGCCGGGGTGCTCCATCACCCGCTTGCAACCCAGAGTGGCCAGCACGCGGTCATAAAACACCAGCGCGCGCTCGAAGTGATTGGTGCCGATGGACAGGTGGGAGAGGATGCTGGGATTGGCATCAGCCATGGAACAGGCTCCGGGAAAAGGCTTCCCCTGAGCCTAGCTGCAAATCAGCGTGCTGCTGGCTGCGCGCCGACCAGCATAAACAGACGAAACCCCACCACGCTGGAGAACAGCGAGATAAAACTGGTAACGCTCTGCACGGCAAATACCAGCAGCGCCTCGTCCATTTGCACTTCGCCTTCGCCAGCGACACCGAAGTTGAGGCTTTGCAGCACCCAGAGCGGCACTACCACCAGCATGATGCACAGCAACACGCGCAGGAATTGGCCATTGGTCATGCTGAAGCTGTCGCGCATCGCCGCCAGGGGCGAGGTGCCGCGCAGTACCAGCAGGTACTCGGCGAAGGCCAGCTTGACCAGCACATAGATGCCCGGCAGCAACATCAGCTTGGCACCCAGCAGAAACAGCAGATTGGTCAGCGCACTCAGCACCGCCAGACGCGGCCACAGGCGCAGCGTCAGGGCCAGCACATCGGGCAATCGCGGGGTTTCGCCGCTGCTGCGCGCGGCCATGAAGATGATCAAGGCACCGGTGTACAGCGGGTATACCGCCAGGGTGATCAGCATGGCGTAGATCGGCGAGTTGTCGCCGGGGTCGGCACACAGCAGTACGGTTTGCGCCAGGCTTTCGAGCATCACCAGCGGCAGGCAGAGGCGGGTGATGTCACCCAGGTTGCGGCTGAAAAAGTAAAAAGCGTCACGAATAATCGGTAATGGGTTCATCAAGGCGGTCACGGCAGCGAAGCAAGGGCTGCACTTTAGCCCATGGCTGGCGGCCCTCCAACGCCAGGATGTGGCGAACGATTAGCACAAAGCCTCGGCTAAACCTGATCGACTGATGGCATACTGCCAATACTTTGGCCGCCCAGGAGTCAGGCTGGTGAAAAGAATTGCCGTGTTCGCCGATGTGCAGAACCTCTACTACACCGTGCGTCAGGCCCATGGTTGCCACTTCAACTATGCCGCGCTGTGGGCCGATATCGCCCAGCATGGCGAGATAGTCGAGGCTTACGCCTATGCCATTGACCGTGGCGACGCCAAGCAGCAGCAGTTTCAGCAGATCCTGCGCAACCTCGGGTTTACCGTAAAGCTCAAACCCTTTATCCAGCGCAGTGACGGCTCGGCCAAAGGCGACTGGGATGTGGGCATCACCATCGACATCATGGACGCCGCCCAGCGCGTCGACAGCGTGGTGCTCGCTTCTGGCGATGGCGACTTCGACATGCTGCTGGACAAGGTCCGTAGCTATGGCACCGAGGCGGTGGCCTATGGGGTGCCGGGGCTTACTGCTCAGTCGCTGGTGCGGGCTGCTTCGCGCTATGTGCCGATTGAAGGTGCCTTACTGCTTCGCAACTAGTCATCACCCGTAGGAGCAGCTTCAGCCGCGATGCTTTTGATCTCGCCGTTTGCAGGGATCGCGGCTAAAGCCGCTCCTACGCCGCCCATTCCCCTGACGAGACTCTCCCCCGTGGAACCCATTGCTGTCATCGACTTCGAAACCACCGGCATATCCCCTGGCCAGAATTGCCGCGCCACCGAGATTGCTGCGGTGATAGTCGAAGACGGGCGCATCGTCGGCCGTTATCAAAGCCTGATGAAAACCGGTGTGTGGGTGCCGCCTTTTATCGAAAGCCTCACTGGCATCAGCAACGCCATGCTGCGCGACGCGCCGCCAGCCGCCGAGGTGATGGAGGCGGTGGCGGAGTTTGTCGGCGACATTCCCCTGGTGGCCCATAACGCGTCTTTCGACCAAAAATTCTGGGACGCCGAACTCGGCCTGATCAAACGCCAACGCGTGCAGTCCTTCGCCTGTTCCATGTTGCTGGCGCGGCGTTTATTGCCCCAGGCCCCCAACCACAAGCTTGGCACCCTCAACAGTTGGGCGCGGCTGCCGGTCACCGGCAAGGCGCACCGGGCCATGGCCGATGCGGAAATGGCCGCCAACCTGACCCTGTTTATGGCCGGCCACCTGCGTGAGCAGCACGGCATTCACAGCATCTCCCACAGCCTGTTGTGCCGTTTGCAGAAAGTGCCCGCGGCGAAGATCGGCGAAGCCTTGCGCCTGGCGCGTAACGCCTGAGCCATAACGCCCAGCGCCGCGGACAGGGTAAACTGCCGGCTTCTTTGAAACACCCGGGCTCCCCGCTATGACTTTCGCCACCCTTGGCCTGATCGAACCTTTGCTGCGCGCTCTGCAAGAGCTCGATTACAAAACCCCGTCGCCGATCCAGGCCCAGGCCATTCCGGCCGTGCTGGCCGGCCGCGACCTGATGGCCGCTGCCCAGACCGGCACCGGTAAAACCGCCGGTTTCGCCTTGCCGCTGTTGCAGCGCCTGACCCTCGAAGGCCCGCAAGTGGCAAGCAACTCGGTGCGTGCGCTGGTGCTGTGCCCCACCCGTGAACTGGCCGAGCAGGTGCACGAAAGCATTCGCGTGTATGGCCAGCACCTGCCGCTGACCACCTACGCAGTCTACGGCGGCGTCAGCATCAACCCGCAGATGATGAAGCTGCGCAAAGGCGTCGACATTCTAGTGGCCACCCCGGGGCGCCTGCTCGATCTGTTCCGCCAGAACGCGGTCAAGTTCAACCAGCTGCAAACCCTGATTCTCGATGAAGCCGACCGCATGCTCGACCTCGGTTTCTCCGAAGAGCTGCGCGATATCTACGCCGCGCTGCCGAAAAAGCGCCAGACCCTGTTGTTCTCGGCGACCTTCTCCGAGGCCATCCGCACCCTGGCCGGCAACACCCTGAATGACCCGCTGAGTATCGAAGTCAGTCCGCGCAACGTGGCGGCTAGCAGCGTCAAGCAGTGGATTATCCCGGTCGATAAAAAGCGTAAGTCCGAGCTATTTATTCACCTGCTGAAAAAACAGCGTTGGGGCCAGGTGCTGGTGTTCGCCAAGACCCGTAATGGCGTCGATGAACTGTGCGAGAAGCTGCAAGCCCTGGGCATCAATGCCGACGGCATCCACGGCGACAAACCGCAAGCCACCCGCCAGCGCGCCCTGGACCGCTTCAAAACTCGCGAGATCCAGATTCTGGTGGCCACCGATGTGGCGGCCCGCGGCCTGGATATCGACGACCTGCCGCTGGTGGTCAACTTCGACCTGCCCATCGTTGCCGAAGACTACGTACACCGCATCGGCCGTACCGGCCGTGCCGGCAACAGCGGCCAGGCGATCTCCCTGGTATGTGCCGATGAAGTGCAACTGCTGTCGGCCATTGAAGTGCTGACCCGCCAGACCCTGCAGCGCAGCGAAGAACAGGACTTCGAACCCGAACACCGGGTGCCGATGACCGACCCCACTGGCCAGGTGCTGAAAAAACCGAAGAAGCCGAAAAAACCGAAAACCGGCGGCGGTGGCGGCAAAAGCAAAACCCTGGGCAAATGGACCGAAAGCGCCGAGCCGCTGGAAGCGCCGGTGAAGGCGATTCGCAAGGTGCCGAGTTTCAATACCGGGCCGCGCAAGAAGAAATAAGCCTCTCGCAACCCCGTAGGAGCGGCTTTAGCCGCGATTGGCCAGACCTGGAAACGGTGTTGGCTAGGCCACCGCATCGCGGCTAAAGCCGCTCCTACAAAGAGCTGAGGCCGCGACCCTTACGACGCGTTCTTATGCACCGCCGCTTCGGTCGCGTCGTAGATCACCACGCAAATGTGCTCCACCTTGCCACTGCTCGCCGCCAGCGGCAGCAGGGTGACGTTCTGGTACATAAAGTCGGCGCGGCCGGTGATCGGTTGGTAGTTCTTGAAATGCACCAGATACGGCCGCTGTTCCCACAGGCTGAAGGCGCGGGTGCCGAGGGTGACCACGCTGTCGACCTTGCGCCGGAACCAGGGTTCGTCGATTTCCTCGAACAGCTCGAACAGCGACTTGCCGTGCACCTCATCCGGGCCCAGACCCGAGTGGTTTTCCATAAAACTGTTGAACACTTCCACCCGATAGTCGCGGTCGAGCACGATCACGCCCACATCGATGCACTGCACGATATCCAGTAGCCAGTGAACCTCTTTGATGTCGATCTGCGCAGGCATAGGCGGGTCTCAGTTCATCAGGTAATTGATTTTGTAGGTCAGGCGCGGGATCGAATCTTCGGTGAACAACAGCAACAGGTCGAAGTGCACATCGTGGCCTTCCAGGCTGTAGCTGATCTCCACCGCCAGGGTTTTGCGCCAGCGTTGCTTGTTCACCGTGATCAGGCTTTCGATGGAACTGTGCAGGCCGAGCAGCTGCGGGTGGCCCTGGGAAAAGCGCACATCGATCTGCTCGGAAATGCCGCTCAGGCAGGCACCGATCAGGATGCTGGCCAGATCCAGAAGCATCTCCGACACGTCGTGCTCGTCCTTGGGCTGCCACTTGAACAGGCGGCCGATATCGGCGATCTCCGAGTCGTGGAACAGCAGCAGCGCCTCGCCGGCAATGCCGTCGCCGATAAATCCCTGGCACAAGGCGCTGTAGCGCTCGCCGCGCTGTGCGTCGGCCAGGGTCATATGCAACTCGCTGACCTCGAAGATATTCACGCTGGGCACCGGCAGTTCGACAAACACCCCCAGCACCTTGGCCAGCAACGCTGCAGCGCGGCCCATGGCGACGTTGTTGATCTCGCGCAGGGCATCGCGGAAATTCACCTTGAGCTCGAATTCCGGGCGCAGCGGAATATCCGCAGGCTTGGCCGGTTGGCCTAGCAGATTCAAGCGTTCGAGGGTTTGCCGGAGGGTTTCCGGCTCGGCCGGTTTTTTGATAAAGGCCAGAGCGCCGAGCTCCAGCACCCGGCGCATGGCTTCTTCCTGAACATCGCCGGAAACTACCACCACCTTGCTGGCCAGGCCTTCGGCGCGCAGGGCGGCGAGCACTTCGTAGCCATCCATCACCGGCATGGTCAGGTCCAGCAGCATCACCTGCCCCAGCCCCTGACGTAGAGCCTGCATGGCTTCCTGGCCGTGGGCGGCCTGGGTGATGGACACCGGCCAATCCGCGGGTAAGGAACGGATCAGCTGCTTGCGAGCCATCATGGAGTCGTCGCAGACCAACAGGGGAATCACTATCGCCGTACCACCCAGACCAAGAGAGTGAGCGGCCGCCGAGGCGGCCGAATGGAAGAAAGCATAGTCGCCCGGTTTGCTTGCCGCCCGATGCCGGCCAGGCGTTACCGGGAGTGACGTTTACTGGTGCCCGGCGAGCCAGGCTGGTGCGTAAACAGAGCCCGGCCGTTGCCTGCCGCGCCTGGGCTGGGGGTTGCCGGGGTGTGGCGCAAATCCTGCATTCTTGTTCGCTATTTTGAACATCTATAGTCGATGTTCCTCCCACTTCTCTGCCCATAGACGCCTGCCATGCGCCACAAGGACTTGAAACACTGGACCAGCGGATTCGCCCATTTGCTCAGTCTGCCTAACGGCCGTCCGCGGCTGCAGGGGCTTAGTCAGTGGCTGAAACAGATCTGCCCGGTCGACCATTTCGTGCTCTTTGTCTACGAAGGCAACCACCGGCCGTTGCCTCTGTTCGACACCTTTGCGGCGGACAAGCGCAAGGTTTATGTCGACGACTACCAGGTGGGTCCTTACCTGCTTGATCCCTTCTACCTGGCCTGCACCCGCAACCAGCCACCCGGCTTGTGGCGCCTGCGCCAGTTCGCGCCGGACCACTTCTATCTCGGCGAGTACTACCTCAACTATTACCAGCTCACCGGCCTGGCCGAAGAGGTGGCGTTTTTCGTCGACCTGGCTGATGGTGCCAAAGCGGTGTTTTCGTTGATGCGTAGCACCACCAGCCCGGCGTTTAGTCGGGATGAATTGCAGATGCTGGAATGCGCGGAGGCGGTGGTGAGCGAGGTGGTGCGTGGAGCCTGGCAGGAGTGCCGCGTGCAGCGGCCGGCGCAGGACCTGGACCATAAGATTCGCGCGGCGTTTGATGGGTTTGGGGCCCATAGCCTGACGGCGCGGGAGCAGGAGATTGTGCAGCTGCTGCTGCGCGGGCACTCCAGTGCTTCGGTGGCGGAGCAGCTGGAGATCAGTCCCGGCACCGTGAAAATCCACCGTAAAAATATCTACGCCAAACTCGGCATAGGCAGCCAGGCGGAGTTGCTAGGCTTATTTATTCGCGAGCTGGCCGGCTCCGAAGGCAGCGAAGAACTGATGCTGCGTACCGCTTCGTAAGCCCGCTTTTGATCTTGATCTGGCTTGTGATCTACCCGCCCCTTTAGCGAGGGAACCCGAAGCGCAGCGTAGGGCCCAGGTAGGGGCAAGCCCTTTTGGTTTCTTTTATGGCGACTGATAAAAGAAACTCGCGCGTAAGGCGCGAAACAAAAACGTCCAGCACACGCGGTAACGCAGAACACCTCCGCACCAAAACCACCAAAAGAAACCAAAACCGACCTCTATCCCCCAAGGGATATATACGCCCGCAAACCCCCATTGCTAGTTTCCCCTCACACGCACAAGAACCAGAACAAGGGGCGAGCGGTGAGCAATTCCAGCGAAGCATTCGATATCGAGTTCCGTCAGGTGGTAAAGCGCTACGGCACCACCCCGGCGGTCAACGGTGTGAGCTTTCAGGTGCGCCGCGGCGCGTTCCATTCCTTCCTTGGCAGCTCAGGCTGCGGCAAAACCACCACCCTGCGGATGATCGCCGGCTTCGAGCAACCTTGCGAAGGTGAGGTCTTGCTGGCGGGCAAATCCGTGGCTGGCGTACCGGCATTTCAGCGCCCGGTGAACATGGTGTTCCAGAGCTACGCCCTGTTCCCGCACCTGAGCGTGGCCGACAACATCGCCTACGGCCTGCGCTATCAAAACCCGCGCCCGGACAAGAAAGAACAACGCCGTCTGGCCGATGAAGCCTTGGAAATGGTGCGCCTCAGCGGTTACGGGCAGCGCAAGCCCAGTGAACTTTCCGGCGGTCAGCAGCAACGGGTGGCCCTGGCCCGCGCGCTGGTCAACAAGCCCACCGTGCTGCTGCTCGACGAACCCCTGGCGGCGCTGGATCGCAAGCTGCGCAAGGAAATGCAGTCCGAGCTGCTGCGCTTGCAGCGTGAAGTCGGCATCACCTTTGTGCTGGTGACCCACGACCAGGAAGAAGCGCTGTCGATGAGCGACAGCATCAGCGTGATGCAGGACGGCCTGATCGTGCAGACCGCCACCCCCGAACAACTCTACGAAACCCCGGCCAGCCGCTATGTGGCGGACTTTATCGGGGAGTCCAATCTGTTCAACGGTACGGTGCGCCGTATCGAGGGTGACAGCGTGGTGCTGGAAACCCCCCAGGGTCTGCAGTTGAGCAGCCCGCGCAGCCCCAGCGGCGCGGTGCTGAGCCCGCAGGTGCAAGGTTGCATCGCGGTGCGCCCGGAGCTGATCAGCATCGGCACCGCCAACACCCCGTTGGGCCGCGAGGTGACCCTCGCCGGGCAGGTGGAGGACCGCATCTACCTCGGCAACCTCACCGAATACCGCGTTCGTACCGAACCCTTTGGCATCGTCTGTGTACGAGTGCCGCGGGTGCGGGAACACCACCAGGCGAGTTTCGAACACGGTGCCGCCGTGCAGATCGGCTGGGACCAGGCCAACGGTCTGGCGATGGGACTTTGATAGGCGCAGTTCGGCAGGTCCACCAATAACTAACCGACACGTTCAAGGGGAAGCACTGTGGATAAGAAAGATTTCATCAAGACCATGCGCAGTTGGCAAAACGGTTCCATCACGCGCCGCGATTTCCTCGGTCGTACGGGCCTGGGTGTAGCCGCTGCAGTGGTCGCCAGCAACATGCCCGGCATCCTCACCAACAGCGCCTTCGCCGCCGAAAAAGGCTCGATCGGCGATCGCGTGGCCCTGGCCACCTGGCCCAACTACCACAACCCGGTCAACCTCGAAGCCTTCGCCAGCCAGACCGGTGCCAAGGTGCAGATGAGCGTGTTCGGCTCCAACGAAGAGATGCTCGCCAAGCTGCAGGCCGGGGGCAGCGGTTGGGATGTATTTGTGCCCACCAACTACACCATCAGCACCTATGTGGAGCTGGGTCTGATCGAGCCGCTGGATCTGACGCGCCTTTCCAACTTCGACCCTAACGCCTACGAAAAACGTTTTATGGAGCAGGGCATCGTCAACGGCAAGGTGTACGCCGTGCCGAAGAACTGGGGCACCACCGGGTTCGTTTACGACGACAAAAAGATCCCGGGCAAACCGGCGTCGTGGAAAGAATTCTGGGACCTGGCCAAAGGCCCGGCCACTGGTCGGGTGATGGTTCACGACTACCAGCTGACCGCCATCGGCAACGCGCTGAAATCCTTCGGCTACAGCTTCAACTCGCTGGATGAAAAAGAACTGGCCGACGCCGAGAAGCTGCTGATCGAGGTCAAGCCACACCTGTTCGCCATCAACTCCGACTACCAGCCGAGCATGCGCAGCGGCGATGCCTGGATGTCCATGTGCTGGACCGGCGACGGCTCGCAACTGCACCGCGATCTGCCCAACCTGCAGTTCACCCTCGGCAAGGAAGGCGGCGAATTGTGGAGCGATTTCTTCGCCATTCCCAAGGACGCCGAACACCGCGACGCGGCCTATGCCTTTATCAACTTCCTGCTCAACCCGCAGGTGAACAAGCTGGAAGTTGAAGCCCACGGCTACCCCAGCGGCGACAAACGCGTGGATGCGTTGCTGCCCAAGGCCATGCTTAACGACCCGATCATGTACCCGGCGGCCGAGTTGCTCAGCACCCTGGAATTCGGTGCGGCAGCGACCCTGACCAGCCCGGTGCGGGCCGAGTTGATGGCGCGGTTTAAAGCGGCGTAAAGCCAAACTCGGTCCCTGTGGGAGAGACTTCAGCCGCGATGCTCTTGATCTTTAAAAGCTCGCGGTTAAAGCCCCTCCCACAATGGATCGCGATCACATGTAGGAGCGACTTCAGCCTCGATGCTTTTGATCTTTAAAAGCTCGCGGCTAAAGCCCCTCCCACAATGGATCGCGATCACATGTAGGAGCGACTTCAGCCGCGATGCTCTTGATCTTAAAAGCTCGCGGCTACAGCTCCTCCCACAATGGATCGCGGTCACATGTAGGAGGGGCTTCAGCCGCGATGCTCTTGATCTTTAAAAGCTCGCGGCTACAGCCCCTCCCACAATGGATCGCGGTCACATGTAGGAGGGGCTTCAGCCGCGATGCTTTTGATCGCTAAAAGCATCGCGGCTGAAGCCGCTCCTACGGGAATGCGTAAAGAACAAAAGATCGGTTTATGCCCAAGGACTCTCCCATGAACATCGCCGTTACCGCCCCGCTGCCTGCGGTACAGGCGGCTGCGCCTAGTGCGCCGGCCAGCCTCGGTCGCCGTATCACCTGGCTGTTGCTGTTGCCTTCCACCCTGTGGTTCGTGCTGTTGTTGCTCATGCCGCTGGTGGTGATTCTGCTGTTCAGCCTGGGTGAGCGCAGTGCCGTGGGCGGTTACAGCCCGGCTTTCACCTTTGCCAATTACCTCAACCTGGCCTCGCGCGCCGCGGCGTTCAGCAACACTCTGGTGCTCGCGCCGTTGGGTACTTTGGTCTGTTTGTTGGCGGCCTACCCGCTGGCTTATTTCCTCGCGGTGAAGGTCAAGCGCAACCGCTCGTTGCTGCTCACCCTGGTGATAGTGCCGTTCTGGACCAGCTTTCTGATCCGCACCTATGCGTGGATTTTCATCCTCAGCGGCAAGGGTATTCCGGCGCTGCTGGCCAGCCTCGGTCTGGATGATGTGCGCCTGATCAATACGCCGACGGCGGTGCTGATCGGCATTGTCTACGGCTACCTGCCGCTGATGGTGTTCCCCATCTACGTCAGCCTGGAAAAACTCGACAAGCGCTTGCTCGAGGCCTCCCACGACCTGGGTGCCGGTGCCTTCGAAACCTTTCGCCGGGTGACCCTGCCGTTGTCGGCACCGGGGGTGATCACCGGGGTGATGCTGGTGTTTATCCTGCTGATGGGTGAGTTCCTGATTCCGGCGATTCTCGGTGGCGGTAAGGTGTTTTTTGTTGGCAACGCGCTGGTCGACCTGTTCCTGCAGTCGCGCAACTGGCCGTTCGGCAGTGCCGTGGCGATGACCCTGGTGGCGATGATGCTGGCGATCATCGCGGTGTATCTGAAACTGGTGGCGCGCTACGGCGGCCGCCAGCAAGACGGGATGCTCTGAGATGAATGACAAGGCTTTGTGGCTGCGCGGCTACTCGACGTCGGTCTACCTGTTTCTCTACGCGCCCATCGCGCTGATCATGCTGTTCAGTTTCAACGCCGGGCGCAGTGGCTTGTCGTTCGAGTGCTGCTCCACCCAGTGGTTCGGCAAGGCATTCGGCAACCCCTTTATCATGGAGGCGTTGGGCAATAGCGCGCTGATCGCCCTGTGCTCGGCACTGCTGGCGACCCTGTTCGGCACCCTGGCGGTGTTCGGTTTGCAGCGCGTCAGCGGGCGGGTGCGGATGATCTTCGATGCCCTGACCTACTGCGCGATCATCGTGCCGGGCATTGTTATCGGCATCGCCACGCTGATCGCCTTTATCACCCTGTTCGACCTGTTCAACCCGCTGCTGGCGGCGCTGGACATGGGCATTGCGAAACTGCGCATGGGCTTTTTCACCGTGATCGCTGCGCACTCGCTGTTCACCATGGCGTTGGTGATGGTGATTGTCCGCACCCGTGTCGATGCCCTCGACAAGGCGCTGCTGGAAGCCTCCGCCGACCTCTATGCGCCGCCGCTGGAAACCTTCTGGCGGGTGATTCTGCCGCAGATCGCGCCGGCGATTCTGGCCGGGTTTCTGTTGGCGTTCACCTTCAGCTTCGACGATTTCATCATCGCCTTCTTTGTCGCCGGCTCGGAAACCACCCTGCCGATCTACATCTTCTCGTCGATCCGCCGTGGCATCACCCCGGAGATCAACGCCATATCCACGGTGATCATCCTTGCCTCGCTGGCACTGCTGTTCACCTCCCGTTATCTGCAAGGGCGCCGAGCCGCCTAAGCCCGGCCGTACAAGGAGAGAGCGATGCGCGATCAGTTGTATATCAACGGCCAGTGGGTGAACCCGGACCTGGGCGGTTATTTCGAGACACTCGATCCGGCCACTGAAGAGGTGATTCAGCGCGTGCCGGCCGGCAGCGAAGAAGATATCGACCATGCGGTAAGGGCTGCGCGGCGGGCGTTCGACAATGGCTGGGGACAAACCAGCGGTGCTGAGCGTGCCGATTGGCTGGAGGCCCTGGCCAGTGAGCTGGAAGGCAGCCAGGACGCCCTGGCCCTGCTGGAGGTGCGCGACAACGGCAAACCGTTGCCCGAGGCGCAATGGGACATTGGCGATGCCATCGGCTGCTTCCGGTATTACGCCGGGCTGGCCCGTGAACTGGATCAGCAGCAGAACGAGCCACTGGCGCTGCCGGATGAGCGTTTCCGTTGCCATATCCGCCGCGAACCGATTGGCGTGGCGGGGCAGATCATTCCCTGGAACTACCCGTTGCTGATGGCTTCGTGGAAGGTCGCGCCGGCTCTGGCTGCGGGTGCCACGGTGGTATTGAAACCCTCGGAGCTGACGCCGCTGACGGCCCTGGAACTGGCCGCCGCCGCCGACCGCATCGGCTTGCCGGCGGGGGTGCTGAATATCGTCACCGGCCTGGGTGCCGATGCCGGCAGCCCGCTGAGTCAGCACCCACAGGTGGACAAACTGGCCTTTACCGGCAGTGTGCCGACCGGGGCGAAGATCATGTCGGCGGCAGCCGCCGATATCAAAAACATCAGCCTGGAGCTGGGCGGCAAATCGGCGTTTATCGTGTTCGACGATGCCGATATCGACGCCGCCGTGGAGTGGATTCTGTTCGGTATTTTCTGGAACCAGGGTCAGGTGTGCAGCGCCACGTCGCGCCTGCTGGTGCAGCAGGGTATCGCCGGGAAATTGCTTGAACGATTGGTCGAGGCGGCACGCGCCATCACCATCGGCAGCGGCCTGGAGCAGGGCGTGTTGCTCGGGCCGTTGGTGAGCAAGGGGCAGTTGGAAAAGGTCATCGGTTTCATTGAGCAGGCCAAGCTCAGTGGTGCCAAATTGCTCACTGGTGGCAAGCGCCCGGAGCATCTGCAACGCGGCTACTTTATCGAGCCAACCATCTTCGATGAGCCGGCAGAGAACAGCATTATCTGGCGCGAGGAAGTGTTCGGCCCGTTGCTCTGTGTGAAGCGTTTCAACAGCGAGGAAGACGCCATCCGCATGGCCAACGCCAGCCGCTTCGGCCTGGCCGGTGCGGTGATGAGCGCTGACCCGCAGCGTGCCACGCGGGTGGCCAATGGGCTGCGTGCCGGCATTGTATGGGTCAACTGCTCACAGCCGACGTTCAACCAGGCACCCTGGGGCGGCATGAAGCAGAGCGGTATCGGCCGCGAGCTGGGGCGCTGGGGCTTGGATAACTATCTGGAGGTGAAGCAGGTGACCGAGTACATCGGCACGCAGCCTTGGGGCTGGTACCTCAAATAGCCAGTCGTATCGAGGTCTGTAGGAGCGGCTTGCGCCGCGATTGGTCGGGCCTGGAAACGGTGGGGCTCGATCAAGCGCGTCGCGGCTGAGCGGAGTGCCGCACCGGCCGCTTCTACGGTTCACGGACGTTCCATGTAAATGTGATCTGGCACGCCAGCCAATGTAGAAGCCCGCTGCACCACCACTTCAAACCCCAGCCGCTCATACAGCGCCTGGGCCAACGGATTCTCTGCCGAGACATCCAGCGCCGCCTTGGGCAGGCCGCGGGCGCTGCCGAGTTTGAGGAAGTAGTCGATCAACTGGCTGCCGATGCCCTGGCCCGTCAGGCCGGTTTGCACGCCCAGGTGGGCGAGGTAGTTCAGGCCCTTTTTCGGCGGCTTAATCAGATGCTCCATCTGCAAGCCCCGGTAGATAACGCCGAGCGAATTCCATAGCCCGTAAAACCGCAGTATCTGCCAGGTGGCAGCGAGCATATTGCGCAGGTTGGCCTCGGCGCTGATCAAGGTGCCGGCCACCACCACTTGCCCATCCAGCTCGCCCACCCAGTGTTGGCGGTGGCTGAATTGCCCATATTTGCCTACGAACACCTGCTGCAGAAAGTCCTGCACGCGGTGTGCGCCAAATACGTAGTTGAAAGCGGCCGGGCCGGAGCTGTAGATCAGCGGGATAGCCGCGGCCACATCATCGGGACGGGCAGGGCGGAAGGTCAGGGACATGGCGGCCTCGTGCTAGCGGGAGAGTGGTAAATCTAGCACGATGGTTCCAGGTTGTGGCGGGGGCTTCAGCGCAGCCAGTCGAGTACACCCAAACCCGCGGCCCGGCCGCTGGCGAAACAGGCGGTGAGCAGGTAGCCGCCGGTAGGCGCTTCCCAGTCGAGCATCTCGCCGGCGCAGAACACCCCGGGCAGTTGCTTGAGCATCAGCTGGCTATCCAACGCCTCGAACGGCACGCCACCGGCACTGCTGATGGCTTCGTCCAGTGGCCGGGTGCGCACCAGGGTCAGGGGCAGGGCTTTGATCGCCTGCGCCAGTTTTGCGCTGTCGGCGAAGGTGGCGGCATCGGTGAGTTCGCGCAGCAGGCCGGCACGCACGCCGTCCAGGCCGAGGGCGCTGCGCAGGTGGTTGCTGATGGATTTACTGCCACGGGGTTTATTCAGCAAGGCCAGCACCTGCTCCGGGCTTTTCTGCGGCAGCAGATCGAGCTGCACGGTGGCGCTGCCGGCGCGGTTGATGGTGTCGCGAATCGGTGCCGACAAGGCGTATACCAGGCTGCCTTCCACCCCTTGCGCGGTAACCACGAATTCCCCCAGGCGCGGCGGCTGACCGGGCAGGGCAATGGCGCAGGACTTCACCGGCGCGCCAGCGAATTTGTCGTTGAACACCGCACTCCAACCCTCCACCTCGAAGCCGCAATTGCTCGGCTGCAGCGGTGCCAACGCCACCCCGCGCTCGGTCAGCAAGGTCTGCCAGGCACCATCGGAACCCAGCCGTGCCCAGCTGCCGCCGCCCAGGGCCAGCACCACGGCGCGTGCCTCGAGGGCCTGTTCGCCGGCGCTGCCGGCGATCCGCAGACGGCCATCGGCATGCCAGCCCAGCCAGCGTTGGCGGGTGTGGATAACTACGCCGTGTTCACGCAGGCGTTTGAGCCAGGCGCGCAGCAGGGGCGCGGCTTTCATATCGGTGGGGAACACGCGGCCCGAGGTGCCGACGAAGGTGTCGATGCCCAGGTTGTGGATCCAGGTGCGCAGGTGGTCGGCGTCGAAGTCTTGCAGCAGGGTGCTGAGTTCGCGGGCCCTGGGGCCGTAGCGGGTGAGGAAGGCGGCTTTGGGTTCGGCGTGGGTGATGTTCATGCCGCCTACGCCGGCGAGGAGGAATTTGCGGCCGACTGAGGGCATGGCGTCGAAGAGTTGGACTTTTTGCCCTGCCAGGGCCAGGACTTCGGCGGCCATCAGGCCGGCGGGGCCGCCGCCGATGATGACGATGGGGGGAGCGGTTGTGGTCATGGGGATGGCTGCGGGGGAGGTTGGCGGCATTCTAGCTGAGAGTGTTCGTCGCTTGCTGGGGATTGGTTTTGCGTCCTGCCCATGTGGTTGTCTCGTACAGCCCCAACCTTGGCCCAACGTGACTCTCGCGGCTCCCGGCCGCTCAACAACTCCACTCGACCTGCGCTAATGGGGCGGGCATATCACACGCCAGATCAAAGGCTGAAAACGTGTTTGCTGATTACTGCGGTTGGTCTGCTGCTGCTTGGATAAATGCTTGGATGATTGGTGGCACGCTGCCTTGCAGGGCGCTGCGTTCGGGTTGGAAGAGGGTGCCGACGAAGAAGGGGTGGCCTTCCAGTTCGATGCCGCGGGCGTCGCCTTGGTCGTCGCGGGCGGTGATGCGTAGGGGGCCGCTGCTAAGGGCTTGGGCGAAGTCGGGGTTGAGGCCGTAGCGGCAGTGGTAGCCCTCGGTGATGCGCTGGCGGCCATAGGCGTTGGCCAGTTGCGAGTCGGCTGTCAGTTCGATGTCGCCGCTGACTTCCACCAGGCTGCAGCTAAGCGGGGCGATGACTTGGCGTGTGGCGTGGGGGTGGGTTTCGGCGTGTTCGGCGTCTGCCCAGCCGAGGACCGCGCGGGCGTATTCGAGTAGGGCATGTTGGAAGCCGCCACAGCTGCCGAAGAAGGGTACCTGGCGTTCGCGGGCGTAGCGGATGGCGAACAGGGCGCCATCCATGTCGCGGTAGGGGGTGGCTGGTACCGCCCACAGGCCGTGGTATTCGGCCAGGTGTTTGTGCCCCGGCAGGCTCTCGGTGGCCAACCATTGCGGTTGCACGCTGACGCCCACTGCCGCGCCAGCCAGGGCCAGGGCCTTGGGGATGGCTTGGTGGGCGATGACGTCGGCGTTGTAGTCGCCGATCAGACCGATATGCAGGGTGGGCATGGGGAGCTCCGCAGGTTGGGTTAGGCGTTAGCCCCACCCAACCTACCCCCATTTATTTCCCAGGCCAAGATGGCCCAGGCCAAACCCGCATTACCAGGTAGGGCGGTTTGCCGCCGTCTTCGGCACCGCTGAAGGCCGGGGTTTTGTACAGCTGATTGACCGAGATATACAGCCAGCCGTTGCCGCTCTGGTGCACGCTGTCCGGCCAGTCTAGGCGGGCATCGCGGACCAGCGGGCGGAGGCTGCCGTCGGGGTTGAGAACGTCGATGCCGCCGTCGTTGACGTTGGTGAAGAAGTGCCGCCCCTGGGCGTCGGTAGCAGCGCCGTCGGAGACCGGTTTGGGCCCTACGCGGCTAATGGCGGCACCAATCTGCTGGTCGCTGGCGCCATCACGCAGCAGTTTGGTCGGCACTGAATACCAGGTTTTGCCATTCATGGCACCGAAGAACAGGGTGGCATGGTCGGCCGACAGGCTCAGCGGGTTGACCGCTACGCTGGCCGGTTTGCCCTGGAACTGTATGGCTTTGCCGGCGATGACCATCTGGGCATCCGGCTCGGCTTGCAGGGCAGGATGGCCGCTGAAGCGCCGGGCCTTGCCGCTGGCGATTTGCACGGCGATCAGGCCGGGGTTGGCGATGTCGGCCAGGTAGATCCAGCCGGCTTTGTCGTCCACGGCCAGGTCCTGGATAAAGCTGCCTTTGGGCGCGATGGCCTGGGGCAGTTCGATACGGTACAGCTCGCGGCCACTGGCGATATCGAAGGCCCACAGGCGGGTCTTGCCCAGGTTCAGGCCCATATCCGTTATCCATAGGCGGTTTTTGCCGTCGACGGCGATACCCAGGGGGCTGTCGATCTGGGCGTCGTTGGCGGCGCCGGTGCCGCGTTGCAGGCTGGCGTTGGGCCAGGCTTTGTAGCTGTTGCGGCTGGTGATTTCGATCAGTTGGGCAGTGGTGGGGGCACCGAGGGGATGCACCGTGGCGAACACGCGATCATGGGCGGCGGGGGCAACGTTGCCAGGGCGGATCGGCAGTTCGGCGACCACTTGCAGTTCGCCGGTCTTGGGCGCGGCAAAGGCCACATTGAGTGTGCTGAGGCTCAGTGCCAACAAGGCGAGACTGGTGCGCAGCGGGTGTGAGCGGTACTTCATGGCAGGGCTTCCTGTTCAACCAAAGAGCTGCCGGTAGGCAGTGGCAGCCAGCTTGGCGCTGACGCGATGGCTGAAGAAGCGGGGCGGCGTTGAACCTCTTTCAAGAGGCAAACGAAAGTTGCCGGATGTGTCCTTACAGCACGTACAGCAGAATCGCGACAAAGTGCAGCAGGCTGCCGGCCATGACGAACAGATGCCAGATCCCGTGCCAGTGGCGAAAGCGGCTGTCATTGGCAAAAAAGATGATCCCCACGGTGTACAGCACACCGCCGCCAGCCAGCCATTTGAAGCCGGTCATGCCCAGGGCGGCGATCAGTGGCTTGACCGCGATCAGCACGATCCAGCCCATCACCGCATAGATGATCAGCGACAGCACCCGCGCTTCGGAGCGCGGTTTGATCTCTTGCAGCATGCCCACCAGCGCCAGGCCCCAGACGATGCCGAGTAGCGTCCAGCCCCAGGGGCCGCGCAGGGTGATCAGGCAGAACGGCGTGTAGCTGCCGGCGATCAGCAGGTAGATGGACAGGTGATCGAGCTTTTGCAGCAGGCGTTTTTTCGGCCCGCTGATGCTGTGGTAAACGGTGGAGATGCTGTAGAGCAGCACCAGGGTGAGGCCATATACGGACACCCCGACAATCTTCCAGGCATCGCCGCTGAAGCTGGCCAGCACCAGCAGCCAGACCGCACCAATGGCGGCCAATACGGCTCCGACCAGATGGGTCCAGGCGTTGAATTTTTCTCCGTGGTACATCGAGTTTTGCCTTTGGTGATTGAGCGTAACCGCGTCTGGACGTGTAGGAGCGGCTGAAGCGGGGTGCCGCCCAGCCGCTCCTACGATTGCCAGACCCGGTGGGCGCTGTGATGAAGAATCCCATGGCGCTTGGCCAGGGCCATGCGGTCTTTGTCGTAGCCGCCGCCGATTACGCCCATCACCGGAATATCGCGGCCCAGGCAGTGGCGGATAACGCGTTCATCGCGTTCGGCCAGGCCCTGGTCGGTGAGTTGCAGATAACCCAGGGCGTCATCCTTGTGTACATCGACACCGGCGTCGTACAGCACCAGGTCGGGTTGATACAGCGGCAGCAGGTAGTTGAGGCTGTCATCCACCACCCGCAGGTAATCCTCGTCGCCCATGCCCATCGGCAGGGGAATGTCCCAATCGCTTGCGGCCTTGCGCGCGGGGAAATTCTTTTCGCAGTGCAGCGACACGGTGATCGCCTCCGGCGTGTCGGCCAGAATCCGCGCGGTGCCGTCGCCCTGGTGCACGTCGCAGTCGAAGATCAGCACACGGTTTACCCGCCCGGCTGCCAGCAGGTAGCGGCTGATGATCGCCAGATCATTGAAGATGCAGAAACCGGCGGCATGGTCGTAGTGGGCGTGATGGGTGCCGCCTGCCAGGTGACAGGCCAGGCCGTGCTGCAGGGCCAGTTCGGCGGTCAACAGTGAGCCGCCCACGGCCCGTACGGTGCGCCGCGCCAGGGCTTCACTCCAGGGCAGGCCAAGGCGCCGCTGTTCGTCGTGGCTGAGCTGGCCGCTGAGAAAGCGCTCGATATAACCGGGCTCATGGGCCAGGGCGAGAATCTCGGCCGGGCAGATTTCCGGGCGAATCAGTTCGGCGTCGGTGGTCAGGCCGCTATCCACCAGGTGCTCGCGCAGCAGGCGGAATTTTTCCATCGGAAAACGATGGTTGGCCGGGAAGGGCGGGCTGTAGTCGTCGTGATAGACCAGGGGCAGACGCATACACTCAACCAGATAAAAGAGGCCGCCAGTATCCCCGTCAAGCTGGGCGACCTCAAGCCAGATGCCGTAGAGGAAACTGCCATGGGTGAAATCATCGAACTGCAAACCGAACGCCTGCTGCTGCGCACCTGGCGTGATGAGGACTTGCTGCCATTTGCCGAGATGGTCGCCGACCCTATGGTGATGCGGTATTTCCCCGCCACCCAGAACCGCGCCGAGGCCGCCGCGCTGATCGAACGGGTGCATGCCCATAGCGCTGAGCATGGCTTTGGCCTGTGGGCCCTGGAGCGCAAGGACAACGGCGCTTTTATCGGCTTTACCGGGCTTGGCGTGGTGGGCTTCGACGCGCCGTTTTGCCAGGCCGGGCGGCCCACCATCGAGATCGGTTGGCGCCTGGCCCGGCACGCCTGGGGCCAGGGCTTTGCCAGTGAAGCGGCGCGTGCGGCGCTGGCCTGCGCCTTCGAGCATTTGCACGTGCCGCAGGTGGTGGCCTTTACCGTGCCGGCCAACCGGCCTTCGCGGGCGGTGATGGAGCGCATCGGTATGCAACGTGACCCCGGGGATGACTTCCTGCATCCCAACCTGCCTGCGGACCATCCGCTGCGTCCCCATGTGCTGTATCGCCTCAGGCGTGAGCAGTGGTTGGCGCAAAAGCCGCCGAGGTTGGACTGATGGGCACCGGCCTTTTTTGCTGTGATAGCCGACAGCGGCGGGCAAAGTCTTTACCATTTCACCCGCCTGAATAAATGCGTGATGAGGAATAACCGATGAGCCAACTACTCGATGATCTGGTGGCCTTGCTGAGCCTGGAGCAGATCGAGGAAAACATGTTCCGTGGCGTCAGCCAGGACCTTGGCTTTCGGCAACTTTACGGCGGCCAGGTGCTCGGCCAGTGCGTGTCGGCCGCCAGCCAGACAGTGGAAGCCGAGCGGCATGTGCATTCCCTGCATGGCTATTTTCTGCGCGCTGGCGATGCCAGTCTGCCGGTGGTGTACCTGGTCGACCGCGTGCGTGATGGCGGCAGTTTCAGCACCCGGCGAGTGACGGCGATCCAGAAGGGCGCGCCGATCTTTACCTGCAGCGCCTCGTTTCAGAATGATGAGGAAGGCCTTAGTCACCAGTTGCAGATGCCCGATGTGCCTGGCCCGGAAAACTTCCGCTCGGAAACCGAGCTGGCAGGCGAAGCCGCCGCGTTTATTCCCGCGCGCATGCTCGAACGTGCTACCAGCCCCAAACCCATCGAGATCCGCCCGGTGATCACCGGTAACCCTTACGAGCCGGTGGTGCGTGAGCCGGTGAAGTACGTGTGGTTCCGCGCCGACGGCACCCTGCCGGACGAGCGCCAACTGCACAAATACCTGCTGGGCTATGCCTCGGACTTCAACCTGCTGACCACCTCGATGCTGCCCCATGGCGTCTCGGTGTTTCAGAAGTTTATGCAGGTGGCCAGCCTCGACCACTCCCTGTGGTTCCATGCCGACCTGCGCATGGATGATTGGCTGCTGTATGCGATGGACAGCCCCTGGTCCGGCAATGGTCGCGGTTTTGCCCGCGGCAGCATCTTCAACCGCGCCGGTCAGTTGGTGGCCTCGGTGGCGCAAGAAGGGCTGACCCGGGTTCGCGAAGATTGGCGTTAAGCCGCCGCAACAAATTACCCGCTGGCGCAGAACACCTCTGCTCTTCCCCTTAATGGTGGGGAACAGAGGTGTTTCGCAATCTGAATGTTGCTGGTTATAGCCAGCGGCGATAGGAGTTAGTGGGGGTAAGTTGCTCTGTTAGCAATAAAGTTGCGATAAAAGCTATCGCCATTGGCTATATAAAAAAGTCAGAAAATCCAACTTTACAGCCATCGTTTAATGGCTAAAAAGCCCGCAGTCACAATTGCTTATCTGATATGGAAAGTTGCTTTGGGTCGACCTCTGGCACCGGTAAATACAGAGTTTGGCTGGTTTTCAGGCCAACTTTGCTGCTGATTGTCTTGTGCGATATCGGCGATTTTTCCTAACTACTTTTTCCTACAGGGTTAACCGCTTGGTTAAGAGAACAACAACTTGCGTCATATGCGCGTTAGCGCACAGACGGCAGGCGCAATAGTTGACGCCATCAAGTTGTTTTGAAAGCAGGCGAATTTCTACTACGTTGCAATTAAGCGTGAATACGCGACTAATTTCGTAGGAGTTATATGAGATGAAGTACCGTTTTCTGCTGATCCCTGCCGCACTTGTACTCGTCCCTTTTTCCATGGCCGATGCAGCGGGCACGGTGCAGGGGCAACTGGGTATCCAGATCATCATCGGAGCCGGCTGCACCATCAACAACGGCAGCAGCAACGGCAGTACCAACAACTTCGGCAGCATCAACTTCGGTCAACACCCGACCTTGGACAGCACCCTTGACGCCCAGTCGGTAGGGGCCACGGCGGGTAGCTCGTTCGGCATCAACTGCGCGGCCTCGACGGCCTACAACGTGGCACTCAACTCCGGCCTCAACGTCGGTGCCAGCAACCAGCGGCGCATGATCAATGGCGCCAACTTCGTGAACTACAACCTGTACTCCGATTCCGGCCGCTTGGTCCCCTGGGGCAATGGCAGTAACGGCGGTGACGCCGTGGCCGGTACCGGCACCGGGGCCATTCAGGAGATGGTGGTGTACGGCCGTGTGCCGAACCAGACCACTCCGGCAGTGGGTACCTATGTGGATACCGTGCAGGTCACCGTGACCTGGTAAGCGCCTGTCCACCTTTAGCCCAGTTGCCGTTGCCCGCGAGGATCACCGTCACTTACGCAACACGGAAGACCCCTTCTCTACCAGGACAAGCCATGCGTCGTCTTCGGGATACTCCATGGAAGTGGCTGCTGTTGGTCGCGGTATTCAGCCCTTCCGCCTTCGTTGCTGCCGCAGGCAGCAAAACCGCCAGCATCGGCCTGTCGGCGGAAGTGTTGCCGGCTTGTAGCGCGGGCAGCACGGCACCGGCAACCCTTGGCCAATTCGGCGTTCTGGATTTCGGCACCTACTTTTCCCTTACCGCCCTGGTCTCGGTCACCAGCCAGATCGGCAATGGCTCGTTGCGCATCAACTGTCTGCTCAATACCCCCTATCGTGTGCTGCTCAGTGCCGGCGGCAGTGGCAGTGTGGCGGCGCGGCGCATGACCGGCCCGGCCTCGGCGCAGATCAATTACAACCTTTACACCAACGCCACCTACGCCACGGTGTGGGACAACACCACCGGCGTCACCGGGACCGGCAGCGGCACCGATCAGTACCTGCAGGTATATGGCCGCGTGCCGGCGCAACCGGCACCCACGCCGGGCACCTATACCGACACCATCACCGTTACGGTGAGCTGGTGATGAAGGCGTTGTCATGGCTGTTTGCCGTCGTAGTGGCGAGCATGTTGCCGTGCGCTTCAGTGGTCGCGGATACCGGTCTGAACGAACTCAATGTGACGAAAACGTTCTTCGTCAGAGCGGCGATTGCCCGCGGCTGTCTGCTCGGTTCCGGGGCCAGCGATGTCACCACCTACGGCAATATCAACTTTGGCCAGGTCGCCTCCCTGTCGGCCGACGTTCCGGTTACCAGCACGGTGGGGGCCGGTTCCATTCAAGTGCAGTGCACGCCGGGCACCAGCCTCACCATCGGTATCAGCACCGGGGCCCATACCGCCAATGTGAGCGGCGGCCGTTACCTGGCCAAGGGCTCGGAATTGCTGCGCTACCAACTGTTTCAGAACAGCGGGACGACCATCTGGGGCGACGGTAGCAATGGTGCCACCGCCATGAGCCTGACCGTACCCGTTGGTGCCGCGACCCTGACCTATCCGGTATACGCCCGCTTGTTTGCGGTGACACCCATGCCATCAGCGGGGATCTATACCGACACCGTGGTCGTTACCGTCAGCTTCAACTGAGCCTGCAGCTGCCAGAAAAACAACAACCAGAACAGACCAAGGAGCTACCCATGCCTGAGCGCAGTTGCCGGATTCTGCCGTTGTTTGCCCTGACCCTGTTGTTTGCCCTGCCCCTGTTGTTGCACAGCGAGCGGACGCCAGCCGCCAGTTCGGTGCTGATCTGGCCGATCAACCCGCAGATCGAGGCCGACCAGAAGGCCGCAGCGTTGTGGTTGGAAAATCGTGGTCAGGCCGCCATCAGCCTGCAGGTGCGGGTACTCAACTGGGGGCAGGCCGATTACGCCGACCAGCTCAGCGCCCAGCGCGCAGTGGTCGCCAGCCCGCCGGTGGTGACCATCGACCCGGGCAAGCGGCAGATGATCCGCCTGATGAAAATGCAGGCCCCAGCCGCCGCTACCGAGCAGACCTACCGGGTGCTGGTGGACGAACTGCTGCCGCCGGATGCCAAGGTGGATGCTGCGCTCGGGGTGAAATTCCAGATGCGTTATTCGGTGCCGCTGTTTGTCCTCGGTACCGGCGTCAGCCTGGCCAGCGCCTCTGCCAAGCCGCAGGAAGGCATTCAGTTGCTCAAGCCGGATGTGCGTTACCAGGTACAGAGCGAGGGCGGCAAACGCTATCTGCTGCTGAACAATCAGGGCCCGGTGCATGCGCGTCTGGCCAACGTGACGCTGCAGCAAGGCGGCAAGAAGACCCAGATCGCCGAAGGCCTGCTCGGCTATGTCTTGCCGGGGGCGCGAATGCGCTGGGAGCTGCCGGGTACGGTGCCCGACTCGTTCACCTTGGAGGCGCGAATAAATGAGATGGCTGAGCTTCAGCCAATTTCCCCGCACTGACCGTCACAGACCCGCGTGCCTCGCTTCAGGGAGAAGCAAGCGTCATCGTTCAGACGAGACGATGGCCGTGCTCATCTGGCCGTTGTGCTGCTGGCACTCTTGCTGCCCGCTGCGCCGCGCCTGTTTGCAGCCGATGCGGTGCAGCCTGTGCCTTGGCCTCTGCGGGATGGGTTGGCGGCTTCCGAGGCACCGGCAGCTCCCGCTGTGGCTGCGCCCGAAGCGCAACCTGGTACCGCACAACCTGTCGCCGCACCACCGGTTGCCGGCGCAGACGCGCCTGCAGCGGCCGACTACACCCTGTTTCTGGAGGTGGTGATCAATGAGCAGCCGAGCGATCGGGTGGTGCAGGTGAGCGTCAAGGGCGGGCGTTATTTTGTCGATGCGCAGGACCTGCGCGAAGCCGGCGTGCGCCTGGCGGACGGTGCAGTTGGCGAGCAGGCGCTGGACAGTATCGCCGGCCTGCAACACAGCTATGACCAGGAATTGCAGCGCCTGAAACTGACCCTGCCAATGGACTGGTTGCCCAGTCAGCAGCTCGGCTCCACTTCGGTGTACGACAACCTGCCGGCGCAGAGTTCGTTCGGCGGCTTGCTCAACTACGACGCCAATTACAACGACACCGAGGACGGCACTCATTACCTCAGCACCTTTCTCGAACAGCGCGCGTTTGGTAGCGCCGGGGTGTTCAGCAACACCGGGGTGTACCGGCACGCCTTCGATGATATCGAGGAGCAGCAGGACGGCTACGTGCGTTATGACACCTTCTGGCGCTACAACAATCAGCAAACCATGACCCGCTATATGGCCGGTGACGTGATCACCGGTGCGCTGACCTGGAACAGCGCGGTGCGCGTGGGTGGCGTGCAGGTGTCGCGCAACTTCGGCCTGCGCCCGGACCTGATCACTTACCCCTTGCCGCGCTTCAGTGGCGATGCGGCGGTGCCGACCTCGGTGGACCTGTTTATCAACAACGCCAAGGTCAGCAGCGACGCCGTCAACCCGGGTCCTTACACCGTCAGCAACGTGCCCTATATCAGCGGTGCCGGCAGCGCGCGGGTGGTGACCACCGACGCCCTGGGCCGTCAGGTAGCCACCGATGTGCCGTTTTACGTAACCAACTCGCTGCTGCAAAAAGGTCTGTCCGATTACTCGCTATCCGCCGGCAAGATCCGCGAAGACTATGGCGTGGAAAACTTCGCCTACGGCAGCACGGTGAGCAGCGGCACCTTCCGGTATGGCCTGAGTGATTACTTCACCGCCGAAAGCCATGCCGAGCTCGGCGAAACCCTGCGCCTGGGCGGTGTCGGTGCCACCATCGGGCTGGGCAATTGGGGCACTCTGGGCACCTCCGTGGCCCACAGCGAATACGACAACCTCAGCGGTCAGCAGACCAGCATCGGCTACAGCTACTACTCGACCCTGTTCGGCGTGTCTGCCCAGCATGTGCAGCGCACTTCCGGCTATGTCGACGTGAGCATGGTCAGCGCTCTGGAGCTGGACCGCGATGAGCTGACCCTGACCCGCCAGACCGACCAACTGACCTTTTCCTTCAATCCGTGGAATGCCGGCAACATCGGTGTCGGCTATTTTTCCAGCGAGACCATGGACGGCCAGCGCAGCCGCCTGCTCAACCTGTCCTGGTCCCATAGCCTGTGGGGCAACAGCAGCGTGTACCTGGCGATGAATCGCGAGATCGGCACCAGCGGCTATTCGGCGGTGGTGCAATTCATCATGCCGTTCGACGTGTTCTCCACCTTTAGCGCCAGCGTTGAACGCGACACCAGTGGCAGCTATCGCGAGCGGGTCAACCTCAGTCGCACCGCGCCGACCCAGGGCGGTATTGGCTACAACCTGGCCTACGCCACCGGCGGCGGCAGCTCCTATGAACAGGCGGACGTCAGCTGGCGTACGCCCTACACCCAGGCCCAGGTCGGGGTGTACCGCAACGATGGCACGTTGACCCAATGGGCCGATCTCAGCGGCTCGCTGATCGTTATGGACGGCGACGTGTTCCCCAGCAACCGTATCGACGATGCCTTTGTGCTGGTCAGCACCAATGGCTTTGCCGATGTACCGGTCAGCTTCGAACATCAATTGATCGGCAACACCAACAAGAGCGGGCATCTGCTGGTGCCCTGGGTACCGTCCTATTACGGCGGGCAGTATGAAATCGACCCACTGAATCTACCGGCCAACGTGCGCACCCCCGAGGTGGAAAGCAAGATCGCCGTCCACCAGGGCTCCGGCGCGCTGCTGGAGTTCAAGATGCGTCAGGTGGTAGCGGCCAGCATCGTGTTGATCGATAGCCGTGGCGAAGTGATTCCCCGTGGCAGCGAGACAAAGGTCGCAGGCACTGATCTGCGCGCTTTCGTCGGTTTTGATGGGCTGGTGTATTTCGAAGGCTTGCAGAAAACCAACCAACTGCGGGTCACCCAGCCGGATGGCAAGCAATGCTCGGCGGCCTTCACCGTGGACAAACCGGAAGAAGAAGTGAGCCTGATAGGTCCGCTGACCTGTCGCTGACCAGGAGTCGCGCATGAGCGCATCAGAGCAAGGCAACTGGCTGTTTCGCATGGTTCGCGCGTGGTGTGTCGGCAGCCTCGGTTTGCTGCTGCTGGCCGCTGCCGGGTTGGCCCAAGCCACCTGCAGTGCTGGGGCGGGCAACGTCAGTCTGGGCACCATCAGCTCGCTGGCGCTGATCACCACCGCGCGCGGCGGCTACGGTGCCGCCGGGGTGGCCTGTAGCGGAACTCTGACCTTGCTCGGCGGCAGTTACGTGCGGGTGATGCTCGACCAGGCCACGCCACTGACGCTGACCAATGGCGGTTATTCCATTCCCTTTACCGTGGGCACCAGCACCACCCCGGCCAGCGTGCTGCAAAGCGGTGTGGCGACGGATATCAACACCCTCAACGTCCTCGCGTTGGGCGGCAGCCAGTCGGGGATCGGTCTGTACTTCAATGTCCCCCTGGGCCCCAATGTGCAAGCCGGCACCTACACTGGCACCGTGACCTTTCGCTGGTACTACGCCATCTGTGACGGTGGAGTGCTGGTGCTCTGTGCCTGGGAGCGTACCCCAGGGCTGACGCAAGCCTGCCTGGCCAACCTGTGCACCACCATCACCGCCTGGGGCACGGGCTTGCCGACGACCGCCAGCATCACGCTGGTGGTGACCAAGGCCTGCCTGATTAACACCGCCAACCTCGACATCGACTTCGGCAGCAAAGCCCTGATCAGCCAATTCAGCAAAATCACCCAGACGGTCAACGTCACCTGTACCAACAACGAGGGCTATTCCGTGTCGTTCGATAACGGCACCCACTACCAGGCACCCTGGCGGCAAATGATCAGCGGCAGCGACCTGCTGCGCTACAACCTCTACCAACCCAACACCACGGTGATCTGGAACGTGGCGCAGCCGATGACCTTTACCGGCTCGGGCGTGGCGCAGAACTTCACCTTCGACGCGACCATCGATCCTTCCCAGCCGAATCAGCCGCAGGGGAGTTATCAGGACAGTGTGATCATGACCCTCAACTATTGAGCCCCGGCGCTCTTTAGCGCCTGGGGGCGGGATTTTCAGGGGCAACATCGCCGTATACTGCCGCGCTATCTGTAGCGCTGGAGTTAACCGATGAGCCTGGCCCCGATCCGTCACTGGGTGTTCGATATGGACGGCACCTTGACCATTGCCGTGCATGACTTCGCGGCTATTCGTCGTGAGCTGGAAATTCCCGCCGAGGACGACATCCTCCATCACCTCGCCGCACTGCCGGCCGAAGTGGCTGCCGCCAAACATGCCTGGCTGATGGAGCACGAGCGCGAGCTGGCCCTGAATGCCCAGCCGGCCCCGGGAGCCATCGAACTGGTGCGCGAGCTGCATGAGCGCGGTCATCAGCTTGGCATTCTGACCCGCAACGCCCACTCGCTGGCGCTGCTCACCCTGCAAGCCATTGGTCTCGGTGATTGTTTTGCCACGGTGGATATCCTCGGGCGCGACGAAGCCCCGCCCAAGCCCCATCCGGGCGGATTGCTGCATCTGGCCGAGCAATGGCAGGTGGCACCGAGCGAGATGGTGATGGTTGGCGACTACCGCTTCGACCTCGACAGCGGGCGTGCAGCAGGTACCCATACGGTGCGGGTGAATGTGCCGGAGAATCTGTGGCCTGAGTTGGCCGATTGGTGTGCCGAGGATTGTTTGGCGTTGCTGCGGTTGAGCCGGGCGTAACAGCGTAAACCTTCCGACACCTTCATCCCGCCTTACCCCGTCATCCCAGCGCAGGCTGGGATCCAGAATCTTGGATGGGGCTCGATTAGCGGCCCACTGCAAAAGCCTGGATCCCAGCTTGCTCTGGGGTGACGGTGGTAGGGCAGGGGCGTGGTTCAGAACAAGAAATACCGCTGCGCCATTGGCAACTCATCCGCTGGCTCACACCAGAGCAATTGCCCGTCGGCTTTGACCTGATAGGTCTGTGGATCAACGTCGATCTGCGGGGTGTAGTCGTTGTGGATCAGGTCGCTCTTCTGCACGGTGCGGCAACCTTTGACCACGCCGATCAGTTTCTTCAACCCCAACTGCTCGGGCACGCCAAGATCAAACGCCGCCTGGCTGATAAAGGTCAGGCTGGTGGCGTGCAGCATGCCGCCGTAGCTGCCGAACATCGGGCGGTAGTGCACTGGTTGCGGGGTGGGGATGGAGGCGTTGGCCTCGCCCATCAGGCTGGCGGCAATTGCGCCGCCCTTGAGGATCAGGGTCGGCTTTACGCCAAAGAACGCCGGACGCCACAGCACCAGGTCAGCGAATTTGCCCACTTCGATGGAGCCCACTTCATGGCTGATGCCATGGGTGATCGCCGGGTTGATGGTGTACTTGGCGATATAGCGCTTAACGCGGAAGTTGTCGTTGCCAGTGCCATCGCCGGGCAGCGCGCCGCGCTGTTTTTTCATCTTGTCGGCGGTCTGCCAGCAGCGTGTGATCACCTCGCCGACGCGGCCCATGGCCTGGCTGTCGGAGCTGATCATCGAGAACGCGCCCAGATCATGTAGGATGTCTTCGGCGGCGATGGTCTCGCGGCGGATACGGCTTTCGGCGAAGGCCACGTCTTCGGCAATACTCGGGTCCAGGTGATGGCAGACCATCAGCATGTCCAGGTGTTCGTCGATGGTGTTGCGGGTGAACGGCCGGGTCGGGTTGGTGGAGCTGGGCAACACGTTGGGCAGGCTGCAGGCCTTGATGATGTCCGGCGCGTGACCGCCACCGGCACCCTCGGTGTGATACGTGTGGATGGTGCGACCCTTGAACGCGCCCAGGGTGGTTTCGACAAAGCCCGACTCGTTGAGGGTGTCGGTATGAATCGCCACCTGCACATCGTACTGGTCGGCCACATTCAGGCAGTTGTCGATGGCGGCCGGGGTGGTGCCCCAGTCTTCGTGCAGCTTGAGGCCGATGGCACCGGCTTTGACCTGCTCGATCAACGGCTCCGGCAGGCTGACGTTGCCCTTGCCGGTAAAGCCGATGTTCATCGGGAAGGCATCGGCGGCCTGCAGCATGCGCGCCATATGCCAGGGCCCCGGCGTGACCGTGGTGGCATAGGTGCCGGTGGCCGGGCCGGTGCCGCCACCAATCATGGTGGTGGTGCCGCTCATCAGGGCTTCTTCGATCTGCTGCGGGCAGATGAAGTGAATGTGGGTGTCGATGCCGCCAGCGGTGAGGATCATGCCTTCACCGGCTATCACTTCGGTGGCACCACCGATGGCGATGGTCACCTCCGGCTGGATGTCCGGGTTACCGGCTTTGCCGATGGCCGCGATGCGCCCGCCCTTGAGGCCGACGTCGGCTTTGACGATGCCCCAGTGGTCGATGATCAGCGCGTTGGTGATCACCGTGTCGACCACATCGGCGGCGTTCAACTGGCTCTGGCCCATGCCATCGCGGATCACCTTGCCGCCGCCGAATTTCACTTCGTCGCCATACACGGTGAAGTCTTTTTCCACCTCGATCCACAGCTCGGTATCGGCCAGGCGCACCTTGTCGCCAACGGTGGGGCCGAACATATCGGCGTAGGCTTGTTTGCTGATTTTCATTGGTTGCTTCCCGATGCCGCCAAAAACGAAGGTCTCCTGTAGGAGCGGCTTCAGCCGCGATGCTCTTGGCCTTGAAAAGCATCGCGGCTGACGCCGCTCCTACGGATGGAGTTGGTCTTACAAATCGCCCATCACCCGCCCGGCAAAGCCGAACACCCGACGATGGCCGACCAGCTCCACCAGCTCCACATCCCGCGACTGCCCCGGTTCAAAGCGCACAGCGGTGCCGGCCGGAATATTCAGGCGCATGCCGCGTGCGGCAGGGCGGTCGAAGGTCAGGGCGTCGTTGGTTTCGAAGAAGTGGAAGTGCGAGCCAACCTGAATCGGCCGGTCGCCGCTGTTGGCCACGTTCACCGTGACGGTGCGGCGGCCGACATTGAGTTCGATGTCGCCGGGCTGGATCTGGTATTCACCGGGGATCATGGCGCGCTCCTTTCAGGGGTGACGATCAGTTGCATAAAGGTCAGGTCCAGCCAGCGGCCGAACTTGCGGCCCACCTGGGGCATCTGCCCGGTGGTGATAAAGCCGAGGCGTTCGTGCAAACGAATGGAGGCGGTGTTACCGCTTTCGATGGCGGCCACCAGCACATGCTTGCCGCAGGCTTTGGCCCGTTCGATCAGCGCGTGCATCAGCAGCGGGCCGAGGCCTTTGCCGCGTTGGTCGCTGCGCACATACACCGAGTGCTCGACGGTGTTGCAGAAGCCATCGAAGGGACGCCAGTCGCCAAACGAGGCATAGCCGACGACCTCGTCGGCCTCATCGATGGCCACCAGAATCGGATAACCCTGCTGCGCACGGGCGGCGAACCAGGCCGCGCGGTTGGCCAGGTCGACGGTGGCGTCCATCCAGATTGCGGTGGTGTTGAGCACCGCGTCGTTGAAGATGTCGCGGATGGCGGGCAGGTCGGCAGGGATGGCGTCGCGAATGGTCATATCGGTCTTCTTGTGCAGTCGGTTCAGGCGATGGGCTGGTGTACGGTCACCAGTTTTGTGCCGTCGGGAAAGGTCGCTTCAATCTGAATTTCCGGGATCATTTCCGCGATGCCTTCCATCACCTGCTCGCGGGTCAGCAGGGTGGTGCCGAAGTGCATCAGCTCGGCCACGGTGCGGCCATCGCGGGCACCTTCGAGCAGGGCGGCGGAAATATAGGCCATGGCCTCCGGATAGTTGAGCTTCACCCCGCGCGCCAGTCGGCGCTCGGCCACCAGGCCGGCAGTGAAGATCAACATTTTGTCTTTTTCGCGTGGGCTCAAATCCATCGGTCAGGTACTCCAGATTCGCGGCGGTACGGCAGCGCGGCCCAACAAGGCCGGACGCAGCAAGCGCCAGAGGTCGATCAGCCAGGCCCGCGCATGCAGCGCCTCGACAGCGAGGCAGCGTGCCACCAGCAGGCCCGGCAATTGGCTGAGATCACCGCGCACCCGGGCATGGGGTCCGGCACAGAGTTCGCGGCAGTGTTCGAGTAATTCAGGGGCGAGGTCGCCGGTGATCAGCAAGGTGGCGAACACCGGATGGCCGTCGAGCCCAATGGGCGAGTCGAGCAGGCCATCGCCACCGACCACGCGCTGGCGTTCATGCCAGAGCAGCTTGCCGTCGCGGCGAATGTCCAGGTGGGCCTGGAAATGGCCCTTGTCGAAACGCTCGCCGGCGGCCGGCCGGCCGAGGGCGACCATGTCCCAGTACAGCAGTTGGGCGTCGCCCTGCAGTTCGATCCGGGTAGTGAGTTCGGCCTGGGCGGCGGAGTAGACGATGGTCTCCTGCGGCAGCCATTCCAGGGTGGCACCGGCGGCGACCTGGATATCCAGTTGCTGATAGGCCGGGCCGGCAGCGCGATACCACTTGGCCGCGCCAGGGCTGGTGAGCTGAGCCCAGGCCTGTTCCTGCACCTGCACGCTGATATTCAGGCGGTCGCCCCCGGCAATACCGCCCGGCGGGTGAACGATGATGTGCTGACAGACTTCCGGGCCTTCGGCATACAGGTGCTTCTGCACCCGCAGCGGGCCCTGATGTCGCCGCATTACCGGTCGCGTGCTGTCGCCCTGGCGGGCATAGGCGAGCTCCAGCTCGGCGTACCAGCTGGGGGTGAACAGGACAGGGGGGACAGGTGCGTTCATTACGGTCTTAGGCGAATTCGGATTGCTGCAGGCTAGAGCAATACGCGTGCCTTTGGGGCGTAAAGCCGGTGGTGAGCGGCGTGTGGCTGGCGCGGATGACGATTTTGTTGGCGTGCTGGTCAGGTTTTTATGCATGTGCATGCTCCGTGCTGGTGCTTCGCCGCTTGAGTGACCTGATTTGGTGCGCCTCGGCTGCCTCCCCGTAGGAGCAGCGAGGGTGTGAAGGTCCGAGGGTGGAATGGGGTTGTGGCTCAGGCACTTCGTTTAACTGGCTCTCTCGCCGGCCAGTCTCGGCTCCGTACAGTTTGGCCTCCACCATCAGGGGTGCCTGACATGTTGTTGATTCTGGCCTTTGCCGCTGGCCTGCTGCGCGGTTACAGCGGCTTTGGGTTTTCCATGGTGCTGGCCTTGGGCTTGCTCACCGTCAGCCCGCCGGCCTTGGCCATTCCGGTGGTGTTGCTGGTGGATCTGCTGTGCAGTATCAGCCTGTGGCCGGAGGCTCGGCGGACGTTTGATCGGCGCATTGGCCTGCGCCTGATCGGCGGCATGCTGCTGGCGGTGCCGCTGGCTTCGCTGGCGTTGGCGCGTTTGCCCGAGCAGTGGATGGCACCGGTAGTCGCCCTGCTGTGCCTGGTGGGCGGCGTGCTGGTGCTGGTTCGCCAGCGCGCTGCGGTGCGGCCGTTGGCTACCGGTTGGGCGTTGCCGGCGGGGTTGGTTTCCGGGGTGGTCACGGCGCTGGCCTCCGCGGGTGGGCCGCCGGTGGTGGTCTATCTGCTGCGCAGCGGCTTACCGGCCGTCAGCGTCCGTGGGACAGCAATTGTGTTTTTTGCGCTGAGTGATGGGGTGGCGCTGGGCAGTCTGTGGTGGCTGCAGGTACTGAGCCTGGCGCATCTGCAGTTGGCGGCCAGCCTGCTGGTGCCGGCGTTGTTGGGCAATGTGGCGGGGCAGGTACTGTTTCGCCGCAAGCCGATGTCCCTGCACCTGCTGATTGGCAGCGTGCTGGTGCTGCTGTCGGCTGTCACGTTGGCGGCAAACTTGGCGGCTACCTTTACGACAAGCCTTTTGTAACCCTCTGCCGAATTTCTTGTATACAAAACTATGGGATCTTGCTTACAGTATTTCCCGCGCCTACGACACCGGTAATCGCCGATGTGTATTGCGCCGGTCTCCAGCCATGCAACAACCCTTGCTGCTCGAACCTATCACGCGCCCCCCGCCGGCCTCGCTCAACGCGCTCGCCCGCACCCTCTCCCCAGCCCTTCCGCGAACCCCCGGCCATGCCCATGGGGGCCTCAGGCACTGAGTACAACGATCCACCCACACACCGCAACGAATGCGACTTAGACCGTGCTGTTAGACGCATCAAAATAACAAAAGCGAGCTACTCACCATGACTTCTTCCGCTTCATCTCGTCCCGAGGACGAGAACCTCGGTATTGGCGCCAACCTGGCTTATGGTCTCCAGCATGTGTTGACCATGTACGGCGGCATCATCGCCGTCCCGCTGATCATCGGCCAGGCGGCCGGCCTGCCGTCTGCCGAGATCGGCCTGCTGATCGCCGCGTCGCTGTTCGCCGGCGGTCTGGCTACCTTGTTGCAGACCCTGGGTTTGCCGTTTTTCGGCTGTCGCCTGCCGCTGGTTCAGGGGGTGTCGTTCTCCGGCGTCGCCACCATGATCGCGATCATTGGCAATGACGGTGCGGGAGGGCTGCCCAATGTGTTCGGGGCGGTGATTGCCGCCTCGCTGATCGGTCTGCTGATCACCCCGGTGTTCTCGCGCATCATCAAATTCTTTCCGCCGTTGGTGAATGGCATCGTCATCACCACCATCGGCCTCAGCCTGATGCCCGTCGCGGTGCGCTGGGCCATGGGCGGCAACAGCCAGGCCGCCGACTTCGGCAGCGTAGCCAATATCAGTCTGGCGGCGTTCACCCTGGCCATGGTGCTGCTGCTGAGCAAGCTGGGCAGTGCGAGCATCTCGCGCCTGTCGATTCTGCTGGCAATCATCATCGGCACCTTGGGCGCCACCGCGCTGGGCATGGCCGACTTCTCCCGCGTACTGGACGGCCCGCTGATGGCCGCCCCGGCGGTGCTGCACTACGGCATGCCGACCTTTCAGGTCGCCGCCATTCTGTCGATGCTGATCGTGATTGTGGTGACCATGGTGGAGACCTCGGCAGACATTCTTGCCGTGGGCGAAATCATCGACACCAAGGTCGACTCCAAACGCCTGGGCAACGGCCTGCGCGCCGATATGATCTCCAGCGCCCTGGCACCGCTGTTCGGCTCTTTCACCCAGAGTGCGTTTGCGCAGAACGTCGGCCTGGTGGCTGTCACCGGGGTGAAAAGTCGCTACGTGGTCGCCACCGCCGGTTTGATTCTGGTGACCCTCGGCTTGCTACCGGTGATGGGCCGCCTGGTCGCGGCCGTGCCGACCGCAGTGCTCGGTGGTGCCGGCCTGGTGCTGTTCGGTACTGTGGCTGCCAGTGGTATCCGCACCCTGGCGCAGGTGGACTACCGCAACAATATGAACCTGATCATCGTCGCCACCTCGATCGGTTTCGGCATGATCCCCATTGCCGCGCCGACCTTCTACCACCACTTCCCGGGCTGGTTTGAAACCATCTTCCACTCCGGCATCAGCTCGGCGGCGATCATGGCCATTCTGCTCAACCTGCTGTTCAACCACCTGCGGGCCGGCAACTCCGACCAGCAGTCGGTCTTCGTTGCCGCCAGCGACCGCACCGTGCGCTACCGCGATATCGCCTGCCTCAACGACGGCGACTTTGTTCGCGACGGCAAACTGTTCGACTGTGATGGCAAGGAAGTACCGATTGTGGAAGCGGACGAGCACCATGAGCCGGGTGCCGTGCACAAGAAGCGCACCGAGCAGGCGCATTAACCGCTAGATCAAAGGCTCCGGTCAGCTGCGATGCTCTTTAAAAGATGGCACCCGGTGTGAGCGAGCTAGAGCAGTGCAAGGCAAAAACGGTTTTTCAAGCGCAGTGGGCTGTAGCCCATGAGCATTTAAAAACCGTTTTTAACGCAGCACTGCCGACGCGCAGCCACACCGATCACTTGTCGCGGTCGACCGCAAACGCGGACCACGCCTGCCGACTCGGCATGATCTCCAGCCGGTTGATGTTGATATGGTCCGGCAAGCTGGCGACGTAGTAGATCTGCTCGGCAATATCCTCAGCGCTCAATGGTGTAGTGGTGCCATACATGGCATCCGACGCCGCCTGATTGCCCTTGGTGCGCACCAGGGTGAACTCGGTTTCGGCCATGCCCGGGGCAATATCGGTAACCCGCACGCCAGTGGCGATCAGGTCGCAGCGCAGGTTGTAGCTGAACTGTTTAACGAACGCCTTGCTGGCGCCATACACATGGCCACCCGGATACGGCCACTCGCCGGCCACCGAACCGATATTGACGATGCTCGCGCCCGCACCGGTTTCCAGCAGCTTCGGCAACACCGCATGGGTCACGTTGACCAGCCCGGTGATATTGGTGTCGATCATGGTGTGCCAGTCTTCCAGGGCCACCTTTTGCGCGGGTTCCGGTGCCAGCGCCAGGCCGGCGTTGTTGATCAGGCTGCGCACATTGCGAAAGCCCTCAGGCAAATCGTCGACCATTTTCTGCACGGCGGCGGCATCACGCACGTCCAGTACCGCGATATGCACCGGCACCTTGGCACCCAGTTCTTTTTGCAGTTCTACCAGGCGCTCTTCGCGACGACCGCTCAACACCAGGGACCAGCCCGCTTCGGCAAAACGCCGTGCGGTAGCCCGGCCAAAGCCCGATGTTGCCCCTGTGATAAATACCACCTTGCTCATGTTTACCTCGTCTTCACGGCGACTTGATGGAGCGGTCAGTTCGACAGCTCGAGAAATTTGCGCACCCGGTCGGTTTCCGGGTTGCTGAAGAATTTGTCGGGCGCCGACTTTTCGATGATCAGGCCCTTTTCCAGAAACACCACCTGGTCCGACACGGCGCGGGCGAATTCCATTTCGTGGGTGACCACGATCATGGTGTAGCCCTCGCTCGACAGGTTCTTCATCACCTGCAGCACTTCACCGACCCGCTCGGGGTCCAGGGCTGAGGTGGGTTCGTCGAACAATATCACTTCCGGGCTCATGGCCAGCGCGCGGGCAATGGCCACCCGCTGTTTCTGCCCGCCGGACAGGGTAAAGGGATAGGCGTCTTTGCGCTCGCTCATGCCGACTTTTTCCAGCAGCTGTTCGGCGATGGCGCGGGCCTGGTCCTTGGTCATGCCCTTTACGTAGATGGGCGCTTCCATCACGTTCTGGATCACCGTCAGGTGTGGCCACAGGTTGAAACCCTGGAACACCATGCCGGTCTTGGCGCGCAGGGTGGCCAGTTCCTTGTTGTTCATTTCCCGCGCGGCGGCTTCGTTGACGCCGATGCGCTGACCGGCGATATGAATGGTGCCGCGATCAGGTACCTCCAGCCAGTTGATGCAGCGCAGCATGGTGGATTTGCCCGAGCCGCTGGAGCCCAGCACGCTGACCACCTGACCTTTGTGCACCTCCAGATCGATATCGCGCAGCACCTCGATATCGCCAAAGCTTTTCGACATGCGCTTGATGCTGACTGCCGGCGCAGCAACGTTTACAGGGGCTACGTCAGACATAATCAAAACCTCGTTTGGCGCCGAAGCGGGCGGCCCATTTGAGTGCCAGTTCCAGGCAGATGCTGATCAGCCAATAGAGGATGATCACCAGCACAAAGGCCTGGGTAGGAATGAAATAGGTGGACTGCGCCGAGTTGGCGGCGGCGGTCAGTTCCTGCACGGTGATAATGGTCAGGAATGCAGTGTCCTTGAGGGCGATGATCAACTGGTTGCCCAGCAGTGGCCGGGTCTTGATCACCAACTGCGGCAGAATGATCCGCCAGAACAGCCGCCCCGGCGTAAAGCCATGGGCCTTGGCCGCTTCCACATAGCCCTCGGGCATGACCAGGCGGCTGCCGCGCAGGATCTCGGCGAAGTAGGCTGCGTGATAAATGATCAGGCTGATAAAACCGGCGGTCCAGGCGTCCATGCGCAGGCCCAATTGCGGCAGGCCGTAGTACAGCAGGTAGGCGAGGATCAGAAACGGCAGGGTACGCATCAGGTTTATCAAGCCGCGAATCACCGTCGAAAAACGATCGCCTTCTTCCAGGCGGTACACCGCCAGACAGCCCAGCACGAACGCGCACAGCGTTGACAGCACGAACAGCAACAAGGTGCCGAGCAGGCCGTTGACGAAGGTCTCGCGGGCTTCCCATAAAATCGTCCATTCAGTCATGGCAGCCTCCCTTCACATGGCCAGACGGTTGGCTTTCTTTTCCGCCATGGCCTGCAGCTTGAGCAGCACGCTGATGATCAGCATGTACAGCAAGGCAGCGCAGAGAATCGGCGGCAAGGGCTCGTAGGTGACAGCGGAAATACGGTTGGTCACCCGGGTCAGGTCGACGATGCCGATCACCGCAATGGCCGGGCTGCCCTTGATCAGAAACGACATCTCGTTGACCAGGCCGGGCAGACTGCTGGTGATCATCTGCGGCAACATGATGCGGCGGAAAAACACCCCGCCGGTCATGCCACAGGCCAGCGCTGCTTCACGCTGATCGCGGGAGAAACTGATAAACGCCGCGCGCCAGATTTCGGCATTGAAGGCCGCCGTGTTCAGGGTCATGGCCACAATGGCGGCGGTGTTGCGGTTCATATTGATGCCAAACATCGGTGCCGACAGAAACAGGAACAGCACAAAGGTCACCAGCGGCGTGGCGCGGGCCAGGCTGATATACAACACCAGAATCTGATCGACAAAAGGGATCCTGGCCATGCGCAGCAGCGCCACGCCAAGACCCAATACCACACCGATGGAAATGGCGATGCCGCACAGCCACAAGGTGGTCCAGGCACCTTCCAACAGCAACAACCAGGCTTGACCGTTCATGCCTCGGCTCCTTATTCAAAACGGGGTTTATGCGAGCCAGACCGTGAGTGGTTTGCAAGGCTTGGGGGAAACAGAAGCAAAGCGGGGGCCAGGTGTGAGAGGGGGAGGCTTTGGATACGAGTCCCAAACCAGCCCCCCGTCATCCCAGCGCAGGCTGGGATCCAGAATCTGTCAGGAGAACGGCGCTCGCCGGGCAATTCTGGGTCCCAGCCCGCTGGGACGACGGTGTAGGGGCTTACATCCCAGCCAGTTTGTGGAACTGCTCAACATTGGTGATCGGCTCTTTCGGCATATCCGCGAAGGCCTCGCCGAACCACTTGGTTTGCAGGGCAGCCAGACGGCCGTTGGCGCGAACCTTGTCCATAAATCCGGTGAGGAACTTGAGCAGCTCCGGGCTGTTTTTTGGCATCGGCCAGGCAGCAAAACCGGGGCCGGAAACCGCGATGCCTTTGGCGAAGGTATCGCCGCGGGTTTTGATCAGGTCGTTCACCGAGATCAAGGCGTTGACGGCGTAGTCCAGACGGCCGTTGGCCAGATCCGCGTAGACCTCTGGGTAGGATTGGTACTCGACCACTTTGCCCATCTCGCAGCCTTGTTCTTTCATCATTGCTTTCAGCTCGGGCAGGCGCGCCAGCAGGGCGCTACCGGCTTGCACGCCGACGGTTTTGCCGCACAGGCTGGCGATATCGCTGAGGCTCTTGTCGTCGGCGCGCTTTACGTAATAGTGCTGGGCGCTGGCAAACGGTGGGGTGAAGTTGAACACCCGCAGGCGCTCGTCGGTGACCAGGGCGCCGGTGAAGGCTACGTCGTATTGGCCGGACGACACCGAAGCGAGCAGCCCGGTCCAGGGCAGGATGTCCTGCTTCACATCGATTTTCTGTTCCTTGGCGTAAGCGACCAGGTCTTCCAGCAGCTCTTTGTGAAAGCCCTCGGGCTTGCCGTCGACTATGTAGTTGAACGGCGCGTAGTCATCTTCGGTGGCGACCGTGAGCACGCCTTTGCTCTTCACGTCGTCGAGGTCGGCGTGGGCAAATGGGGCACTGAGTACTAGGGTGGCGAGGGTCAGCTTGCGCAACAGGCCAAGCGATTTGAGGGCCAGCGAACCGTTGTTCGTGTGCTTCATCTTTGCTGCTCCAGGGGCTTTTTCAGTTGGCTGGGACCAACCATAGAGACGCCCGGAAGCGAGGCGATAGGGGCAGTTCTGGCCATTCGACTGGCCAGTCTGAAGCCAGAAATGGGTGGCGCGGTACTTGCAAAGTTCATCGGTCGGCAAGTATGTGGAGCCACCATGATCGATCACCTGTTTCATCTGGATTTCGACCAGCAGCGCGGCCTTCAGGAGCAACTGCGCGAGTCGCTGGTGTCGACCATTCTCGGTGGTGGTTTCCCCGCGGACGAGCCATTGCCCTCCTGTCGCAAGCTGTCCCAGCAGCTCTCCATTTCCCGCAACACCGTGGCCCTGGTGTACGAAAGCCTGCTGGACAACGGCTACCTGGTCAGTCGCCCGCGCAGTGGTTACTACCTGCACCCGGACTACTGCGGTGCCGACTTCGACGACAGCGTGCTGCGCATGACGCCGCAGCGCCAACCCGAACACAACGACGACAGCAGCAGCGAACGTGCACCGAATTGGGCTGCGCGCTTCAAGATGCAGCCCAGCCTGAAGCATGGCGTGCTGCGCCCGAGCAACTGGCCGGGTTTCACCTATCCCTTCGTTTACGGCCAACCGATTCGCGACCTGTTTCCCCTGGAGCGCTGGCGTGAAGTCTCGCGCAATACCCTGCGCAGCGAACGCGACCAGGGCTGGCTGCGCGACCGCTTCGACCGTGACGATGAAATGCTCATCGAACAACTGCGCACCCGCGTGCTACCCAAACGCGGCATCTGGGCGCGCGCGGATGAAATTCTGGTCACCCTCGGTTCGCAAAACGCCTTGTATCTACTGGCCACCTTGCTGATGGGCAAAGGTGTGAAAGTAGCGGTGGAAAACCCCGGTTTTCGCGATGCCCTGAGTATCTTTGATCTGCAAGGTGCCCAGGTGCAGCTGCAAGACATCGACCGCGAAGGCCTGGTGGTCGACTCCCGGTTGAACGACTGTGAATACCTGTACGTCACCCCCGGCCACCAGGTGCCCACCGGCATCGCCATGAGCCCCGGGCGGCGTGGTCAGTTGCTGCGGCAGATCCGTGAGCACGACCAGATACTGATCGAAGACGACTACGACGCCGAGCTGAACCTCGACAACCATCCGCAGCCGGCGCTCAAGGCCAGCGATAGCCATGGCCGAGTGATCTACCTGAGCAGCCTGTCCAAAGCCTTTTCGCCGGGGTTGCGGATTGGCTATATGGTCGCCGATGCCGAACTGATCGACGAACTGCGTGCGCTGCGGCGCCTGATGTACCGGCATCCGCCGTTGAACAACCAGCGCATGTTGGCCGAGTTTCTTGCCCAGGGGCATTACGACGCGCATTTGCGCCGCTTCCGTGAGGAACATGCGCGGCGGCGGGAGACGTTGAGTGAGGCGCTGCGGGAAGACTTGCCGGGGTGTGAGCATGTGGGCAGCCCCGGGGCGAGTGCGTTTTGGCTGGCGGCGCCGGAGGGCGTGGATACGCAGAAGCTGGCGTGGGCGGCGGCGCAGCAGAGTGTGTTGATTGAGTCAGGGGCGCAGTTTTTCTTTGGGCAGCATGTGCCGGTGAATTTTATGCGCTTGGGGTTTCATGCAATCGATGCGCAGCGGATTCGGCCGGGGATTCGGGTGTTGGCCAACGTGCTGGAACGAATGTAAACGGCGCTTGGCTTTTTACCTCCGTACCTGGATCCCAGCCTGCGCTGGGATGACGGGGGAGGCCGCTAAAACCTCCGTCGTCCCAGCGCAGGCTGGGACCCAGAATCTCGCAGAAATACGCGTGGTGTCGAAGCACTATCCAGCTCAAAGCGGTGGTTGTTTATCCACAGCGTTTTCGCTCTTGAGCAAATCCCGAATCTCCGTCAACAACACCACCTCAGCCGTCGGCGCAGGGGGTGCCTTGGCCTGTTCCTTGTGCAGCTTATTGATCGCCTTCACCCCCATGAAAATCGCAAACGCGACAATCACAAAGTCCAAACAGGTCTGCAGAAACTTGCCGTACGCCAGCAACACAGCCGGCTTGTCGCCGACAGCTTCTTTAAGCGTAATCGCCAGATCAGAGAAATCCACTCCGCCAATCAACAGGCCAATGGGCGGCATCACCACGTCGCCAACGAATGACGAAACGATCTTGCCGAACGCCGCGCCAATGATGATCCCGACCGCCATATCGATGACATTGCCTTTAACTGCAAAGGCTTTGAATTCGCTGAGTACGCTCATAGATGGACTCCCTGTTACTGATAATGGTTGGAGGCAGTGTAGAGCAGCGCTTTAGCCACTCCCAGCTTCAAATGACCGGCCCGAGCCAATGGTGTTCCCCGATGTTGCCGCTGGTCTAGGCTGTAGAAGACACCACCCCCAACCGCGACAGGAGACGGCCCATGACCCTCGAACACCATCCGCTGCATCAGGAATTTCCCGAATTCCAGGAAGAACTGCAACGGCTGCTGGGCCAGGATGCGCAATTCAGTCGGCTGGCTGCCGAGTATTCAGCGCTGGACAAGCAGATCTTTCAGGTCGAGGACGGGCGTCACGCCATGGACGACAGGGCGCTCAAGGCGCTAAAGAACGAGCGGGTGCGGCTCAATCTGGAAATTTCCCGGCGGCTGCAGGAGGCCAGTAGCGACTAAAGGCCGGAGCACAGGCCATACGCCACGGGCGTCGGTAGCTGAGCTATCATCGGCGCTTTTCGGCGAGGGGGGTTGAGATGGCCAAGGCCAAGCGTATGTATGGCTGCACCGAGTGCGGTGCGACCTTCCCCAAATGGGCCGGCCAGTGTGGCGAATGCGGTGCCTGGAACACCCTGGTGGAAAGCATGATCGAGGTCGGTAGCGAAACCGCTGCCAGCGGTCGTGCCGGCTGGGCCGGGCAACAGGCGCAGTTGAAAACCCTGGCCGAAGTCAGTGTGGAAGAAATGCCGCGCTTTTCCACCGCCTCGGCCGAGCTGGACCGCGTGCTCGGTGGCGGTCTGGTGGATGGCTCGGTGGTGCTGATCGGTGGCGACCCCGGCATCGGCAAGTCCACCATCCTGCTGCAGACCCTGTGCAATATCGCCACCCGCCTGCCCGCCCTGTATGTCACCGGCGAGGAGTCGCAGCAGCAGGTGGCCATGCGCGCGCGCCGTCTGGGCCTGCCGGAAGACAAGCTCAAGGTGATGACCGAAACCTGCATCGAGTCGATCATCGCCACCGCCAAAGTGGAAAAACCCAAGGTCATGGTGATCGATTCGATCCAGACCATTTTTACCGAACAACTGCAATCAGCCCCCGGCGGCGTCGCCCAGGTGCGCGAGAGCGCGGCCTTGCTGGTGCGTTATGCCAAGCAGAGCGGCACGGCAATCTTTCTGGTCGGCCATGTGACCAAGGAAGGTGCCCTGGCCGGGCCGCGGGTGCTTGAGCATATGGTCGATACCGTGCTGTATTTCGAGGGCGAGTCCGATGGCCGCCTGCGCTTGCTGCGGGCGGTGAAAAATCGCTTCGGTGCGGTGAATGAGCTGGGCGTATTTGCCATGACCGACCGGGGGTTGAAGGAAGTCTCCAACCCCTCGGCGATCTTTCTTACCCGCGCTCAAGAAGAGGTGCCGGGTAGTGTGGTAATGGCCACCTGGGAAGGCACTCGGCCGATGCTGATCGAGGTGCAGGCGCTGGTGGACACCAGCCATCTGGCCAACCCACGGCGGGTAACTCTGGGCCTGGATCAGAACCGTCTGGCCATGTTGCTGGCGGTATTGCACCGCCACGGCGGCATTCCCACCCATGACCAGGATGTGTTTCTCAACGTGGTGGGCGGGGTGAAGGTGATGGAAACCGCTTCCGACCTGCCGATCATGGCGGCGGTGATGTCCAGCCTGCGCAACCGGCCGTTGCCCCATGACTTGCTGGTGTTTGGCGAGGTGGGGCTGTCCGGCGAAGTGCGGCCGGTGCCCAGTGGTCAGGAGCGTTTGAAGGAGGCAGGCAAGCATGGCTTCAAACGCGCCATCGTGCCCAAAGGCAATGCCCCGAAAGAAGCTCCGCCGGGGTTGCAGATTATTGCCGTGACGCGTCTTGAACAGGCGTTGGATGCGTTGTTCGAGTAAAGGCCATCGCGGCTAAAGCCCCTCCCACATGGAAAGGCGTTCCCTGTGGGAGGGGCTTTAGCCGCGAGCTTTTTAGTCGCCGTTACGCCTCACCCAAAGACGTCAGCTCGCGCTCCAGCAAATCCTCATCGCCCAGATTCAACTCCACCAGCCGGCGCAGATGGCTGATCGAATCCAGGTCGATATGCCGGCATTCAAAGCCGAGCAATCCGCTGTTGTCGCGGGCCAATACCACTTCCATACGTACATACACATCCGGGCTCAGGCGCACGCTGGCGTCGAACGCCTGACTGGCATCACCGCTCCAGTTTTCCGGGCGCTGCGCCAGCAGGCCTTTGAGGGAAAGGTCGTGCAGTTCAACCGTCCAGCGCTGATCGCCCTGGGCGATCTCGGTGCTGGCGTCGAAGGCAATACGCTGAAAGCGCCGACGCTCGTTGGTTGACTCACTCATGGGGTTGGCTCCAGTAGGCAGTGACTATCCGATATCAACAGGGCAGTTCCGTTCCATCACTATAGTCAAGATAGTCAAGGCTACGGCCCCCGCGATGGGTCGGTTGGTTGAACTGTGACACGGCGCTTCTTGCGCCAATATCCAGCCGCCAATACGCCGCCCACCAGGGCCAGGCCGAATAGCCAGCCTTTGTAGGGGCGGGCGCTGCGGCGCAAATCGTCCAGGCGCAGTTGCCAGAGGTCGCGGTCGACACTGGCGAAGTTGGGCTCTGGGCAGTTATTGCCGAAGTTGATCGCCCAGGGCACCGCCGGGCCGTTTTCCACGTAGCGCTGGTACAGGCTGCGGGCCAGGGCCTGATCGCTCCACTGAATCCAGCCGGTGGCCTGGCACAGGGTGGCGGCATAGGCCTGACTGGTAGGCGGCAGCAGATCCGCCGCCTGGCTGCCCAGTTCGGCGGCGACCCAGCGGTAGTGGTAGCGATTGTTCGGTTGCGCCAGGTTGGCGTTCTGCCGGTCCACTTCGCCGCGACTGAGCAGGCCGGCCGGCTCCTGGGTTTGTACGCGCTCAAGGCTGTACAAACCGTCGAACCAGGCAAAGTCGGGCGACATCTCATAGCCGAGCAACTCCAAACCCTGGTGACGGGCCAGCTTGCCGGCCTGGTACAGCGCTTCGGCTTTGCCGCTGTCGCTCCAGCGTGCGGCGGCGGCCTTGCGGGCCTGGCCATAGTCGCGGGCGGCGGCTTGCAGACTGAGTTCGTAGAAGTAGGCCGGTGCCTCGTCGTAGCGCCCCTCGCGCAACAGGCGGCGACCCAGCAGTTGGCGCAACTCGGCCGCCACCGGGCGCGGTTGATAGGTGAAGGGATCGGGCGGCGTGGCAATCGCAGGCGGTGCCGGCACCTGGGCATCCACGAAGGTTTTCAGCTCGTCGGTGCTCAACACCCGCTCGGCCACTTCGGCGGTGTCGGCCCAATAGATATAGCCGCTGCGATACAGAGCCTCGAACGCTTCCAGATAATCGCCACGTTGCAAGGCCAGAATGGCACCTTCGCCCTCGACCCGGCAGCGCGGTTTCAGGGTTTCGCCATTCCAATCGTAGTCCCGTCGCCAGCCCCAGCTTTCGTCTTCGGGAAAGGCTTGCGCGGCCTTGGCATAGGCGGCCTGGGCACCGGCGTTATCGCCATTGCGCAAGGCCATCTTGGCCCGCAGCCACCAGGTCATACCGGTGTCGGCCGCATGTTCGAGCAGGGTGGCGGTGGCGGCGTAGTCGCCAAATTGATAGCTGAGGGCGGCCAGGCGATCAGCGTTGGCCAGGGTGACGATGGCATTGCGTTGCAGCAGTTGCACCAGGGCTTTCTCGCCGCTCGGCTGATCGCCATAGGACCAGCCGGAATGGGTGACCAGATAGGCCGTAAGCAATTGCTGCACCGGCAGTTGCTGCAGCAGCGGTGCCAGTTGGGCCTCAGGCATTTGCGTCAATTGCACGGCCAACTGCTTCATCGAGCTGTAGCCGGTGGTGGACCCCAGTTTCAGCTGACTGGCATACAGCGGAATAGCCGCCGACCAGTTGCCGGCATCCAGTTCCAGCCGCGCTTCTTCGCCGAGGCTGGCGATGCCCAGTTCCATGGGGTCACTGGCACCGGCCAGGGCGAGCTGGCGGGTGAGCTGGAAGGCCTGTTTGGCTGCCTGCAGATCGGCTTGGCGGGCCTCGCCGATTTGCACTTCATTTAGTTCCGCGGCCCGCGCTCCATCGGCACTGCGGGCCAGACTGCGCCCCAGGGAGTACGCGGCCCAAATGCCACGCAGTTGCCGTTCGCCCTCGGGCAAGGCCAGCACTCGACGGAAATAGGCCTGGGCGCGGACGTCGTCCAGCTGGGCAAAGGCCACCGCGCCGGCGGTGTACAGGCGCAACTCGGCGGGCAGTTCGGCGCCGGCCTGCTCGGCCTGCAGCGGGTCGTTGAGCTGGCGCAGTTGGCGCACCCTGGCCAGTTGCTCGGCGCTCAGGCCCTGGGGCTCGGCTACCTCGAGTTCTTCCAGGTAACGGCTTTGGTTGGCATCCCAGCGGCTTTCGCTGTCGTAGCTGGCCGCTTGTTTCAGCGCGGGCGTATCGATGGCCAGGCGGCTGGCCTCAAAGTTGAAGTTGCCTTCCGGCAGGTCCGCCAGGCTGTAGGCCCGGTCGCGCAATAGGCGCATGGGATAGTCCGGTCCGCAGGCCAGGGCCACGGGCGAAACCATGACCGCAGCCACGGCAATGGCGAGCAAATAGCGAGGCAAATTAAGGCGTGACACGAAATCCTCCTTGATCCAGCTGTGAGCAGCGCAACCAACCCAGGGCGCGACTGTGGCCGGCGGCCAACTGGCCGGGCTGTTGGCGAACAAATTCGAGACTATTGGCCGCGCGTTGCAGGCGATAGCCCTGGGCCCCGTCACCGGCTTGGCAGCTGGCGCTGGCATTGCTCAGGTGTGGCGGCAACGCGGCGGGCAGATTGCCTGGGTTAGTCAGGCGCAATTCATACAGCTCGGCATTTGCATCGGCTTGTTGCTGCACCGTCACCTGCACGTCGCTGTGCAGCGCTTGTCGATGCATGACGGCCTGCAGGGTAACCAGCGGCCAGGCGCGGCGATCACCGGCCAGCGGCAGGCGAAACCATATCAGCCCGGCCAACTGCGGCACGGGCGAGTTATCCAGAGTGCGCAGCAGTTCCGCTACCTGCGCCGGTTCGGCCTGCAACTCCTGGCGGCCACCGCCCTGGCGCAACGGCACTTCGCTTTCCACCGCGCCATCGGCCGTCAGCGCCGCCCCATAGGCAGGCAGAGCGAGCAGAAAGGGTTTGCCGCTGAGCCGGGCATAGGCGCGGGCCCAACGTTCGGCCTGCCTGGCATCGAACAGCCCGGCCTCGGGGCGATTGACCGCATGCACTTGCAGCACTGAACCGTCCACCTTTGCCAGCAACGTCTTGAGTGCCGGGCTGCTTAGCCAGGCGGGCAGGGCGGTGATGCTCAGGCTCAGCTCGGCCGGCAACTCGCTACGAATTTCCTGCAGCAGCGCCGCGTAGGCGGGCAGACGGGCGCTGGCGCAGTCATGGTCGATTTCCACGCCGCGCAGGTTCAGGCCACTGGCCTGCCAGATGCGCACAATGCTTTGCAGGTGTTGGCGGATGGCGCTGTTGTCCAGGCGTGGCAGTTGGCCGTCGAGGCGGATCACGGCAATCAGCGGCCGGCCATCCTGGCGCAGCAGCTCGCTGTCGATGCGCGCTTGAATCCAGCCTTCCTCCGGGTGTGCCTGGGCGGCCAGCACCCGCAGGGTGGAGAAGTCTGCACGGCTGTCTGCCAGGGCCTGGGCATGGGCCGGGCGCCATTGCCGCTGCCAGATATACACCTGCTGATCCAGGGCTATGGCGGGCGGCCGTTCGCAGCCGGTCAGGGCCAGCATGGCCAATACAAAGAGAAGAAATCGCTGAAGCGGCAGAAGGGCAAACACAGACGGCAGGGCTCAGGCTGAGTGCGGCAGGCATGGTGCCACCGGCGTTGGCGGTGTGCCAAGCCTACCGGTCGTCCGGCGTCGGTTTGACAGGGGGGGATGTGTCACCAAAGCTGCAAGAGCGTTTTACAACAAATAACTGCGGAGCGCAGACCATGGATAAGCGACTGCTTGGCAAAGTTTTGACTCTGGCGATTCTTGGCGCTACCAGCTTCGCCGCCCAGGCCGATCAGGCCGGCGGTGGCGGTTGCGGCTGGGGCAATATGTTGTTCGAAGGTCAGCGCGGGCTGGCCCCTCACCTGCTGGCCACCACCACCAACGGCACCTCGGGCAACGCCACGTTCGGTCTGACCTCCGGCACCAATGGTTGCGACTCCCACGTCAAACTCGGCTACGGCGGCCGCTCGATGCTGGCCATGAACGGCATGCTCGACTCCATTGCCGAAGACATGGCCCAGGGCCAGGGCGAAGCGCTGGATGCCTACGCCACCTTGCTGGGTGTGGAAAAAGCCGACCGCGAGCATTTCGCCCAGGTCACCCACGCCAACTTCGACAGCATTTTCTCCAAGGCCGATGTCACCAGCGAACAGGTGCTGGCCAACACCCTGGATGTAATGAGCAAGGATGCGCAACTGGCGCGCTATGCCAAACAGCCGGCCTGATGGGCCCAGCGGCAAAATAAAAAAGGGCTGGTGATACCAGCCCTTTTTTGTGCCTGCGATTTGCCGTTATTGCTCCGGCGTTGTGCAGGGGCCCGGTGCTGGCGTTCCCGGTGTTGAGACTGGGCACGGACGCACCCGTGGCGTTTGCTTGGTAGCGTCAGCGGCGTTGTCCCCAGCCCCGTCGGGGTAGTCCACTGGCGGTTCGGTGGGTGCTAGGGAGGTAGTGTCGTTGTCCGGTTTGGGTTCAGCTGGCGGAACGTCGTCATAGTCCGGCGCAAGCTCACCCTTTTTCCAGCCAAGTTTGATCAACTGGTCATTGGTCAACTCGTTGGTTGGGCGCCACGCGAAGCGAATCCAGTCGTCGTCAGCCGTTCCTGCTGCGGACTGTGAGGGCAGATCTGTTTTTGGCGGAGCGTTGTCATAGTCCGGCGCAAGCTCACCCTTTTTCCAGCCAAGTTTGATCAACTGGTCATTGGTCAACTCGTTGGTTGGGCGCCACGCGAAGCGAATCCAGTCGTCGTCAGCCGTTCCTGCTGCGGACTGTGAGGGCAGATCTGTTTTTGGCGGAGCGTTGTCATAGTCCGGCGCAAGCTCACCCTTTTTCCAGCCAAGTTTGATCAACTGGTCATTGGTCAACTCGTTGGTTGGGCGCCATGCGAAGCGAATCCAGTCATCGCTTGCCGATCCTTCTGCGGGCTGCGCTGGCAGATCCTCCCTTTTCAAACCGAGCTTGCTCAGTTGCTCGTCCGTCAGTTTGTCCAGATTCAATGTACGGCGGATTTGATCTTTACTTTTCTCGGTTATCAATATGTCCTCCAGCCGTACCGGGTCATCGGCCTGCTTGTTTGCGTCTGGCCGTGAAGTTTGGGCATCCGGATCGGGCTTGGCGGAGGTTGGAGTCGGGTCGTCCGGCTTGGCTTTTTTCTTATTCACAACGGCATAAATAGGCTCCTCGACATCTGCGCTTGAGGATGGTGGCTCAGCTTTTTTCGGCGTTACCTGATCGATATCGGCGTAGTCCGATGATTTCTTGGTCGGGCTCGAAGAGCTCGGCTCAGTCTTCTTCGGCGCTATCTCATCGATAGAGGCGTAGTCCGATGAGCTGCCATAGGGGCGTGCTCCATCGTAATCCGGCTCAGGTATGGACCTACCCGAGGCGTCGGACGCGCTCGAACTTGACGACGACTGACCTGCCTTGAGGGACTGTGACTCGGCGTCCGAATCGAACGACATGTTGTTTGTGCGGGCCTGCGCTTGATCTGCATCGCTCAATGTTGATTTCGAGTCGGAAAGATCAGACTTGTTCGTTACTGAGGACGTGTCGGAGGCATCCGACCTTTCCGTATTGGCGCGCGAGCGCGAGTAGGGCGGCAGTTCCGTTTCGTCCGACCCCCTGCTAGCGACAGAGGCCGCGTCCGACTCCTCTGCTTTTCCTCTGGCTCCAGTCTCAGCGGACGCCTGCGAGTCCTGGCTGGATGAGCGCCTTGATGCGGTTGAACTGCCGTCCGGTTCGCTCTCCTCAGGAATATCGCTGAGGCGACGTCGTTGGGTAGCTGGGGCGATAGGGTCAGAGGCTCCCGGTCCGAAGCGTGTGGAGATCTCCTCTCTATTGGAGCCCGGCGAGCGGGTTGGGATAGGGTCAGAGTTTCCCGGTCCGAAGCGTGTGGAGATCTCCTCTCTATTGGAGCCCGGCGAGCGGGTTGGGATAGGGTCAGAGTTTCCCGGTCCGAAGCGAGTAGAGATCTCCTCTCTATTGGAGCCCGGCGAGCGGGTTGGGATAGGGTCAGAGTTTCCCGGTCCGAAGCGTGTAGAGATCTCCTCTCTATTGGAGCC